>JAFTTQ010000018.1 GCA_017466665.1 Oscillospiraceae bacterium
CCCCACTTTGTTTCCGAATCTGCATCCAGTGCCGCCGTGCCCACCCATTCATAGCTCATGTAGATGTCATCCCAAGTCAAAAATTCCTGATTGACCTGCTTGACATAATCGTAAATCTCCGTGGGCTGCCAGGAAGCATACTGGAGCATATTGTCGTCGCCTTCATCGGGAGAGGTCAGCACATAGTGGGTCAAATTCTCCGCACCGTAGGTCATACCCAGCAGCATCTGCCAGCGCAGCTCTTTGTCTGTGGGGGTCACATACCTGCCGTCGGTAGTCCAATGGCCAGAGGTGCACAGGGTGTACCAAAAGGGTAGGCCGTCCTGCTTTGCCCGATGGGCAGCAATATCAAAATTATGGAAGTAGGAGGTGCGGATATAGCCGCCCTCCTGCAGGGCATAGGCATCATAGGAAATGCATTCCGGCTTCACCGTATCTATAAAATAGTCCAAATAGTACTTTTCATAATCCACAAAAACAGGATCATAGTCATCGCCAAAGAGAGATTCGTAGCTGCAGGCCTCCGGGAACAGGTTTACAAAGAACATCAGATCCTCCGGCATCACTGCTTCAAACTGATCCTTCAGATTTGCCAAATGCGCAAATGCAGGGGAACTGGGCTCATCAAACAGCAAAAAGCCCTTCAGTGCCGGATATTCGGCATATTCGGGAACTGTTTCACCGTCCCAGTCCCGCAGATCCGCAATGATGGAAATGCCATACTGCTCTGCCAGATCCAGCATTGGCGCGCCGTCACCCTCCCAGATCCACTTATCCTTGACGCCGATCAGCAGATTGATGCCGGCATCGTACATCAGCTTCATATAGGTCTCGTCGAACCAGTTGAAGGCACCGTTCCAAACACCGATCAGCAAACCCTCGTCGGAAGATACCAGGCTGACACTGCCATAGGGGGTTTGTTCACACAGTGGGATTTCCCAAAGCTGAACCTGATCCCCAGCGGCGGCAGTAACCGTGACTGTTCCCCGGCTTGCCAGTGCGGTGACCGTACCGGCAGCATCCACTGTCAAACGGGCAGGGTCACTGCTTGACCAAGTAATCTCCCCGGAAAGCCGATCTGCTGTCAGGGTCACAGACTGCCCCTCTGCCAGCATCCCGGTGGCTTCAAACTGGTTGTTGATCACTGGCTTGCTGCTCACCGTGGGGGTGGGCGCTTTAGTCGCCGGGTCAGTTGCCGTTAGTTCCTTCTGCCCACAGCCTGCCGCTGACAGCAGCAAAAGGGCAGCTAATATTAAAGAAAGTGCTTTTTTCATCCTTGACTCTCCTTCACTATGCGCAAAGAACGGATCTGGAAGGGCTTGAAGGAGATATTCCCGCTGATTTCGCCCATCGGATCCTCCAGCAGATCCACCTCGCCCGCAAGACGATAACCGGCAGGAAGGGTCAGCTTGGCGCTGGCTGCTTTTCCGGCTCGCTCAAAGCAGCGGAGGACAAAGCCGTTACCGTCATAGGCAGGCTTAAAGGCTGTAATTTGGATCTGTGGGCTGTCAAATGCAGGCATTTGTGCCCCTTCCCTGCCGTAGAGATCACGGGCGCAGTACTGATTTGCCAGTGCATCTACCTTCACCGGGTCGAAGCCGCCGGTGTGGGGATACAGCGCATAGCTGTAATAGCTGGGGAACTGATCTCCTGCCACACAGGGATAGTCGGTGGAACGCAGCAGATTCAGAGAGATGATGCCATTTTTGCACATAAAGCCGTGCTTTGCGTTATTCAAAACAGCAAAGCCCCGGTTGTCATCGGAGAGGTCAAACCACTTCTGGCAGCAGATTTCAAACTGTGCCTTTTCGTGGGCATCGTTATCGGTGGTGGGACGATCCAGGTAGCCAAACTGGATGTCGCTGTGCACCACATCGTCCCATACCTTGGGCAAAAATTCTGCCCGCAGCATATAGCCCGTATCCTGCCAGTTTACATCGTGGTCGATCTGGATATAGGGCAGGTGCTCATGCAGGGCAATGGTCTGCACCAAGGTGGAGTTTTGGAAACGGTAGCTCTGCACGATCTCAGTCAGGTCGTCAAAGCTGCGCACCTTCGTGCTTTCCAGCTGCATATACATTTCCGGCTGATCCCGGTAATCATCCTCGAAGTCCCAGGCATCGCCGGTATCGATGAATACCCGCAGCTTGTTGGCATTTTCCACTGCCACCTGGCCGGTGGCTTTCAAGGTAATGGACGCAAAGGAGCCGTCCCCGGCCATTTTTACCGTATAGAAATCGGTTTCCACCGTATCAATGCTGTCTAATTCTGTGCCGCCGGCATAGCATACCGGGCTGATAGCAGTATCATTTCCCTGATACAGGAAGTACCGCTCCCCTGCCCTTACCAGCTTGTTGACCTGTTCACCCCGGAGATTCAGCAGCTTACCCTCCTTACTGGGGGTAAAGCTGACACCCTGCTGGCCGGCAAGCTGATCCAGCTTGGTAAACAGCGACGCATAGGCGGTATTGGTCTCCTCATACACCCGGGCAATGGAGGAACCGGGGAGAATATCGTGGAACTGGTAAAGCAGGGCTTCCTTCCACAGCCTATCCATTTCCGCCTTATCTCCCTGCAAGCCTCGGCTTGCCAAAAGCATTTCTAAGGAAAGCATTTTTTCTTCAAACTGACGGTTGAAGTTTTTGTTGTTGGACTGGGAGGTATAGGTGCCCCGGTGCTTTTCCAGGTACATCTCGCCCTGATACAGCGGTAAATCCGCCGGATTCAGGTTGTCATAGTAGCTCTGGGCAGAGCCAAACTTCACCTTAGGAAGATAAGGCACATTGGCAGTGCGGATATTGCGCTCCACGATGGCTTCGGAGGGGCCGCCGCCACCGTCACCCACGCCGTAGACCAGCATCAGCTTATCCTGGGGATCGGTCTTTTTCACTCCCTTCTTGGCACTCAGCAGTGCCTTGGGGCCGGCAACGGAGTTATAGTTGCCCTCGGGGGGCATATGTACCGTTACCTCGCTGCCGTCAATACCTGCCCAGCGGAAGGTATTATAGGGAAACAGTGTCCGATTGGACCAGGATATTTTGATGGTCATAAAGTTATCCTGACCCGACAGCTTCAAAACCTGGGGCATACAGGCGCTGTATCCGAAGGTATCCGGCAGCCAGCGCAGACGGACATAGTGACCGAATTCCTCCTGCCAGAACTTCTGTCCGTACAGCTCCTGACGGGCTAACGACTCTCCGCAGGGCACGTTGGTATCATTTTCCACCCAACCGCCGCCGACGATCTCGATACGCCCCTCTTTTTCATACTTTTTGATCTTCTCGTAAAGCTTAGGATCCTGTTCCTTTACCCAGGCAAGCTGCTGGGGCTGGGGGATCACAAACTGGAAATTGGGATACAGCTCCAAAAGATAGAGCATATTGGATAAAGTGCGCTTTGCCTTTCGGTAGCTCTCCCGGATAGGCCACAGCCAGGCAAGATCCAAATGGGCGTGCCCCACGGCGGTGACCTGGGTATCGTCGCAGCCGGAGAGGGTCAGCAGTTTTCCTGTGATCTCCTTTGCTTTTTCATACCACCGGGGATCGTTGTACGTAATCAGATTGCGCACAGAGCGCAGTCCATTTAAAATTTCAAATTTCTTGGGATCCTCTGCCGTTACCGCACCGACGTAATCCATCAGCACATCAAAATCCCAGTAAATATCCTGCATTTGGACATCCCGGCGAACCACCGCCGCAGACTTCAAATGCGAGCAGCCATTGAGATATTCGCCCAAAATGCTGTTGGATGCACCGTCGATGTACAAATCGATATTTCCCTGTGCGTCGATCAAATCTTTCAAAGGGTAATACCGCTTTTCCACGGTAGGATCCACGATGCCAAAGCTGGGAGAGCCAAAGGTAAAGCCTTTCAGGGCAGAGCCGGTCTCATCCACCAGCAGTGCCTCGCCCTCATTTTGGAAATCCAGATACAGCTCCGAAACATCTGTACCCTCCGGCAAGGCGGCAGTCAGATGGAACCAGGCGCAGGCAAAGTTTTTTTCTGCCCAAACACCGCCGATGGTAATTGGCGCATAAGTAAGATCCTTTGCCTGCTCATAGGGCACAGGCTCATCGGAGTAGGCAAAGCTTACATCAAAATCCATGATTTTTTGGAAACACCGCTCCTTAAGCTGGTTATCCAAAAACCGCTTTGTGAAGATCTCTAAATCCTCTTCGTATTTATTCCAAGGCTGAAACTGCGGTGTATTGTTCATTGCTTACCCCCCTCTTTCTGAAAATTCACCTGATTGACAGACATCACTGTCAATTTATCCATATCGATCGGCGTATGGGATGTAATGATTTTGGATTCATTCTTTAGCAGGTTGAAGAAGTTATCGGAAAAGATCCGATCCGTGCCGCCGCACTGCAAAAATACATTTCTTGCAAAGGTGTCGGCAGTCACCTCCACCGTGTAGGCATCTATTGCCTTCACGGTTATATTTGCCTTAGGATAGGAAATATCCTTATCCGGGCAGTGCTGGTAGAAGTTTTCGGAGAGGAAATTGCCGTCCATATCCGTCAGCTTCACATATACCAGCTTATCGGTATCCCAATCGTCAAAGGGCGTGGGGATCACCAGCACATCGGCATCGTCTGTTTTATCCACCTGGGCAGTCAAGGTCTTTTCATCCAAAATTTGACCGGCAAAGTCCATAAAGCGGTACAGCACCCGGTAGCTTTCTGCCTTGGGTGTATCGTTGGCAATGCTGACAGTCAGCTTGCCATCGGCTTCGTCCACCGCGATCAGGTGGGGCGCAAAGAACTTTTTGGAGAAATAGTGCAGCGCCTTTAGACCAAAATTGTAGTCCACAGAGCTGCAGGAAAGTCCCGGCCAGCAGTCGTTGAGCTGCCAGTACATAATGCCGTTGCAGCGGAATTTGCTGGTGCGCAGATGCTCGGTCGCCATCTTGATGGCCTCGCCCTGCACCAAATTCTGCAGGTAGATAAATTCCTCGAAAGAGCCGGGCTTGCCATAGCGAGAGTTTACATAATATTCTACCGTCTGATTGCCGCCAGGGCGCTTTTCGTGAGACAGCATCACCTTGGAATCGATCTTCATATCTTCTTCCAGGGCATAGCTGCGGTTGGTATCCATCATAGGGAAGGACTCCCAGCCCACTTCGGAGAGCATACGGGGATAAACCGACTTGAACTTCTCCAGGGGCAGCTTTGCATCCCGGATGCCCCAATAGTGGGTATCAAAATGGTCGTGGTCGTTCTGCATACAGAACATCACCTTGGAATGAGGCGAGGTATAAGCATAGAAGGTGCTGGTCAGGGTCTTCATCAAGGGAACTAAAATCTCCTGACTCATGACCCGGTACTGCTCCATCAAAAAGGGCTCGTGACCGTTGACACCGTCCTCACACTCATTGTCACCGGCAATATAGAATACGCTGGCGTGGTGGCGGAACCGCTTGACAGCGTCGATGGTCTCCTCCACGATCAGGTTTCTAAAATGGGCATCGTTAACATTGTAGGAGGCACAAGCAAACATCAGATCCTGCCACACCAAAATGCCGTTTTCATCACAGTAATCGTAAAACCACTGGTCGGGATAATAGCCGCCGCCCCAAACCCGGATCACATTGTGATTAAAATTCTTTACCAGTTCCAAAATCCGGTGATTACGGGCTTTATCGCAGCGGGCAAGAATATTGTCCTCAGGGATGTAGTTGGAGCCCTTCAGGAACACCTTTTCCCCATTGACGCGCACACAGAAATTGGTGCCGTATTCATCCGGGGAATTGTCGATCTCCACCTCCCGGATGCCGATGCGGTAGGTGTACTGCTGGCTTTCGCCGTTGTTGCCCTCCAGATCAAAGGTCAGATCATATAGATTCGGTTCACCGAAGCCAATGGGATACCAGCGCTTTGGCTCTTTCAGCAGGAAGGATACCTTGCCGCTTTCCATCAGCGGCAGCTTAGCCTGCAGGCAGGTACCGTCGGAATCCATAGAAAGGCTGGCCACCATCTTGCCCTGGGTATGACAGACAAGCTCTGTTTCCACATCTACACGCACACTGCCATTTTTCAGGAAGGTGCATTCATGGCGGAAGGAATCCAGATAGCCCAAGTCAGTAGAGAGAATATAAATATCCCGGTATATGCCCATATCCGCCAAATCGGGGCCCCAGTCCCAGCCAAGCATATGATGGGATTTACGGATCACAGGCCCGTTAGGATGGGTCACGGCAAAGGTCTGAAAGGTCTCCTTGCCGGGGTAATTTTCGATGTAATCATAGACATTGGAAAAATCGATGCGGATCTCATTTTCCTTACGCAAAATGCCGTTATCCAGCAAAATGCGCTTGCGGGTATGCATATCAAACATTTCCGCGATCAAATTGCCGTTGATAAAAACCTTGGCAATGGTATCAATACCATCCATAAACAAATAGTTATGCCCCAAAAGCTGCTCCTCGGTCATATGGAAGCTTCTTTTGAAGGTATAGTCCTCCTTCAGGCACTGGCGAACCTTTTCCTCGTTGTCCCGGTAAAAGGGATCGTCGATCAGCTTATGCGCAAGCAGTGTACTGAGTACCGAACCGGGCACGGCAGCATCCAAATCCGCATACTGGGAAGAGCTTAATTTCCACTGTCCGTTTAAATCGATTTTCATAAAACATCCTCCTATGGATGGGTTTTTATATCAGAAGGGCAAATGCCCTGAATATGCAAAGTTAAAAAGGCAAATTATTGTTTATCGCACTAATCGTAGGGGCCGATTGAGGCACATCGGCCCTAATAAAAAACCTCCAACAGGGCCGATGTGGGCATCGGCCCCTACGAGTACGTTGAATGAGGTTAGTAAGATAAATTCCGATTTAGAGTATATAGATTCTGCATTATGCATTCAGCATTCTGCATTAATATATCTGCCGGGGCAGGGCTGCTGCCCCGGCAGATTTTCAGGTTTCAGGCAAACAGGTCGGGAAGGGCCGCACCCTCACCGCCGCGCTTGATCTGCCAATAATCGGTGTAGTATGTCCAGAGCTCTTCCATTTCATTGATCTCGGACTCAGTATAGAAATCCTTATACAGCACCATCTTCAGATAAATGTTGGAAATGTATTCCTTCATAATTCTGGCCTTCAGCAGCTCATACTGCTCAGGGTCAGAACCTTCTAAGTGGGCAATGGCATCCATTGCAGCAAAGATCTGGGCATCCATCTTCTCCACGAAGGCACGGGGATAGCAGGTGGTATTGTAGGTAAGGCCGGTGGCAACACCGCTGCCGGGATCTTCTACTGCTAAATACCAGGCGTTCTGCTCTACAATCATATCAAACAGGGTCTGCATAGCATCAGACGCATCCTTATAATAATGATCGATAAAGTCCGCAGCCAGCTCCTGGGTATTCAGGCTGGTATCCCACATCAGCCGAGAGATGCAATAGGCACGCAGCTCATCAAAGCAGGTGGCGTTGGCATCGGAAATACCCTGGCTCAGCAGGTAGGAAACCCCTGCCTTTTCATAGTCCTGCATATGGCTGGCAATCGTACCGAGATTGTAGAAGTTGACAAAGTACTGATGGATGTTCAGGTCATAGGTATAGACCATAAGCTGTTCATCGGTACATACAGCGTTCCAACCCAGCAGATTCTTATAGGCATCGGCATTGTGGGGGGAATCGTAGGGGAAACCAAAATTCAGCCGCACAGGAGCGAAGAACACACGCATCTTCTCGTGAGGAATGATCCGGTCACTGTAAGGCACATAGTTTCCGTTTTCATCGGTCTTTACAGGGGGTGTTTCTGTGGGCTTATAGGCATAGATGGCATAGAGCACTTCCCTGCCCGGTGCCTGCTGATCGATCAGTGCCTCCGTCTTTTCAATCACACCGTTGACAAAGTCGATCTGCAAGCCACAGGCGGAACCGCCCCACTCATTCAGCGCCTTGGTACAGCCGTCACACTGGCAAACATACTCCGTATCCTGCTGACCCAGCATAAAGAAGGTCGCCTCGGAGTCCATCATCACATATTGCAGCATCTCTTCCGCAATGACGGTCTGCAAAAGATCCAGGCTTTCCGGGTCGCCGCCGGCAGTCCAGCACAGCTGGTTCTCGTTCTTGGCTACGCTGGGGGCTGTGGGATCCAGGAACCACTCCGGATGGCTGTCGCCATATCGCACACCGTTCTGATCCATATCTCTGGGAGCCAGGAAAATATAGACCTGACTGTGACCAACGGTCATAGGATCCCATTCCAGACCCCGGGAGAAGTTGATGTAACGCAGTCTTGTGCCGTGGGTATCATTGGGGAATGCGTAAATGTAGCTGGTGGAGTGGGTTCTCATATCAAAGGAAGGAACCACCACATTTCTCTCATACTGCCACAGGTTCACATCAGCAGATTCTACATAGTAGATCTCGCTGTCGTGATAATAGGTATAGCCGATCAGATCCGTGAGGATATCATACACGCCCCACAGCACTGCCTGACCCCGGTGGTCGTCACTGCCGGCGATATAGATGTTATCGTCCTTGGAGGCAATGAGGTAGGAGGACATGGTGCCATCCACCTCAGCAAGTGTTTCATCGGGGAATGCCGCCATAAACTGATTGGTTTTGCCCAGGGAAATGTACTTTTTGCCCTCGGGCACGGTGGTCTCCGTAACGGTTTCCAGCTTACAGCCGGTGGCCTGCTCAATAAAATAGGCAAATTCCTCAGCGGCAAAGGTCTCATACTTCATGGCACTGTTGGGCAGCACCAAAACATAATTGGATGCCCCCTGCTGTACCAGGAATTTATCCGTAAGCTGTGTTTTCAGCGGTGCAGGCGTATTATCTTCGGGCTTACAGGCGCACAGCAGGCAGCTTACCAGCATAAGCATAGCAAGGACAAAAGAAAGCTTTCTTTTCATTTTCGTCTACCTCCTTACCAATGCACTTGGAAGCTAAGCTCCTGAACGACCCGGTTATGCTGGTCGTCATAAGCTACATAACGGATGGTGTACTTACCGGCCTGCTCTGCCTTAAAGGAGCTGTTATCACCAATGAAGCTGGCGCTGTACAGAGAAGAATCCGTCAGGCAGTAGGTGATCTCACCGGTGGCATCGTGGGTCAGAAGCCGAATTTCGCTATTCGGCAAGAACAGAATTACATCCACATTATATTCGCCCAAATTATCACTGACGGTATAGCCGGGGATCTTCACCGCGTCGCCTACCTTGTAGGAGGTGCTTTCCATTTGGGAAACTGTCAGCTCCGGCGCCACATCATCATTGACGAAGATCATCTTCACTGTTTTTGCCTGATTGCCGCAGGCATCCTTAGCGGTACTGGTCAGCTTGTACTTGCCGTACTGGGAAACGGTGAAGCTCTCCGTATAGACCGTGCCGTCCGGTGCCTCCACCGTCACACTGCTTTCCGTAACCGGGCTGAGCACATCGTAAACCTCATATGCGGGGAAGGCAAACACATCATCCATATACATGGTGCTGGGAACCGCAGAGGTAAACACCATGGTCGGCTCCGTCATATCCGGGCTGGTACTGTTCTTATGACCCAGGGCGTGATTGCCCAGCCTGGTCATATTCAGGGTGCTTGCACCCTTGACACCGGCAAAGCTGACAGTTAGGTACACGCCGCCGGGGAAGCCCTGAAAAGCTTCACCGCTGTCGTCCTTTTCGCAGGAAAGCAGTGCCTTGTCATTGCCCAGCATCAGCTTTTGGGAAGCGTCCTTATAGCGAAGCTGAACGATGTCATTTAAGTCCTCCAGCTCAGCCTTTTGGCTGCCCTGGGAAACGGTCTTTGCCGCGGTATCCACCGTAAAGGTCACCTTGACGGTGGCATTTTGGGCATCCGTCATGGTAAAGCTGACAGATTCAAAATTGGTCTTGCCCTCCACTGCGGTAAAATACATCGCCAAGTCCTCAGGATTCAGCTTTGTCAGGAAAGAAACGGTGCTGTCCTGAGAAAAAGACAGGGCAATATTGTTTTCATTCTCCACCTTGGAGACCGCGCCGGAAGGATCATAGAAGTAGGCGCAGTGGTCGGCGGAATCCTTGGTATCGACCACCGGCAGGGTGTAAGAAGCAATGGCGCTCCCCTCCCCATCGGTATAGGCGATCACTGCCTGGGTGCCCTCTGCCACAAAGGTGCCTTCACAGCTTTCACCGTTGACGCTCAGGCTGGCATCGGCAATTTGCAGGTCATAGCTGTGTCCCTTAATCAGGGCGGCAGGCAGGCTGATGGTGTTTACCACATCCTTTTCAGCCCCCACCATTGCCGTCAGGCACAGGGTCAGAACCAGCAGGCAGGCAAGGAGCAAAGAAACTCTTTTTTTCATTAGCCTTTGATTCCTCCAATCGAAACGGATACTCTTAAACGCTTGTTGAAAATGATGACCGTGATCAGCACAGGCAGGGTCATCAGCAAAGTGCCTGCCATCTGCAGCGGAACAGAGCTGTTGAAGGCGGCGTTACGGGTGGTGTTGACAAACTGGTACACCGCATAGGCGGCAACGGGGTAATCCTTCAGGTACAGCATCGGCACCTGGTAATCGTTCCAGTAGGTGATAAACATAATGACAAAGACTGTCACGATGATGTTCATTGCCTGGGGAACCACTACCTGGAGCATAATGCGCACATTGGATGCACCGTCGATCTTTGCCGCCTCGGAATATTCCTTGGAAATGCCCCGGAAGGTGGCATGGAACACCAGAAAATACACGCTTAAGAAATTAAAACGCAAAATAGGCACGCTGATCCACTGACCGTAGATACCAAGATTTTGCAGCATCTGGATCTCCGAGGGCATACTGCCTACGATGGGCAGGCTCATGGCCACGATCACAAAGGCATAGACGATCTTGGAAAACTTAAAATCAAATCTTGCGGTCAGGTAGCTGACCAGCGTAGAGCAAACGGTAAACGACAGGGCGCTGAATACCGCGAATTTCAAGGAGTTGATGTACAGGCCCACCATATTGTAGGTCAATGAAGTCGTCTCCGAGGTGACCTTGATATGGGGGATCGCATTCTTAAAATTCTCCACCGTAAAGGTGAAGGGAACCGCGGTGCCCTCCTGATAGAAGCTATAATAGGCATCGGGATCCATAAAGGAGATGATGACCGTCCATACCATCGGTGCAAACAGGCCGATCACATATACGCAAAGCAGGATGCCGATGGCAATGCTCAGGGCGTCGGGCTTTCTTGTCTTATGTGGCTTCAACCGCATATCAGTCATCCCCCCTGTCAAACAGTTTTCTCGCGCCAAAGGCCAGCGGAATGACGATCAATGTGCAGATCAGGCCCAGGAAAGCGGCATAGCAGAAGCCGGATTTACGCTGGAAGTCCTCGTACACCTTTTTGTACAGATAATAGCCCAAGGTGCTCTCTGCTGTGGTGGTATCAAAGCCCAGGAAGCTGACCAGGTTATTTTGATTGGTGAAGATGGATGCAACGCCGATGATCAGGAAGGTGCTGACCGTGGAGGAGATATTGGGGAAAATGATCTTGAAAAACTCCTGCAGCGGGGATGCGCCGTCAATCCGGCCTGCCTCCAAAATGGAGGGGTCTACCCGATCCATAGCGCCGGTGTACACCAGCACCTGGGGGCCAAAGCTGACCCACACGGTAAACAGGGTGATCAGGTTGACTCTGCCGCCGGCAGCACCGGCATTGAATACATCGCTCAAGGTGGTTTCACAAAGATAATTCATAAAGGCAGGGATCCCCAAGCCCACGAATTTCTTGTACATAACCGCAAGCAATATGCCGGGCAGCACAGAGGGCAGGAAAAGAACAAATTTAAAGAAGTTGCTAAACAGGTTTCTGCGGTAGATGTAATAGGCAAAGATCACCGCCAAAACCGTTCCGGAAAGGCTGGTGCAGATCCAAACCACCAGGGAATTTTCCACCATCTTCCAGAAGCCCGCCATTTGAATGTCGATCTTAAAAAGGGTCAGGTTTTTCGTAAGATCCCATATGAACACATTGTTTTTCGCGTCATACTTTTGGAATGCCATACAGATGGACTGAAAATTGACACCGAAATAGAAGATCAGAAGCTGTACCACCGGCAGGATCATCAAAAGGGTATAGAAAATTCTGTCCGACCTGTCCCGGTGTCTTCTGCGGACACCGCCAGGCGGGTCAATTCGATCAATTCGTTTCATAATATAACTTCCTTACTGTGGTAAGCTTTTAGAAAATCGCGCTCCACTTGGTCTTGAAGTTTTCATACTGACCGTTAAAGTACTTCTCAGCGGAGGTATCTGCCTCATCCTTGAAGTACAGCCAGGGGTTCTTGAACTCGTAGCCATTGATATTGGTCTGCCATGCCCAGGTGTAAGCACCGAACATAATGTTATTGTTGTTAACTTCGTCCACCAGGGAAACAGGATAGATCACATTGCTGGTCTCCTTCAGCTCCAAAATGGACTTACAGTAGGTGGAAAGGCCGGCGATCTGCTCTTCGGACAGTTCATAGTTCAGAGCTCTCGTCATATTGACCTCCTGGGTAAAGGCGCAGAGGTTGGCATCGGTGTGCAGGAACATCATGAATTCCTTAGCCAGTGCCATATTATCGCAGTTGCTTGCCACAAAGCCGTAGGAGTTACTCATAGCCAGCCAGGTAGGTGTCTGACCGATCTGCTCCTCGGTAACGTGAGGCATAGGCATAACCGCGTAGTTGTGGCGCTCATAGCCGCCGTCCTCCAGATCCTTCAGGGCTTCCTTGGCTTCGTTCTCCCACCAGGAGCCTTCCACAATCATGGCAATGGGCTGATCGTTGGCAATGCCGCCTCTGACAAAGCTCTTCTGAGCGTTGACGTGGGTATCGATGATCTTATAGTTGCTGTCGCTGCTAAGAAGGATATCCTCACAGAACTGCAAGACCGCGTACCGGCCTGCCTGCTTCTGGAGCATATAGCCGTTGTCAATGGTGATCTGGGTATCAGGAAGCTCCGTCACAGTGCCGTCGGCGGCAACATCGATCAGGTCGGTGGCTGTGCCGTCGAAGGTGTAGTTGAGCAGCATCTGCTCAGCACCCTCGTAGTCAGCCCAAAGCTGATACAGGTAGTTTGCCACATAGTCCTGGGCATTACCGGCAGTGACGAAGGGGGTCACATCGGAGTCCAGAATGCGGGTGATCAGCTTGGCAAACTCTGCGTAGGTTGCGGGCATACCGTCGTCGCTGGTACCGGCTGCGCCGTCAGGGCCGGCAGAAAGGTCGCCGGAGACATTTGTCCAGCCGCCGTTTGCGGCGATGTAGAAGGACTTGGCATCCCACAGATCCAGGTCATAGGCAAAGCTATAATAGGTTTCATAGAAAGGAATCGCGTAATAGCTGCCGTCGATATTGGTCAGGTATGCATTCAGGGTGGGATTCAGCTTGTCGGCAATGGTACCCTCCTCGCCGTAGGCGGTCAGGGGGGTGGTCATCACGTCTGTGATATCCGCAAGCTGGCGGTTGTTGATCATTGCGAAATAGTCAACAGCCTCAACAAAGTAGATGTCGTGGGTCAAGGGCGTAAATGCCATGGCAGAGCCGTCAAAGCTGCGGCTTGCAACGATGTTGACTTCTACGCCGGTCTTGCCCTCTTCAAAATTGGTGGCATCCTTGTACTTTTCTTCAAACAGCGCGGCGGCATCCTCCAGCCACTTGCTGCCCAAGCCGCCATCCCAGGTAGCGACGGTGATGGAAGCCTTGCTGGGATCGGACACTACAACGTTTTCGCCGCCGTTTTCGCCGCCCTCTACAACACCGATATTGCCGCAGCCGGCAAGGACGGTGAGCATCAGTGCCAACGCAAGCACAAGCGCAATGATTTTCTTCTTCATAATGTACCTCCTGATAAAATATGTTTTGACCTCTAAAAGCTCAGGTTCAGGCGAATGCCGTGGGCACTTTCGCCCAAAAATCAGCTTTCAGAGGGAGCTTTTCCAGTAACTAACAGGTATTATTCTGGGATAGAATATCCCAGAAAAGCGGGTACCC
>JAFTTQ010000003.1 GCA_017466665.1 Oscillospiraceae bacterium
ACTATGAACACAAATTCTTTGGGCATGATCGACACAAAAGGTCTTGTTGGTGCCATTGAGGCAGCCGACGCAATGGTCAAGTCTGCCAATGTGCAGCTTGTAGGTAAGGAGCAGGTGGGGGGCGGCCTGGTGACCGTAATGGTTCGGGGAGATGTTGGCGCTGTTAAGGCTGCTACCGATGCCGGTGCCGCTGCTGCTGAAAAGGTGGGCGAGCTGGTCTCCGTTCATGTGATCGCCCGTCCCCACACCGAAGTGGATAATATTTTGCCCCACGGCAGACAGACCCAGAGCGGCGGCAGTACAAAATAATGCTCTACACCAAGCAGCAGGTTCAGGAGAATATCCGAAACCGGGAGGGTAAACGGGTCTTTTACTTGGGCAAAGGGGATCTGCTGACCAGCGATGCCCGGGATTGGCTGAGCAGCCAAAGAATAGAGATCCTGCCATCGGAGCAGGCAAAAAGTAAATCCTACCGGCTTTCAAATGGTGCTGAGGTTTCCCAAAAGCCGGAGCATATGACACATTTGAACGGGGATATTTTGGTGCCGAAAAATCACCCCCGGATCCGATTCCGGGGGGCGGTGGATCATTTGGAGGCGGCAATTTTGCTGTGCCAGCAGGCAGTTCCCAAGCGGCAGAAGGAATTGCAGGAGATATTGGATCTGGCAAGGCGGCTGATTTCCTGTGATGTGCTGGAGGAGCCGGTGGGGGAGTTTACCCTGTGCGGCTTATCGGAGCAGGAGCAGAGAAAACGCAGCCACCTTCCTCAGGAGTATTATGGGATCCCCCATTTTATGCCAGATTCCGGCGACAGCAGGGCAGTGCTGGAACTTAACTGGGTGCGCAGCCTGGTGCGCAGTACGGAGCTGGCTGCGGTGGATGCCTTTTCTGACCGGGATGGCAACCCAACCAGGCCGGATATTATCAGGGCACTGAACCGTATGAGCAGTATGGTCTATATCCTGATGATTCAGGAAAAGGCACAATAAATTGGAATTTACGGCGCTAACGCGCCAATTGTTTATCGGGCGTTAGCCCGATAAACGATAATTTATACAACGAGAAAGGAGGATTTGGGTGGAAACGCAAAAGCTGATAGATGCGGTGCTGGATCGGATCTTTATTGAGATGGAGGCATCCGGGCGCCACGTTCACGTAACGAAAGCCCAGAGCCACGCTCTTTTCGGTCACAGCCTGACAGCCAAACGTCCCCTGTCACAGCCGGGACAGTTTCTTGCCAATGAGCGGGTGACGGTGAAGGGCCCGAAGGGTGAATTTCAGAATGTAGCGGTATTGGGGCCGGAACGGAAACAGGCACAGGTGGAGATCTCTTTGACAGACGGAAGAACCTTGGGAATCCAGCCCCCGGTGCGCCTTTCCGGGGATGTGGACAACAGCCCCGGTGCTACCTTGATTGGCGCAATGGGACAGGTGAAGCTTTCCCAGGGTGTCATAGCGGCAAAACGGCATATCCATATGACCCCGGAAAAGGCGAAGCTTTTGGGGGTCAAGGATAAGCAGGTGGTCAAATTGCAGACCTATACAGACCGTCCGTTGATCTTTGATGATGTGGTGGTACGAATCAGCCCGGAGTTTTCGGATAATGTCCATCTTGACTATGATGAGGCCAATGCCTGCGCTATGAAATGCGGCGATTTGGGGAGGATCCTAAAGTGCTGAGAGCCTTTTTGATAGGAAATGAGCCGGATCGTCCCCTGGGCTACACCTATGTGGATGCACCGCCCTATGATGGGGTGGTCATCGGCAGTCTGACCCTTGGGCAGCTTTTACGCTTTGGGGAGGAAAGGGTGCTTTCCGCACTCTCCGAGGGCAAGCCGGTGGTGCTCTATACCCCGGGCTTGCCGGAATCCCCCAAAAACCGTGCTTTGGCGGCAGCCCTGGCATCGGGACGGCGGGAGCTGAAAAGCTGGGGGATCGTTTTTACAGACGGTGGACAAAAGCGGCTGATCACGGCCCAGGAGGCCCGCGCACTGCGGGCAAGCGGTAAGATGCCGGCACCCGGCGCTGTACTGACACCGCTGGCAAAGGAAATAATGGAGGGAACGGATTGAAGATCGGAACAGTTACAGGGGTGGTTTGGTCTACCCGAAAAGCGTCCTGCCTGATGGGACAAACCTTTTTGGTGGTTCAGACCATGGAGGGGCAGATCGTGGCGGCAGATCAGGTAGGTGCAGGCACAGGAGATAAGGTGCTGCTGGTCACCGGCACAGTGGCATCCCGGTTCTGTATGGAAGCGCCTGTGGATGCGGCTGTGGTGGCGATTTTAGATCAGGAGGAGAAGTAAATGTCCGTCCACGAAATACTCATCGCCATAATGGCGGTATTTGCGGTTCTGGGCGGGCTGGATCGGATCTTTGGCAACCGGCTGGGACTGGGCAAGGAATTTGAGGAGGGCATCCTGGCGATGGGCTCTCTGGCACTGGCAATGATCGGTATTATTACCTTAGCCCCGGTGCTTGCAGACCTTTTGATGCCGGTGGCAGGCCCTGTTTACCGCTTTTTGGGGGCAGATCCTGCCATGTTTGCCGGCACGATCTTAGCCTGCGATATGGGCGGCGGTTCTTTGGCACAAGCTATGACAACCGATCCCCAGGCAGCAGCCTTGGGCGGCGTGATCTGCGGCTCTATGCTGGGCGCTACCATTGTGTTTACCATCCCGGTGGCTCTGGGGATCCTGAAAGAGGAGGACAGACCTTTTCTTGCAAAGGGCATTTTGGCGGGGATCGTTACCATCCCTGTGGGTGTTTTGGTAGGCGGACTGGTGGCAGGCTTTGATGCTGTGATGGTTTTGCGAAATCTGATCCCCATTGTCCTGATCGGGGCGTTGATCGCCTTGGGGCTATGGCGGGCGGAAAAGGCAATGATCAAGGGCTTCGGCTGGTTTGGCAAGGGTATTATTGCCCTGATTACTGTGGGACTTGCCGCAGCCATTGTACAGGCACTGACCGGCTTTGTGTTGATCCCCGGTATGGCACCTATTGAGGAGGGCTTTTTGACAGCCGGTTCCATTGCAATCGTGCTTGCCGGTGCGTTCCCGCTGGTGTTTGTGATCACAAAGCTGCTGAAAAAGCCGCTGATGGCATTTGGACGGCTGCTGAGGGTCAATGAAACGGCGGCGGCAGGTCTTGTCGCCACCCTTGCCAATTCCATTGCCACCTTTTCGATGACAAAGGATATGGATGACCGGGGCAAGGTGGTCAATGTTGCCTTTGCGGTATCGGCGGCATTCGTGTTCGGTGACCATCTGGGCTTTACAGCCGGCTTTGCGCCGGAATTGCTGCCGGCAATGATCTTAGGGAAATTAGCCGGAGGCATCACAGCCATCGGTGTTGCCCTGCTGCTGACCAGAAAAAAACATTAAATTTGCATTGATCGTACGACGCTCTATAAGGCTTCCCCCAGGGGGGAAGCAGTCAAAAATCTTTGATTTTTGACTGATGAGGGGTACAGGACAATGTGGGAACACCTTACAGTACCAATGTGTATTCAGTACACCCCTCATCCGTCAGCCCTTACGGGCTGCCACCTTCCCCCAAGGGGGAAGGCTTTGGCGTGTACGCCTATCCTTCTACTCTAAACAATAATTTGTGTTGACAAAATGCGGCATTTCAGGCTATAATCGATATGTTAATTAAAAAAAGGCAATGAACAGGAGAGTAAGCTGTTTGCAGCGGTCAGAGAGCCCCGGCAGGTGGAAAGGGGTACGGGAAGAACAGCCGAAGATGGCCTGGGAGCCGGAATGTCGATAGGTAGGCATTCCCGGGTGCGCCCGTCAGCGCGCGCAATGAGGCGGCGAAAGCTGCAAAACAAGGTGGTACCGCGGTAATTTTTATCGCCCTTGGGTTTTATCCAAGGGCGACTTTTCATTTTTAGGAGGAAAAGAATATGAGCGAAAAGAAACCCTATTATATCTCCACGGCGATTGCATACACCTCTGCAAAGCCCCACATCGGCAATACTTACGAGATCGTTCTTGCCGATGCCATTGCCCGCTATAAGCGGCAGGCAGGCTACGATGTGTATTTCCAGACCGGCACCGACGAGCATGGTCAGAAGATCCAGCAGAAGGCCGAGGCGGCGGGTATCTCTCCCCAGGAATATGTGGATGGTGTCAGCACCCAGATCAAGGGCATTTGGGACCTGATGAACACCACCTACGACCGTTTTGTCCGCACCACAGACCCGGAGCACAAGACCAAGGTGCAGAAGATCTTCAAGCGGATGTACGACAAAGGCGACATCTACAAGGGTACCTATGAGGGTAAGTACTGTACCCCCTGTGAGAGCTTCTGGACAGAGAGCCAGCTTGTGGACGGCAAGTGCCCTGACTGCGGCAGAGAGTGCGTGGATGCTCAGGAGGAGGCATATTTCTTCCGTATGAGCAAGTATGCCGACCGGCTGATGCAGCATATTGAATCCCATCCCGATTTTATCCAGCCCGAGAGCCGGAAAAACGAGATGATCAACAATTTCTTAAAGCCCGGTTTGCAGGACCTGTGCGTCAGCCGTACCAGCTTTACCTGGGGCGTGCCGGTGGAATTTGACCCCGGTCATGTGACCTATGTTTGGCTGGATGCCTTGAGCAACTATATCACCTTCTGCGGCTATGATCCCGATGGCAACCACAGCGAGCATTACAAGAAATTCTGGCCTGCCGACTTACACCTGATCGGTAAGGATATCGTTCGTTTCCACACCATTTACTGGCCCATTTTTCTGATGGCACTGGATGAGCCTCTGCCCAAGCAGGTGTTTGGCCATCCGTGGCTGCTGGTGAAGGGGGATAAGATGTCCAAGAGCCTGGGCAACGTGATCTATGCCGATGATTTGGTAGAGCTGTTCGGCGTGGATGCAGTGCGGTATTTTGTGCTCCACGAGATCCCCTTTGCCGCTGACGGCATTATGACCTATGAGCTGATTATTGAGCGGATCAACAGCGAGCTTGCCAACATCCTGGGAAACCTGGTCAACCGTACCGTGGCTATGGACAATAAATACTTTGGCGGCGAAATTATGGCGCCCAATACTCCCGATGCACTGGACGAGGAGCTAAAGGCGGTTGCTCTGGCAATGCCAGGCAAGGTGGCAATGAAGATGAACGAGTTGAAGGTGGCAGATGCCATCGACGAAATCTTTGTGCTGCTGCGCCGTGCCAATAAGTATATCGATGAAACCGCCCCCTGGGCACTGGCAAAGGATGAAGCCAACAAGGCCCGTCTGGGTACTGTGCTGTATAACCTGTTGGAGAGCATCCGTTTTGCTGCCATTGCCCTGGAGCCTTTCCTGCCGGAGACCACACAACGTATTCTTGTGCAGCTTAACTGCGAAAACGGCGGCCTTGACAGCCTGAAGACCTTTGGTGCCCTGCCTGCCGGCGGCAAGGTGGGTGCCGGTGAGATCCTCTTTGCCCGTCTGGATTCTGTGAAGAAGATGGAAGAGATCGACGCCTTCAATGCCGAGAAGGCAAAGGCAGCACTGCCTGCGCTGGAGATCGAGCCTTACAGCGAAGAAAATGTAGATTTTGACACCTTCTGCAAGTCTGATCTGCGGGCTGTGAAGGTCAAGGACTGCCAGCCGGTGAAAAAGAGCGACAAGCTGCTGCAATTTACCCTGGATGACGGTACCGGCACAGACCGGCAGATCCTCTCCGGCATTGCTAAGTACTATAAGCCTGAGGAACTGATCGGCAAGACCCTGGTGGTGATCACCAATCTGCCTCCCCGGAAAATGATGGGCAGAGAGTCTTGCGGTATGCTGCTTTCCGCTATCCACACCGAAAAGGGTGATGAGAATCTGAATCTTGTGATGGTCAGCGACACCATCCCCGCCGGCGCAAAGCTGTGCTAAATTGGGATTTACCTTCTTACCCGCTCCCCCTCGGGGGGAGCTGGCACGGCGAAAGCCGTGACTGAGAGGGCCCTCGCAGTCAGCCCTTCCGGGCTGCCACCTCTCCCATAGGGAGAGGGTGTGG
>JAFTTQ010000019.1 GCA_017466665.1 Oscillospiraceae bacterium
CATCGGCCCTAACAAAAAGCATTGGAAATAGGGCCGATGTGGGCATCGGCCCCTACGACCGTATTGTGATTGGTTGGTGCGCTAAATTCCAATTTTTTGCATCAAAAAGCCTGTTCCGCAGCGGAACAGGCCTTTGATATTAGTGTCCCTTCCAGGCGCTGCGGGAAAGCAGTACCAAAATGGGGAAAATCTCTAATCTGCCTGCCAGCATGGCAATGGAAAGGGTCAAGGTAGAAAGATTGCCATAGCCGCTGAAATTCATCATTGGCCCCACAGCTTCCATGCCGGGGCCAATGTTGTTGAAGCAGGCCAATACCGCGGAGAGGTTTGTTCCAATGGAAAACCCATCCAGGGAAATGATGAGGTAGCAAATGATGACGATGATTACATAGGCAGACAGGTATGCATTTGTGTTGTCCAGCACCTTTTCGTCCACAGCCCGTCCGTTGTTGCGCACCACCATCACCTTTCGGGGATTGAGGATCTTGCGGATATTTCTTTGCAGACTCTTGAAGATCAAAAGCACACGGGCCACCTTAATACCGCCGCCGGTGGAGCCGGCACAGGCACCTACTACCATCAGCATTAAAAGAATCCCCTTGGAAAATGCAGGCCAAAGGTCAAAATCGCAGGTGGAAAAGCCGGTGGTAGTCATAATGGAGCTGACCTGGAAGGCGGCATCCTTCAGGGCAACGCCCCAATGGCTGTAAGACTGATGGATATTCAGGGTAATAAGAATAACAGCGGTAATGGCGATGGCGAAATACAGCCGCAGCTCTTCATCCTTGAAAACACCCCGTATCTGCTTGAGCAGCAGCAGATAATAGCAGCTAAAGTTGACACCAAACAGGAACATAAATACGGTGGTGACGATCTGAATATAGGTGCTGTAACTTGCCATAGAGTCATTTTTGATGCCAAAGCCGCCGGTACCGGCTGTGCCAAAGGCGGTGCAGACCGCGTCCAAAAGTGGCATCCTGCCCAAAAGCAGAAAAACCACATTCAGCACAGTCATCACAATGTAAATGCCGTAGAGGATAATGGCGGTCTGCTTCATTTTGGGAACCAGCTTGCCCACATCGGGGCCGGGGCTCTCTGCCCGCATCAGGTGCATGGTAAAGCCCTTGCCCTGCTCGCCGCCGGTGGAGATGGCAAGCAGAAATACCAGCACGCCCATACCGCCTACCCAGTGGGTAAAGCTGCGCCAATACAGAAGTCCCTTTGGCAGGCTCTCCACATCGGACAAAATGGAGGCGCCGGTGGTGGTAAAGCCGGAAACCGTTTCAAAAAAGGCATCCACAAAATTGGGTATCCTGCCGGAAATGAAAAAGGGCAGGCAGCCCAAAAGGCTGAGGGTGATCCAGCTTAGACCCACACAGACAAGCCCTTCCCGGGCACCGAACAGCCTGCCGGATTTGCGGCAGATCAAAAACAGGATGCCGCAGAGCACCGCCATAATAGCAAGGGTGCATAGAAAACCGAAAACCGCGTCCTGCTCGCTGCCGCACAGACTGATGACCAGCGCCGGCAGGAGAAAGACCATTTCCATGAGGATAATCCGGGCGATAAAACGCCCCATCATTTTGTAGTTCATAGAATTACCCTCAGATCAAGCAAATATATCATTGATGGTATGTAGGATGCCCCGTCCACTGGTGACCACGATCACCGTGTCACCGGGCTGGAATACAGAGCCGCCGCCGGGCACCTGGGAGTCGGCACCGTGGGAGATGCCGGCAATCAGCACATTGGGCCGGAGCTTGATGTCCTTCAGAGGCTTGCCGCAATTTTTGGTGGTTTCGTCCACCAAAAATTCCACCGCCTCAGCCTGACCGTCGGCAATGGTGTGGACGGATACGGCGGCACCGGTCTGATTCTGCATAGCCCGGACGTAACGGACGATGGAGTTACAGCAAAGCTCCTTGGGGGAGATGGTGCTGCCCAAAGCCATAGTATCTGCCAGTCTGCTGTTTTCAGTTCGACCTAATTTGGTTATAATCTGACCAACCCCCCGGCTGCCGGCATAAAGGGAGACCACCATATTGGTCTCATCCAGTCCGGTCAGGGTGACGACAGCGTCCATATCCTCCAAGCCCTGACTGTCCAGGGTCGCCTGAGAGCTGCAATCACCTAAGATCACCGTAGTCTGCGGCAGGGTGGCGGCAAGCTCGGTGCATCGGGCGGGATTATACTCCAGAATGCGCACAGTCATTTTGTCGTCTTCCAAAACCCGGGCAAGATAATAGCTCACCCGTCCGCCGCCGCAAAGCAGCACATTTCGAACCTTTTTCGTACCAATGCCTAAGCTTTTCAGCAAGATGGCAAGGTTGGCAGTGGGAGCGGTGACGAAGATGCGGTCACCCTCCTTTAAAACGAAATTACCCGTGGGGGTCACAGCGGTGCCGGCACGCAGAACCGCACAGACCAGTACCCGGCATTTGACCACTGTTCCCAGCTCACTCAGGGGCAGGTTGCACAGCCGGCTATTGCTGTCGATCCGCAATTCCACGATCTGGGTCTGATCGTTGGCAAAGGATTCCCGCCGCAGGAAACCGGGGAATTTTAAAAGCCGCTCGATTTCCAGCGCTGCCTGCAATTCCGGGTTAACAGTCATAGAAAGGGGAAATACATCCCGCATAGTCATAATTTGCTCTGCGTATTCCGGGGTGCGGATCCGGGCAATGGTGTGCAGGTTTTTGTTCAGACCGTGGGCAGTCATACAGCACAAAAGATTCACTTCATCCATAGCTGTGGCGGCAATCAAGAGATCCGCGTCCGCAATGCCGGCACTGAGCAGCACCTCCTTGGAGGCACAGTTGCCGGCGACCACCATAGCATCGTATCGGTCAACGGTTTTTTCCAAAACCTGATTATCCCGGTCGATCAGCGTCAGATCATGACCTTCGGCGGAGAGCTGCCGGGCCAATGTCTGACCCACCTTGCCGCCGCCTGCAATGATAATGTTCATAGCTACCTCCAAAGGGCATAATTTCTTATAGTATACCAAAGTGCGTCCTATTTTGCAATACGGGAAGATGGAACACAAAATTGGAATTTATCGTACAAACCAATTACACTGCGGTCGTAGGGGGCCGATGTCCACATCGGCCCCCTACGATTAGTGCTATAAACAATAATTTCTGCTGTCTGCAGGGTGAAAAATGTTGAAGCTTGTCGAAAAGGGAACTTTATTATAGAACAACTGTTCTATAATTTGAAAAAGTCGGATTTTTCTGCAATTTTTTCGGATTTTTTTACAGAAAAATATTGATTTTTGTATTTCTATCCGTTATACTGTCAGTAAATGGAGCAAAATGGTAGTTAAGTGGAGTAAAATGGAGCGGAGGTGAGCGTTATGATCGGTAAATACCCTGCAAAGCTGGACGATAAGAACCGTTTGTTTGTTCCGGCAAAGCTGCGTGAGGAGCTGGGGGATGACTTTTATGTGACCCTGGGCGTCAACTGCGGTCACCGCTGTTTGACGGTCTATACCGATGCGGATTGGCAGACCCTGAGCCAGAATTATAACGCCCTGCCCATCTCTCAGCGCTCTGCTGCCACCAGCCTGATCTTTATGAACGCCACTGAGTGCAACCCCGATAAGCAGTTCCGTTTCTCCCTGACCCAGTTTTTGCTGGATTACGCCGGCATCGGCAGGGAAGTGATGATCGTGGGTCGTGCCGGTCAGGCAGAGATTTGGGACGCGGATGAATTTAACCGCTTTGAAACCGAAAATCTCACTCCCGAAAAATTGCTGGCTTCTTTGGAGGCCATTGGTCTATGAGTGAATTTCATCATATATCCGTACTGCTTCAAGAATGCTTAGACGGCTTAAATATCAAGCCCGGCGGCATCTATGTGGATGGCACCTTAGGCGGTGCCGGTCATTCCCGGTGTATTGCCGAAAGGCTGACTACCGGCACTCTGATCGGAATTGACCGTGACCCCATTGCCTTAAAAGCCGCCTCAGAACGGTTAGCGCCCTATCAGGACCGTGTTACACTGGTGCATTCCAATTTCTGTGATATGAAGCAAGTTCTTCAGGAACTGGACATCCCCGGCGTGGACGGCATTTTGCTGGACTTAGGCGTGTCCTCTCCCCAGCTTGATGATGGACAGCGGGGCTTTTCCTATATGACTGATGCGCCCCTGGATATGCGGATGAATAACGGCGACAGCCTGGATGCCTATGAGGTGGTCAACACCTGGTCGCAGGAAGAACTCAAACGGATCCTTTATACCTACGGCGAGGAACGGTACGCACCGCAAATTGCTGCCGCCATCTGCCGCAGAAGAGAAGAAAAGCCTATCTCTACCACCTTTGAATTGGTGGATATTATCCGAAGTGCTATGCCCCCCATGGCGCTTCGGGAAAAACAACACCCGGCAAAACGCAGCTTTCAGGCGATCCGCATTGCGGTCAATGATGAGCTGGGCGCTGTCGAAACGATAATGCACGATGCTGTGGAACTTTTAAATCCCGGCGGACGGCTGGCGGTCATTACCTTCCATTCCTTGGAGGACCGGATCGTCAAGCAGGGTATGAACGAATGGGCAAAGGGCTGCACCTGCCCGCCCAGCTTCCCGGTTTGTGTGTGCGGCAAAAAGCCTCTTGTGAAGCTTGTAAACCGCAAGCCCATAACCGCTTCCGGCGCAGAGCTGGAGGAAAACCCCAGAAGCCGCAGCGCAAAGCTGCGTATTTGTGAAAAATTATGATGAAAAGGAGGAAATGCAGATGGCACAAAAGCACGATATTCTGTATGTGAACTTTTATACTGACGGCTCTGCCGCCCGGAAGATGGCACCTGCATTTCCCGCAGCCCAGCCCCGGAAAAGCGCAAACGCAAAGCGGAAGAAGAAAACCGTGATCTTTTTAGACCCGGTGGCAGTGGGCAGCCTGATCGTAGCGGCGGTTCTGCTTGTCATGATGGCAGTGGGGCTCACCCAACTGCAAAACGCACAGGCAGAGGCAGCGGCAATGGAGAGCTATTTGGAGCAGCTTACCGCTGAAAATGAAAGACTGACGGAGGAATTTGATTCCCAGGTGGATCTGGAAACGGTGGAAAAGACCGCCCTTGCCATGGGAATGGTGCCCAAGGATCAGGTAAAGAGCGTGAATATTCAGGTTCAGGAAATTCACATCGAGGAGCCTCAGCAAAGCTTTTGGGATCAAATGTATGCCATTTTGACGAATCTTTTTACAGGAAACTGACATAAAGATTGTCCCGGCCAATAGACTGAAATAGCAGCTCAAATGGGCGGCGAGGGATTCCCTTGCTGCCCATACTTGTTAAAGCAGACGTTTGACAAAACTGCTTGCGGCTGTTGGCGGATCTTTTGCCCCAGCTTCTCAGCTTAAAAACCTTGAAATACACAAGGTATTCCGGCGGTTTTAAGCTTTAATCTGTGCCAAAATCTCTCGCCAACTGTTCTTATCAGTTTTGCCAAACGACTGCATAATAGCAGAAGGGTTGGGAGTTATGAAACAATCAAAACGAAAACGGGAATACGGACGGCTGCGGGGTGACAGTGGCCAGCATCGAAGAATTTGGATCATTGGGATACTTTTGGGGATCTTGCTGTTTGTGCCTGTGGCGGTACGGCTTTACGATCTGATGATCCGCCAGTACGAATATTATTTGCAAAAGGCACAGAACAACCAAACCCGCACCACAGCGGTGACCCCGGATCGGGGCACGATCTACGACTGCAATATGAATATTCTGGCTACCTCCCAGAGTGTGGAAAATGTCTATTTAAACCCCCGGGAGCTGCGGCAGGCCAAGGTGGATATGACCGCGGTCTCTCAGGGTTTGGGGGAGATCCTGGGGAAAGACCCGGCGGTGATCCTGGAAAAATCCAAGGATACAGCCTTGCGCTATCAGCAGATCGCTGCCGGTATCGACGGGGAAACCGCGTCAGCCTTGCGCAGCTACATCAATGAAAATGGGATTGCAGGGATCCACCTGGAGCCAAGCACCAAGCGGTATTACCCCTACGGTACACTGGCATCCCAGGTCATTGGCTTTGTAAACAGCTCCAATACCGGCTCAGAGGGTGTGGAGGCTGCCTATAACAGCTTTTTGCAGGGCGGCACAGGCAAGGTCATCAGCGGCAAGGGCAATAATGAAATGGATATGCCCTTTTCCTATGAAGCCTATGAGGCGGCACAGGATGGCTGTGATGTGATCCTGACCATCGACACCACGGTGCAGGCGTGCCTGGAAAAGCAGATGCAGGCTGCCATCGACCGTTATGATGTGCAGAACGGGGCATTCGGTATGGTGATGAATGTCAACACAGGGGAAATTCTGGCGATGGCCACCCTGGGGGGCTATGATCCCAACAATTATTTGGAGATTTGTGATACGGAAACTGCCCAGGAGCTGGAAGAATTAAAAAATGCCTATCTTTCCCAGCCGGAGGGCACAGAAGCCTACGAAGCGGGAAAGCAGGCGTATCAAAAGGCACTGTCGGAGGCACAGCTAAAGCAGTGGAGAAACCGCTGTATCAGCGATGGCTATGAACCCGGCTCCACCTTTAAGGTTTTGACTCTGGCATCGGCGCTGGACAGCGGCGCGATCACCCTGAATAACCATTTTTCCTGCAGCGGTGCTGCCCAAATTCCCGGCAGAAGTCAGCTTTTACACTGCTGGCGCACCTCCGGGCACGGCGGTCAGACGACGGCGCAGGCTCTGCAAAACTCCTGCAACCTTGCCTTTGCCAATATTGCCCTTGCCTTAGGGGGCGAGCGGTTTTATGAGTACATCCAAAATTTTGGGGTGATGGAAAAAACCGGCATTGACCTTGCCGGTGAGAGCAAGGGCGTATTTTTTGAAAAATCCCTGGTCACTGACACCCAAAAATGGGGAACGGCATCCTTGACCTCCGGCTCCTTTGGGCAGACCTTTAAGCTGACCCCCTTGCAGCTTGTCCGTGCCATTGCCTGCGTGGTCAACGGCGGCTATTTGCTGGAGCCGTATATCGTGTCGGAAATTACCGATGCCCAGGGAAATACGGTTTTAAAGCAGGAGCCCACCGTTTTGCGGCAGGTCATCAGCGAGGAGACCTCCAAAACTATGTGCAGCCTGATGGAATCGGTGGTGACGGAGGGTACGGCGAAAAATGCCCAGGTCTATGGCTTTTCCATCGGCGGAAAAACCGGCACCAGCGAGAAGATCGATGTGCTGGATGAAAACGGCAAGCCCACATTGGATAAAATTGTTTCCTTTGTAGGGGTTGCGCCCATGGACAATCCGGAGTATATTGTACTTGTCGCACTGGATACTCCATCCCGCAGCACCGGGCTGTATATCTCCGGCGGCGTGATGGCAGCACCTACGGTAGGTGCGGTGTTGGGGGATATTCTGCCTTATTTGGGCGTGGAGCAGTCTTACCCGGAGGGGGATGCGGCAGGGCAGATGGTGATCGTGGAGGATATGACCGGGCTGACCCAGAAAGAGGCACAAGCCCTTTTAAAAGAAAAAACGCTGACAGCAAAGACTGTTGGCACAGAACAAACCGTTACAGCACAAATCCCCAGCCCGGGAACGGCAGTCCCCGGGGGCAGTGAGGTGCTGCTGTACTTTGGGGATGAGCCGGAAGTAAGAACTGTGGCAGTCCCGGATTTTACCGGGATGAACCGGGCTGAGGCGGCGGAGGCAGCAGGGAAACTGGGTCTGTATATTTTGGCACAGGGCAATACCGATATGCTGCCCTCCGTGGTGGTCACCGTCCAATCCCACACAAAAGATACCCAGGTGCCTGTTGGCACGACTATAACCCTGACCTTTGCCGATACAGGGGTTCAGGATTAGATACAAAAGGAGTTTAGGATATGAAATTAAGTCAGCTTTTACAGGATGTAGAGGTTTTAAGCCTGAATGCCGATCCCAATATGGAGATCACAGGAATGGCGTTTGATTCCAGAAAGGTGCAGCCCGGGGAGCTGTTTATGGCAGTTTCCGGCTTTGCCACCGACGGCAATCGGTTTATTCCCAGTGCTATGGAAAAGGGTGCCGGGGTGGTGGTAACGGCAAAGACCCCGGAGCAGGCTGTGCCCTATGTGGTGGTGGCCAATGACCGTCTGGCAATGGCGCAGATCGCCGCCAACCTCTACGGTCATCCTGCAAAAAAGCTGTGTATGATCGGTGTTACCGGCACCAACGGCAAGACCTCCGTGACCCTGCTTTTAAAGCATATCCTGGAAACTGTCAAGGGCGCGAAGGTGGGTCTGATCGGCACCATGGAAAATCTGATCGGTGACGAGGTGGTGCCCACGGAGCGCACTACCCCGGAGAGCCCGGATCTGCAGGCGCTTTTCGCCCGTATGGTAAATGCCGGCTGTCAGTATGCCATTATGGAAGTATCCAGTCATGCCCTGGCGCTGGAGCGGGTAGGCGGCGTGCATTATGATGTTGCCGCCTTTACCAACCTGACGGAAGACCATTTGGATTTCCACAAGACCATGGAAGAATACGGCAAAGCAAAGGCAATGCTGTTTACCCGTTGTGATAAGGCGGTTGCCAACATTGATGATGAATGGTACCCCATAATCACAGAAGGGGCTTTTTGCCCGGTGCTGAGCACCTCGGTGCAGGGCAAGGGAGAGCTGTCTGCCAAGGATTTGGAGCTGCTTAGCGATGGAATTCGGTTTACCGCAGTGTATGGCAATCAGGAAGTTCCTGTGCAGCTTCCCATCCCCGGCAAATTTACAGTGTATAACGCCCTGACGGTGCTGGGGATTGCCTTGCAGTTGGGTGTTTCTTTGGAAGAAAGCGCCCAGGCTCTGAAAACTGCCAAGGGTGTCAAGGGCAGGGTAGAGGTGGTTCCCACCCCCGGAAAGGATTATACGGTTCTCATCGACTATGCCCATACTCCTGACGGCTTGCAGAATGTTCTTTCTTCCGTTAAGGGCTTCTGCAAGGGACGGCTGATCGCCGTGTTTGGCTGCGGCGGTGACCGTGACCCGGTGAAGCGTCCCATTATGGGTCGGATTGGTGCGGAAATTGCGGATATTGCGGTCATTACCTCTGATAATCCCAGAACGGAGGATCCCCACGCCATTATTGAGGATATTTTGAAGGGTGTTGACAGCCGGGAAAACTGCGCTGTGATCGAAAATCGCATCGAAGCCATTCACTATGCTATGGACATTGCGGAAAAAAATGATATAATCGTATTGGCTGGAAAGGGCCACGAGACCTACCAGGAGATCCATGGCGTGAAGAACCATTTGGATGAACGGGAAGAGGTCGCAAAATACCTATAAGCGAGGTTTGGCTATGGCCAGTATTACATTACAGCAGGCTGCCGAATGGTGCGGCGGTGCTGTTGCGGAAAAATATGAAAATGTCACCTTTACAGGTGCCAATATCGACTCCCGAAAATTGCAGCCGGGGCAGCTTTTTGTTGCGCTGGTGGCAGCCCGGGACGGTCACGATTTCATTCCCGGCGCACTGGAAAAGGGTGCTTCCGCGGTGCTGTGCAATCACGCCGACGGGGATTTCCCCGCCATCGTGGTGGAGGATACCCGCATTGCTTTGGGGAAGATCGCCGCGGGCCTTTTGCGGCAGATGAACCCGAGGATCATTGGTGTCACCGGCTCTGTGGGCAAAAGCACCACCAAGGAAATGATCGCCGCGGTGCTGGAAACAGAGTTTAAGGTCAGTAAGACCCCGGCAAATCACAATAATGATCTGGGAATGCCGGCGGCTGTTCTGGCAATGGACGAAAACAGCCAGGTGGTGGTGCTGGAAATGGGTATGAGCCACTTCGGGGAGATCGAGTATTTGTCCCGGATGGCAAAGCCTCATATCGGCGTGATCATCAATATCGGCACTATGCACATTGAGAATTTAGGCTCCCAGGAGGGGATCCTGCAGGCAAAGCTGGAGATCACCAAGGGTATGGGGGCAGACGGTAAGCTGCTGCTTTACGGCGATGACCCATACCTGTGGGGCAGCCGGGAAAAGCTTCCGGTCAGCGCGGAATATTTCGGCGTAAAAAATGAGGGCTATGAGGTTCTGGCTAAGAATGTTACCGAAAGTCCGGAGGGTATTCGGTATACCTGCTGTTATGCCGGCGGTGAGTTTGCTGTGTATCTGCCCTTGGAGGGGGAGCACTATGTAGCCGATTCCCTGGCAGCTATCAGTGCGGGACTTGCCCTTGGGGTATCCCCGGAAAACATCCAAAGGGGTTTGGCGAATTTTCAGACAATGGAAGGCCGTCAGGAGATCTTTGAGAAAAAGGGCTGCACCATCATCAAGGACTGCTACAATGCAGGCCCGGAATCCATGGAGGCAGCGCTGAAAGTGCTGGGCAAGCGAAACGGTAGAAAAATTGCCGTTTTGGGCGATATGCTGGAGCTGGGCAGTCACAGCAAAGCTGCCCATACCAAGGTAGGCGCGCTTTCCGCAGACTATGCCGATATGCTTTTGTGCTATGGCGGTGAAAGCGTGCATATGCTGGAAGGGGCAAAAAATGCCGGTCTGGCATCGGCGTGGCATTTTACGGATCAAAGCGAAATGGCAGAGCATTTGAAGGCAGTGGCAAAGGCCGGGGATGTGCTGCTGTTCAAGGGCTCCCGGGGTATGAAGATGGAAAATGTATTAGAGCTGTTTTTACAGGAAGAGAAATAATCGGAGGAAGAACAAATGGATTGGTTAAGAATTGGTTTGACCTGTGTAGCCGGCGGCATCCTTTCCGGGGTGCTGGGGCTTTTGCTGCTGCCGCTGCTGCGGGCATTGAAGGCAGGTCAGTCTGTCCATACGATCGGCCCTACCTGGCATAATAAAAAGGTGGGAACCCCCCTGATGGGCGGTCTTATGTTCATCGGCGCTGTGGTGATCTGCCTGCTGGGCAGCCTGTTTACGATTGAAAAGTATACGGTTTTCTTTGCCTTGGGACTGGCAATGTGCTTTGGCATCGTGGGCTTTTTGGATGATTTTTTTAAGGTGAAATTCAAGCGGGATCTGGGCCTGACGGCGTTTCAGAAGATGGCGCTGCAAATGGCAGTCTCTGCCATCTACCTGTATATTTTGTACCGGCAGGGCGTAATGTCCTCCAATCTGTACATCCCCTTTGTGAATGTGGAGTTTTATATCCATCCCATTATTTACATTTTCTTTGCTATGTTCGTGATGGTGGGCACCGTCAACGCGGTGAACCTGACCGACGGTGTGGACGGCCTGTGCGCTACGGTGACCTTGCCGGTAATGGCATTTTTCACAGTGGTCGCCTGCTGCAAGGGAATGTGGGATCTGGCACTGCTGCCGGCATCTCTGTTTGGCGCGCTGATCGCCTACCTGTTCTTTAACTGGCATCCTGCCAAGGTGTTTATGGGTGATACCGGCTCTCTGTTTTTGGGCGGCGTGGTTACAGCCCTTGCCTTTGCGCTGGAAATGCCCCTGATTTTGATTTTGGTAGGCTTTATTTATATGATGGAGGTCGTTTCTGACCTGATCCAGTTTGCCTATTTCCGTGCCACGGGCGGCAAGCGGTTTTTCAAGATGGCACCGATCCATCACCACTTTGAAAAGTGCGGCTGGAAGGAAGTGAAGATCGTTTTGGTCTTCTCCGCTGTTTCCACATTGATGTGCCTGATCGCCTGGTTCGGCGTCCAGGGCTGGCTTCCAAAATAAAGGAAGAATGACACGGAACCCTCTCCGTCAGCCCGTTCGGGCTGACACCTCTCCCCAGGGGAGAGGTCACGCTCTCCCCTTGGGAGAGCTGGCACGGCGAATGCCGTGACTGAGAGGGCAATAAAGGAAAGGAGCCTAATATGGCAGCAGGGAAAGCTCTGTTTGCCAAAGAGGACCGCCGCCGTATGGCAGGCGACAAGGTAGATATACCCTTTCTTGTGATTCTGTTGCTGGTTTTGACGGTGGGGCTGACTATGCTGTATTCGGCAAGCTATGCCCAGAGCCTGTATGACACAGGCTATACGTCCTCTACCCGCTATTTGGAAAAACAAGCTGTCTGTGCGGTGATCGGGCTGATCGCAATGGCGGTCATCAGCCGGATCCCGGCAGAATTTTGGCTGAAATTGGCGTGGCCGCTGTACTGGTTCAGTATTGTGCTACTGCTTTTGGTTTTGCTGTTCGGTGAAACTGTCAACGGTGCGAAACGCTGGATCAACATTGCCGGCCTGCAATTTCAGCCCTCAGAGATCGCCAAATTCACCCTGATCCTGCTCCTTGCCAAGCTGACACGGGGCTTTGGCAGTGATGCCAAGACCTTCCGCTACGGCGTGCTGGGCTTTGGGGCGGCACTGATGGGGATTTTGGTACCCCTGGCGCTGGAACGGCATCTTTCTGCCATCATGCTTTTGGGTATGGTGGCAGTGGTGATGATGTTCGTTGCCGGGACAAGGGGACGCTGGCTGCTGGCAGGTGCCGGGGCAGCGGTGGTATTTGTGATCGTTTATGTCAGCCTTTTAGGCTATGCCGGTGACCGGATCACCGCCTGGTTTTACCCGGAGGGTGACCCGGGAAATACCGGCTATCAGATATTGCAGTCGCTGTATGCCATCGGCTCGGGAGGACTTTTCGGGCTGGGGCTGGGGAAAAGCAAGCAGAAATATCTGTATCTGCCTTTCCAGTATAATGACTATATTTTTGCCGTTGTTTGCGAGGAATTGGGGCTTGTGGGCGCGCTGCTTATCATTGCCCTGTTTTCTGCCTTGATCCTCAGGGGCTATTGGATCGCCCTGCGGGCAAGAGATCGGTTTTCAACGGTGTTTGCCGCGGGGCTTATCACCCAGATCGCGGTGCAGACCATCCTCAATATGGGCGTGGTCACCAATTTGCTGCCCTCCACCGGCGTGGCACTGCCATTCTTTTCCTATGGCGGTACGGCACTGGCGGTGAATTTGGGGGAAATGGGGATCCTTTTGAGCATTTCCCGCTACCGTAACCGGGCGGCAAGACAGGAGGAGTTTCAATGAATGTGGTATTTACCTGTGGCGGTACCGGCGGGCATATCAATCCCGCCATCGCCATAGCCAATATATGGAAGGAGCGCTGCCCGGATACAAAATTCCTGTTTGTAGGCGGCGGTGACGAATTGGAGCAGGAGCTGGTGCCCAAGGCTGGCTTCGAGCTTGTGTGTGTGCCGGCTTACGGCATTCGCCGCTCCCGGGATCTTCAGTCCATGAAACGCAATATGAAGGCTGTTTGGCTGACGGTCAGCGGCATAAAGAAATGCAGAAAGATCTTTAAGGAATTTAAGCCGGATATCGTGGTGGGTACCGGCGGCTATGCCAGCTTTCAGGCATTGGCGGCAGGTAAGTCCATGGGCATTCCCACCTGTGTCCACGAATCCAACGCTATGCCCGGTATGACCACCAAAATGGCATCGAAGTTTGTGGATAAGGTTTTGGTGTGTTTCCCGGAAAGCGTCAAGCACTATAAGGATGCCTCCCGGGTGGAGGTAGTGGGTATGCCGGTGCGCCGGGAGTTTATCTACACGGAAAAAGCCCAGGCCCGCAAGGAGCTTGGACTGGATCAGCGGCCTGTTGTGATGTCTGCCTTTGGCTCTCAGGGTGCGATGGTGATGAATCAGACTATGGCAGAGCTGTTTCGGCTTGAAAAAGAAGCGGGCTTTCCCTATCAGCATATCCACGCTGTTGGCTCCTTTGGTTGGGAGTGGATGCCCAAATTGGTGGCGGAAAAGGGAATCAACCTCATAACCGATACTGCCATTACCATGAAGGAATACCTTTATAATATGCCCACGGTGATGGCGGCGGCGGATGTGGTCATCAGCCGTGCAGGCGCATCCACCTGCAACGAGATCGCCGCCTCCGGCACCCCCTGTGTGCTGATTCCCTCTCCCAATGTGACCGACAACCATCAGGAAAAAAATGCCCGGGCTTTGGAAAAACCCGGCGGAGCGGTGGTGATCCTGGAAAAGGATTGCACCGCCCAGAAGATCTTTGACGAGATCAAAGCCATCGTGGAGGATCCCAAGAAAAGCGGGGCTATGCAAAAAGCACTCCATAGCATCGTGGTGCCGGATTCTGCCGAGCGTGTCTGCGATATTATGCAAATGCTTATGAAACAAAAATAACAGAGGATAACATATGAATACAACACAAAGAAGACCTTCTACCCAAAGCGGTCAAAACCGCAAGCGCAGATCCCAGGAAGTGGTGTATACCCAGGCAAAGGCCTTTAACCGCAAGCGGTTTTTGCTGCAGCTTGCCACAGTGGCGGCTGTGGTTCTGGCGCTGCTGTTTGGTATGTCCATCTTTTTTAAGGTAGAGGAAGTCCAGATCGCCGGCACAGTCAAATATGATCCTATGCAGATCAAGGAGGCATCCGGCATTTCCGAGGGGGATAACCTGCTGCTTCTGAATAAAAATCAGATCACCGCCAACATTCGCGCGGATAAGGACTGCGCCTACATCGATACGATCCAGATCAGCAGAAAGCTGCCGGGAACAGTGGTGATCGCGGTTACAGAGCTGGATATATTCTATGCCGCTCAGGATCAGAATGGCGGCTGGTGGCTTTTAAGCTCTGCCGGCAAGGTGATCGATACCTGTGCCGCGGCAGACGCGGAGGATCACACCCGCATTTTGGGCGTTACACTTCAGTCACCTGCGGTGGGCAGTGAGGCAAAGGCTTATGAGCCTGGCCAGGAGCCGGATGGGGAGGGCGTGACCACCCCGGTAACGGTCTATGCACAGGAAAAGCTGAATGCTGCCCTTTCTGTGATCCGAAATTTAGAAGCAGGCGGCTTTCTCGGCAGCATTACCACTGTGGATGTGACGGATCCGGGGGACATCCAGTTATGGTACGGCACCCGCTTCCAAATGCTTTTAGGCGATGAAAATAACCTTCCCCGGAAGATCAGTGCCCTAAACCAGGCGTTGGGAACGATGGAAGAGTATACCACAGGAATCCTGGATGCCAGCCTGACAACCTATCCGAATGATGTGGTTCATACCGACTTTCCCTGATGGAATCGCAAAAAAATACAAATAATTTGGAAAAAAACCAACTTTTCTATTGACCAAATCGATTTTTGCGGATAGAATATAAAGGTAAAATTATAAAAGGCGCAGAATGGGCATTGCCCATCTGTAAAAGCATACATAGGAGGATGGCGTAATGTCTGAAATGTTCCAAGAGCGTGTTGTAAAAATTAAGGTAATTGGTGTCGGCGGCGCCGGCAACAATGTTATCAACCGTATGATCGATGCCGGTGTTGACGGTGTCGAGTTTGTGGTTATCAATACCGATAAGCAGGATCTGAATAAGTCTGTATGTAAGAATAAGGTTCAGATCGGTGAGAAGCTCACCGGCGGTATGGGCGCAGGCTCCAAGCCTGAGATCGGCCAGAAGTCCGCTGAAGAATCCCGTGCACAGATCGCTAAGATTCTGGAAGGCACC
>JAFTTQ010000020.1 GCA_017466665.1 Oscillospiraceae bacterium
AAAGACCAGATCAATATTGATCTTAACCAGCATTTCCAGAGTATTTTGCCCGGACAGTGCCAGATTTTTCCGATTGATGGTACCGCAGCACATCGTCACCACCGGGTTATGCAGCCGGCAAAGCTCCAGGGCTATACTGGGGCCGGTGGTAATGATATTCAGGTGCATATCCGGCATAATTTTGGCAAGTGCCAAATTGGTGGTACTGGCATCCAGAAAAATGGCGGTATGGGGCTGGATCAGCTCCAGCGCTTTTCGGGCAATCTGAATCTTGCCCATATTATTATCCCGCATACGGACGTTAAATTCCGGGTCAGAGGAATAGCGCACAGACCGGGCACCGCCACGGAATTTTACAACGATTCCCTGAGCCTCCAATGCGTCTAAGTCACGATGAATGGTCATCAGGGAAACATCCTGAAACATCTCCTGCAACGATTTGATCGTCACCACGTTCTGACTTTCAATATACTGCTTCATTTGTTCCTGCCGAACACTGTACATTCCATCACCTTCTGTGTTATAAAACGTTATTCATAACATAAATATAACACTTTATCACAATTTGTCAAGTAGGGATTGACTGATGCCCCTGTTTGCCCGTATAATAACCGCAAAAAGGAGGTGACTGCTGTGGCGCTTTTCACTGTTATGGGCAAGGGATTTGATCCATATTACAATTTGGCGTTGGAGGAATATCTTCTCAGCCGTGTTCCTGAAAAGGGCTGCATTCTTTATCTTTGGCAAAACGATCACACAGTGGTCATTGGCAGGAATCAAAACCCCTGGGCAGAATGCAGGACTTCCCTTTTACAGGAGGAAAACGGTCTGCTTGCCCGCCGGCTCTCCGGTGGCGGTGCTGTTTACCACGATTTAGGGAATCTGAATTTTACCTTTTTATGCATGGAAGAAAACTACGATTTGCAAAAGCAGCTTTCCGTGATCCAAAGGGCTGTCAAGCTTGCAGGCATTGATGCTTATTTTTCCGGCAGAAATGACCTGCTGGCAGATGGCAGAAAATTCTCCGGCAATGCTTTCTACCACAGTAAGGGTGCAGCTTACCACCACGGTACTTTGCTGATCGATACGGATACCGAAAAAATGGGACGCTATTTAAGCCCGCCCAAGGCAAAGCTGGAAAGCAAGGGCATTGCCTCTGTCCGTTCCCGGGTGGTCAATTTGAAGTTGCTGTCCCCTGCCCTGACATGCGAAAAAATGCGGGAATTCATGGTGCAGGCCTTTGGCAAAATCTACGGCGGTCAGCCTGAACCCCTGTCTCTTTCCGAAGATGACAACGCCGCGGTTTTGCAGCTTCGCCAGCGCTATGCCAGTGAGGATTGGCTGTTCGGCAAGCCGATGCCCTTTTCCTGTATCTTAGAGGGGCATTTTTCCTTTGGCAGCCTGCAGCTTCAGATTTTTGTAGAAAACGGCGTTATTTGCTCTGTACAGGTCTACACCGATGCTATGGATGCCGACCTGCCCCAAAAGCTGTCCAATGCCCTCACCTGCTGCCCCTTCCAGGCAGAGGATATGGTCAAAGCCGTTTTGCCATTGGAAATTGGAAAAGAGCTGGCAGATTTTATTCGCACACAGCAAATATAATCGCTAAATGATTGTTTATCGCACGATCCAAAAATGCATTATTGTAGGGGAGGCGTTTCGCCTCCCGCGGGACGGGGGACCCGTCCCCTACAGTTTATGAGGTAAATTCCAATTTAGCTGAAAAGCCGGTGGCGTTTGCCACCGGCTTTGAAATTATTTTAGAACTGGATCTGGCTGATGACGGACTTGAGCTTCTCAGCGCTGGCCTGCAGCTTTGCCACTTCCTCATCGGTCATCTTATTCATGATCTTGCCGCGAACACCGTTGCGGTCAACCAGGCACAAAGTTGAAAGGCACACGTCCTCCACACCGTACTCACCGTGCATCAATGTGGAAACACTCAGAGCCGTACCGGCATCGGAATAGATGCACTTACAGATATGGCACACGGACATTGCCACCGCATAGAAGGTAGCGCCCTTATTCTCAATGATCACGCCGCCGGACTTCTTAACGAAGGTCTCCACTTCCTCATAATCCTGATTCCAGTCGATACGGTCTTTATCAGGGGAGCTCTCCTTGTAGGCATCAATGTGGTTATTGGCAATATGCACCAAAGACCAGGGCACAAAGGAACTGTCACCATGCTCACCGTAGACATGGGCGTGGACATTCTTGGGGCTGATGCAAAAACGCTTTGCCAGCTCAGACTGCAGCCGGCTGGTATCCAAAATCGTGCCGGAACCAATCACCCGGTTTTCAGGAATGCCGGAGATCTTGGTAAACACATAGGTCAGCACATCGACAGGGTTGGAAACGATCACATACACTGCATTGGGGGCATACTTTACCACATTTGCAGTCACATCCTTCAGGATATTGACATTGATCTGGGCCAGATCCAGACGGGTCATGCCGGGCTTTCTCGCCACACCGCAGGTAATAATTACAATATCAGAGCCAGCGGCATCCTCATACTCGCCGGGACGGACAATGGCAGGAGACTGGAACGGTGCTCCCTGATATACGTCCAAGGCTTCACCGATTGCCTTTTTCTTGTTAATATCGATCAGTACGATTTCAGATGCAACACCCTGGATCATCAGATCGTTGGCAACGGTAGCGCCAACACTGCCTGCACCGATAACACTAATTTTACTCATATTGGATCCTCTCCCTTTCTATGGGCAGCGGCACAAATCCGTCTGCACTTATCAATAATATTATATTGATTATGGAGAGTTTTGTCAATTTGGCGTATTGTCCAACATCTACGGGGAATTAGCCAATATATCGTGAAAACTTCCAAAAATACAAATCATAATTCCTTTCGGCTAACCGATAAATGTTTGTATAGAGTAGTAGGTTGGGTGTACACGCTAAAGCCTTCCCCCTCGGGGGAAGGTGGCAGCCCGCAAGGGCTGACGGATGAGGGGTGTATCGAATATACATTGTTGCGGTAGGGCGTTCTACATTATACTGGACCCCTCATCAGTCAAAAATCATAGATTTTTGACTGCTTCCCCCCTGGGGGAAGCCTTGGGTGCGTTAGTACGCTAAAATCCAGTTTACTGCAACAAAATGGGGTTATCTCACGAGTGAGATAACCCCATAGCTTATAGGTTTTCCTTTTTATCCTTGACCAGCTTTTCCACCTGTTCCATATCCTCTGCCGTTATATCATCGCGGCGCAGCAATGCCTCCACAAGCCCAACACATTGGGGCTTATGGGTGTGGCTGAAAATTGTGGGGGCAAAATACTCCTCCCTGGTCAGCGACGGGACAAAGGTTCTGCCATAAGTCTTACTTCTTTTCACAAAACCGGCTTCCTGAATGGCGCCCTTTGCCAAAAGCCCATTGAGCAAAATATGAACCGAGCTGTCCTTCCAGGTCTTTTCTTCGGAGCGCTCCAGCAAATCGGAACGGGACAAGGGTATATCGGACGCCCATAACACATCCATGATCTGCATTTCGCTTTTTGTCAGTTCCATACCAAAACCTCCTTAATGGTTGTCATTATTATATAATCTCTGGAATTTTTTGTCAACCGTTTTGTGCAAAATGGTGAAAACTATTTTGTAAAATATACTGAAATTACCCCTTTGATCCGACATATACCAACATTTTCAGACATAGTAACAGGAAAATATTACCATTTTATGAAAGTCAGGAAAGCACCCTTCGCAAAATCTCGCGGTTTTTTTCCAAATCCGGCAGGAGAACTGACATATCCTTTGCCCAGGCGTAACGGTATTTTCCCTCCGCGGGAATGCACAGCTTTTCCATTTCACACCCAGACGCAAGCAGCGGCAGCACCTCAAGACCGTACTGCAAAATTTCCGTTTCCTCCATATTGGTAACCATCAGCGGCAGTATTTCCTCTAATAGGCCGTGAAGCTGTCCTATGGGCATAGCCTTACATTTCTCCAGCAGTGCCCCAATCACCTTTCTCTGCCGGTCAGTACGGTCAAAATCCCCCTCCCCAATGCTGCGGATCCGGGCATATGCCAACGCCGTCGAGCCATTGAGCCGGTTGACGCCCTCCGTGCAGCCAAGGTACCTGGCCTCCTCTGCCGTCAAATCAATTTCCACACCGCCCAATAGCGAGATCACCTTTTGGAAGGTCTCAAAATTCACCGCCACATTTCCGTCGATCTCTATGCCGAAGTTGAATCGGATGGTTTCATTCAGCAGCTTCATACCGCCCCAGGCATACGCCGAATTCAGCTTATGGTCGGTATAGCCCGGAATGGTCACATACAGATCCCGCATAAAGGATGTAACAATCAGCTTCTTTTCAGCGGTGTTGATTGAGCACAAGATCATTGCATCCGACCGTCCCCGGCTTTCTCCGGGACGGGCATCCTCTCCAATCAGAAGAATATGGATGATATTTTCACCCTCTATGACATCTCCGGGAACCGCATCTAGAATGATCTCCTCCTCTGCTGCCCCCGGATGCCTTGTTTCTATATTCTCCGCCAAATACTTTTCCAGCTCCTCTGGGCTGATGGTAGCCTCCTGTGTCACATAATTCATTTTTCCCAGCATCCGCAAGGTATAGCCCATACCGATCAACACCAAAATAAGAAAAATGAGTAGGAAGGCAAGCAGAACATTCAGCACCTTCCTCCCGGCAGAACCGCTTCCGCCTGATCTTCCTGTGTGCTTCATTCCGCTCACTCCTACTCATAGGGTTATACAATTTTCTTTCTAAATTCTCCTTTTTCTTCTTTTGTATCGTTCAGGCATAATGCCATTCTTGCCAGAAAATCGCCGTTGGAGGGCTTGGAAGCCTTTCCATTCCTCCCAGTGCCAAAGTATAGACGCCAAACTTTTTCATTACCGTTTTTCCACGCGCTTTCTATGCTGATACGGATTGCTCTCTCAACCTGCGTCACAGTTCCGCCGCAAAGCCTTGCCACCGCGGGATAAAGTTGGGATGTTAAAGCCTGAGTGGGATCCTGAGCAAAAAGAGCAATGGCACATTCTGTAAAACGATAACTCTCTATATTTATTTTAAAGCTCAAGGCAGTCAAAATATTCCGAATTTTATGGGAAATTTTTTCTTCTTCCGTTTCCCAATAAGCAATGTCCGCAATTCTGCCGGCCAGATAACTGCTGTCACAAGGGAGCTTGGACAAATGGCAAACATTCAGCCGCTCCAGCATCTCCGCTGTATAAGCGCCTATGTATGTGGAAACGGCAACGATCCTGGCACAGGCACCCACATCCCGAATGATCTGCAAAACACTGCAGCTATCCATTCCGGGGAGCATCAGATCCATCACCATCACATCCGGATGATAGCCCTCAAGCACCTCCACGATTTCAAAGGCATCCCGGCATATCAAAACATCAAAGGGGCCTTCCAAACGTTCCGCAATGGATTCTGCCTGTGTTTGCCCCATGGCAAGCAGGATTCTCTTCATGTTATCACCACCTTGATTATAGGTTACCACTTCACTGCGTCGAAAGCAAGTGTTTTGGGCAAAAAATACGCGGCGGCATTCGCCGCCGCAAAATGAAAACGATTATTTCTTTCGGAAAGACATACAATCGGTACACTGGTCTACGGTAGGATTACTCTCGTGGGTGCCTACCAGAATCCGCTCCAAAGAGCAGAAGTTTGCATCACCGCAGTGATGGGCGCACTGGGAAACTGTACATTCAATACACTTGTTTGCATGGCAATTCATAGCTGTATCCTCCTTTCCGGTCTGATAACATTAGTATGACCCGGCATCCGCAAAACATTCTGCCAACCAAAAATTACAGACTGGCATATTTTTGCAGCGAAGGAGTGCTGACTATGCAATTTTTTTATTTTGAACGAATTTCCAAATGGTAGTCCACATAACCGGCGGCACTTTGCTCGATCTCAATTTTATATTTCAGATCCACCGTACCTCCATCCTGAGACAGCTCCCAGGAAATGGCAGTGGCGCAAACGGAGATCATCAACGCCCCAAATTCCATTTGATACAGGGATTCGTGAGAAACGCCCTCACGGAAAATCATTTGAGAATTGAGCTTTCCAGTACGGGTCAGGGTCACACAGCCCTCCTCCAGCATAAAGGTGGTCTGAACCCCCTCCAAGCCGGTCAGGGCGCTTTCCTCGTAGCTGAGCTTCCAGCCATTTGACACCTTTTCCAGGGTGCCATCGGTGACCAGCTCGATCACATCCGGCTCCTGCCCCATATAGGTCTGCTGCCCTTTCAGGGACAGAACCACGTCCTGAATCATACAAATGCCTCCATTGCCAGCTTCAAAAGCTGGTCCAGAAGCTCACCGTAGGGAATGCCGCTGGCGGCAAACAGCTTGGGATACATCGAAATGGAGGTGAATCCGGGAAGGGTGTTGATCTCATTAAATACAATGCGCTTTTCCTCGTAGGTCACAAAGAAATCCACCCGGCTCAGTCCTTTACAGCCAATAGCGCTGTATACCTTGACTGCCTGCTCTCTCACCTGCTCCGCAACCTCTTCGTCGATCCGGGCAGGAATATAGGCAACCGAGGTGTCTGTGACGTATTTGGCATCGTAATCATAGAATTCAGCCCCGGAATCGATCTCGCCGCAGATGGATGCCACTGGGCTGTCATTGCCCATCACAGCCACCTCGACCTCACGGCCATGAATGAATTCTTCCACTAAGATCTTTTCATCAAAGCTGCCGGCCTTCTGCAGTGCCTGCTCCAGTTGAATTCGATCCATTGCCTTGGAAACGCCCACGGAAGAGCCGGTACCGGCAGGCTTCACGAACACAGGGTATTCAAAGCGGGCTTCAATGCCGGCAACGATGGACTCCATGCGGCAGCGAAGCTCAGAAGAACGGACAAGCTGCCAAGCAGCCTGGGGCACGCCGGCATTGTCCGCCACCAGTTTGGTCAAAGTCTTGTCCATTGCTACGGCGGATTCCGCCACATGGGGGCCTACATAGGGGATGCCTGCCATTTGCAGAAGACCCTGCATTGCGCCGTCCTCGCCGTTTTCACCGTGGAGCACCGGGAACACCACATCGATCAGCTCCCGCACCACGCAGTCACCCTCAAAGCACAGTAAGCCCTGCCCCCGGATGGGAGAAATGGTGGCTCTGCGGTTTTCCGGGTTTTCCAGCCATTTTCCCGTGGGCAGCTCAGAATAGTCTGTACCGCCATAGCGAATCCAATCGCCGTCCTTGGTAATACCCACAGGGATAATGTTATATTTTTCAGGATTTAAATTCTGCAAAACCGATTCGGCAGAGCGCAAAGATACCTCGTGCTCCGGGCTGATGCCACCGAACAGGATGCAAACGTTTAATTTACCCATTGTAATCGCCTCGATTCAATTTTACTCCAGCATGGCGTCGATCGCCTTATAAATATCACCGCAGCCGGAGGAGAGAATGATATCCCCCTCCTGGGCGATGGAGCAAAGATACTCCGTCACTTCCGGCAGGGTTTCCCGGTAGACGCTTCCGGGGATCTTCTCCTGCAAATGCCTGGAGGAAATTCCCAAGGTGTCCGTCTCCCGGGCAGCGCAGATCTCTGCCAGCACCAGGTGGTCAGCCTTTTCCAGCTCCTTGACAAAATCATCAAAGAAGGAGACCGTGCGGGTGTAGGTGTAGGGCTGGAATACCAGCACAAAACGCTTATAAGGCAGGGTCTTGACCACCTCGATCAACGCCCGAAGCTCGTCGGGATGGTGGGCAAAATCGTCGTACAGGTCAGCGCCATTGTACTTGCCCTTGAACTGCATACGGCGGTGCGCGCCAATGAAGGAAAGCAAGCCCTTTGATGTCACCTCACCGGGTACGCCCAGCATCCACGCCGCACCGGCGGCTGCCAAGGCGTTGAGGGCATTGTGGCGGCCCATAACCTGCAGATCCAGGTGGCAATAAAATTTGCCGCCGCAGATCACATCCAAATGCTGCCAATCCGGGCAGAGATTTGCCGGGTGGATATCATTGTTTTCACCAAAGCCAAAGGTAGTGTAGGTCAATCCCTCCACCGCCTGCAGGCTGTGGGGATCATCGCCGTTGACCAAGACCCGGTCAGTGGCAAGCTGGGCAAATTTTCGGAAGGATTTCTGAATATCAGCAAGATCCTTGAAATAATCCAAATGATCCTCCTCGATGTTCAGGATCACGGAAAGGCTGGGATAGAAACTGAGGAAGGAATCGCAATATTCGCAGGCTTCTAAAATGATGGTGTCGCCCTTGCCTACCCGGTGGCAGGACTGGATCAGGGGCAGATAGCCGCCAATCATAACAGTGGGGTCCCTTTGGGCTTCCATCATAATGTGGGTCACCATAGAGGTAACCGTGGTCTTGCCGTGGGTGCCGGAAACGCAGATGGCATCCTTGTAGCCTTGCATAATAACGCCCCAAGCCTGTGCCCGCTCAAAAACAGGAATTCCCAGGCGGTGGGCGGAAATAATCTCAGGATTGTCGTCGTGGACAGCAGAGGTGCGGATCACACAGTCGGCACCGATCACGTTTTCCTCGTGATGGCCAATGATAATCTTGATACCCTGCTCCTCCAGCTCCTTGGTGGACTTGGAGGCATCCCGGTCAGAGCCGGTGACCTTCACGCCCATGCCCATCAGCACAGGGCCCAAAGAACGCATAGATACGCCGCCAATGCCGATCAGATGGACAGTCTTGCCGGGAGCAATGTATTGCTTTAGCTCAGAATTTGTATGTTCCATTCGGTTTTCTCCTTCCGAATTATCATTCTATATCTATTGTATTATATATGATATCGCCGATATTTACAACCATTACTTTTCGTTTTGGAGCAAAAAATACTCAAAAAAACAAAGCAAGCAGAATAATCCCCTTGCTTTGTTTTGATAGTTATGAAATTACATAAAAGATTATGACTGTCACTGTTTCTGTTATTCATCAAGATAGTTCAGGGAGAATTTCATATTCGGCCTCTCGTTCTTCAACATATCCTTTTTAAGCATTGGAATCAGCAATTCACCCTTCGGAACTCCGTCTGCTACCTGCATAATCCGGCAGCCGGGTTTATTGTTCGCCTCCACAATGTCAACACCGTTTTCTGTAATTGCAATATCCCACCCGTATAACAAGCATTGCGGCAAACGCTTATGGGCTCTCTTCACAGTAGACATAGCCATATCCCAATTTGGAATTTGCAGACCAATAATCTGCTTTCCCGTAACAGGATGATGTGTATATGAATTTTTTTCAAAGTCCTTGCCATATGTTGTAACGATTCCCGTATCCACATCGACCTGCGCACCAATGCCGCCTCGGGACAAATTATCCGTAATTCCATCTCCTGCCCCTATTTTCAGTGTAGCAGAGAGAATTTTGATCTCGTTATCATGCAAAAGTGAAACCAAGCGAATGGAATTAACAGAATTGGGATTTAATTGATTCAATACATCGTGCTGTCGGATGAATTCTTCACAGATCATCGGTTCTTCAATGGTTGTCGTATCAAAATATTGTTTTGCAGCAAGATCATCCGT
>JAFTTQ010000021.1 GCA_017466665.1 Oscillospiraceae bacterium
AGAAGGTGGCAAAAATCTCTGATTTTTGTCGGATGTGGGGTAAAAAAGCTTGCTACGCAAGGCATTTTGACTTGCTGCGCAACTCGCACTCTACCGTACCACCTGTACGCCGACGAGTGCGAGTTGCTTGCCTTGACGGCTTCTTTGACCTCTGTCAGTCTGTCAAAAAAGAGTTTTTTGACAGACTGAACGCTCCCGGTGACGGGAGCGTTTTAAATCAATTAGAGAATTTAGGGGCAGACACATTGTTGCCTGCAAAAGCATTGGGGCCGGGGTCGGACAGGGAGAAATACATCTTCGCCGCCTTGGTGGTGCCAAAATCCTGGTTGGAGCCGGAGTTCTGCACGGAATTAAAGGCATCCCGGAACATCTGATTATGCGCCTCCTCCCGGTTCAGCAGAAAATCGATCGTCTCCCGGACACGCTTATCACTTATCTGGCGGTACAGGTATTCATAGACCACCTTTGCCCGCTGCTCGGACGCAATGTTACTAAGCAGGTCGGCGCACAGGTCGCCGGTCACCGTCACATAATCCCCCGTCCAGGAATAGCCAGAGGCATTGATAAGCCCCGGATTCAACCCCAGCAAAACATGGCTTTGGATCTCGCCTGAGGGCACCTGAGAAGCCTCCACATCGTGACCGTTCAGCAGATTGATGGTCTGGGCAACCATCTCCATATGCCCCAGCTCCTCTGCCGCAATGTCCAGAAACAGATCCTTGATCTTGGGATCCTTGATACGGAAGCTCTGGGACATATACTGCATGGCCGCCTTTAATTCACCGTTGCCGCCGCCCAGCTGCTCCTGCAGCAACGCCGCATACTGGGGATTGGGTCGCTCCACGCCCACGGGATGAAATAACTGTTTTTCGTGCTTGAACAAGCACACCACTCCCTTCATCGTGATAGGGTTATTTTGCCAAGTATTTCCACGGAATATACATAGACGCCGGCAGCATTCACGAAAATATGCCTATATTACCGCTTACGGTTCTAAAATGACCGATGAGAGCAATTTGCAACATTTTTTGTTTTGGATATGATAAAATGGCACCACAGGAGGTGAGACGATGAAGTTCACACTGATCATCGACCAAGGAAGGGACGAAGAGGTGGTCGCAACTGTCCACGAGCGAACAGCCCTGACGGATGAGATTGAAGCCCTTGTGATGAAATACGCAGGCGCAGACCGCATTCTGGCTTATACTGAGAATGATATGAAAATGCTGGCGTTTTCGGATATTGAATGCATCACGGTTCTGGACGGCAAGACCTATGCCATCGATTCCAGAAATCAGCGCTACCGTCTGAAGCAGCGGCTGTATGAATTGGAAGCACTGCTCCCCTCGTCTTTCATACGCATCAACAAAAGCAGCTTAGCCAACGAAAACCGCCTGGACCGGTTCGCTGTTACTTATGCAGGCAGTGTGGATGCGGTTTTCAAATGCGGTTACAGGGAATATGTTTCCCGGCGGTGCTTTGCCCAAATCAAAAGGAGGTTTGACGCAAAATGAAAAAGTTTTGGAAAGCGTTTTTATTCAGAGGACTGATCTCTTGCGGAGGTGGCCCGGTAGTCCTTGCCATCGTTTACGGCATCCTGGGTGCTACCGGCACTGTCAGCCAGCTCTCCCCCAACGAGGTCTGTATGGGTATCCTGACTGTGACGTTGCTGGCATTCATTGCCGCCGGCATGCCCGCCATCTACCAGTTGGAGCAGTTGCCTCTGATCTCCGCCATTCTGATCCACGGTGCAGGGTTATACCTTGCGTACATTCTGATCTACCTGCTCAACGGCTGGCTGCAGCAGCAGTTGATCCCCATTCTCATTTTCACAGTCATTTTTGTGGCAGGCTACGCGCTGATCTGGCTTATCATCTACGCCATCACCAAAGCCAAAACGGAAGTACTCAACAAAAAACTGAAAGAAAATCAGAAATCGGAGTAATCAGATATGGACGCTATCAAAATTGAAGGCTTCACGAAAAAATATAAGGATGTCGTTGCTGTTGATAACCTTAGCCTTGCTGTGCACAAGGGAGAATTATTCTCCCTGCTGGGTGTTAACGGTGCGGGTAAAACAACCACGGTCAAAATGCTCTCCTGCCTGATACAGCCCACAAGCGGTGATGCTTTCCTCAACGGCAAAAGCATTTGCAAAGATGCTGCGGCTGCGAAATCGCTTATCGGCGTTTCTCCACAGGAAACTGCGGTTGCGCCCGGTCTTTCTGCTTACGAAAACCTTGCACTGATGTGCGGTGTTCACGGTTTTTCAAAAGAGAAACAAAATACAAAAATCGCAGAACTGACCGAGCTGTATGGTGGGTGCTGGGATACAGCGCCGTTTCCCTCACAGCAGCAGTTTTGTTATTCCTGCGGCAAATGAAAAAGCAGTAGAACCAACTGCGTGTACTCTAAAAACTGATTTTTAGAGGTGCCCCTTTGCTTTGTCCATTATGGCACGCAAAAGTACCACTTGCAACAGCTATCCCCTTTGCGATATAATGGACATACAAACCATAGCGAAAGGATGCGCAATATGAACCGACCTTATGTTATCTGCCATATGGTGACCTCACTGGACGGCAAGGTCACAGGTAAATTCTTATACACCCCACAATGTGAATCGGCAACCGAGCTTTATTATCAAATCAACCGGGATTATCAGGCTGACGGCTATGCCTGCGGGCGAGTCACGATGGAGGGCAGCTTTACCGGCGGTTGGTATCCCGATCTGAGTGAGTTTGAGCCTGCGTATAGCCCTATGGACTATCTGGTGGATGATCTCACCGGGTTCTATGCTGTGGCATTTGACCCCCACGGAAAATTAGGCTGGAAAAGCAGCACCATCATTGATGATGACCCCGGCTACGGCGGCGCACAAGTCATCGAGGTACTGACCCATCAGGTCAGCGGCAGATACCTCACCTACCTGCAATCTATGGGCATTCCCTACATCTTTGCAGGCGATACGGAAATCGATATTGAAGAAGCACTGTTTAAGCTAAAGGCATACTTCGGTATTCACAAGCTGCTTTTAGAAGGCGGCAGCATTTTAAACGGTGCATTCCAAAGAGCCAGTGTCATTGACGAGCTCAGTCTGGTTGTGGCTCCCATCGTTGCCGACGCCGAAGATAAACCGCTGTTTATGGACAGCGCCATAGAAAACTACGCACTGGAGGATGTCCGCTATCAGAATGGCACCCTCTGGCTGAGCTACAAGAGGTATTGTCAATGTGGAAATACTCTGAACTGAATGCGTACGACTCCATCAGTCTGCATGACTGCCGGACAGATGATATTAAAATTGACGGAAATGATCTGGTTGTATATTTCCCAGACGGTTTTTGGATCACACCAGTGAGCAAGCACATCGATCACCATAGACCACTGAAAACCGGGCCTTCTCAACTCCGTTTTATAGGATTGGGCACAGATTCTGTCATTGATTCTGTTGACCTTTACAAAAGCATACGCCTTTTTCAAAAAACGATTTTGTGTAAGCGGATCCAACCGGAAGTGGCTGACTTTTTGAAACTCATCAGCGACGGAAAACACGAGTTGGAATTTCTATACGAATTTCATAATTCATATTCTGCGCTTTATAAATGCTGGCTGTGGAAAAAGAATCGTAAAATGGAAGCAGAATGTCAATTGGAATTGACCGCAAAAAACATCGAATACTGCTGGAACGAAATCTGCAAAGATCGTGAATGGTAAAATTGATTGGAGATATTTTATGAGAAAAAATTTTGGAGCAAAAGCAATGTGCTATCCTATGCCGGTGTATATTATTGGCACTTACAATGAAGACGGCACACCCAATGCTATGAATGCCGCTTGGGGCGGCATTAGTGAGGAAACAGAAATTTCCATCTGTGTCAGCGAAGATCACAAGACCACGGAAAACATCCTTGCACGGAAAGCATTTACCGTGTCGATGGCAACAGCTAAGTATATGAAAGAGTGTGATTATGTGGGCATTGTTTCCGGCAACAAGGAGCCGGACAAGTTCGCTAAGGCCGGTTTCCACGCCACCAAGTCGGTGTTCGTGGATGCTCCCTTAATCGACGAGTTGCCTATGGCTTTGGAGTGCAAGCTGATTTCCTACGATCCCGAAACCTGCCGTTTGGTGGGCGAGATCGTGAATGTCAGTGCTGACGAATCTATCCTGAGTGAGAACAGCAAGGTGGACGTTGCCAAGCTGCAGCCCATCACCTATGATCCCATGAATCACCACTACTTAGTGCTGGGCGAAAAGGTCGGTCAAGCCTTCCACGACGGTCTGTCCCTAAAATAAGTACAAAAGCCGTGCTGCGTAACACAGCACGGCTTTTTTGCAGGGATTGTAGTAGCACCTTGTAACATCTAATTCTTTATAAATTGGGATTTGGATAACAAGAGTATAAAGTTATAGTTGTTACAAGGTAGTAGGGGCGAATGCAGGTATCGGCTCCTATTCTGGCAGCCGATTGCCATTTTTATCAAAAGTGCTTCGCAATGCTTTTTCCGTGTGAGGGATCACCGCAAGGAGCGGGATCATTTGCAGGCACATCAGGATACAACCAACAGTTGCAGTGATTTCCTCTGTCTGCCCAAGCAGGGGCAGTATTGGAATGATCGATAAAGGGAGCAGATACCATCCCCACTTCCACCAGAACCTGCCTGCAACAGCGTGGGCAAATTTCCATGTATCTACATTTTGCATGGACATCTCAGTACGGTAGCCAACCCAACTATTGATCTTTTTCGGTGCATTTTTCAAAAACAGCTTGCCTGCGATCAGCATAATCACCGGAAGCAGCAGATTGCAACCGAGCATGAAAAACCAAACTCCCATTTTCATCACTCCAATTTTGTCAGATCATAGCGTCATACATCTTCGTCCAGGGCTTCCAGATAGAAGCTGACCGGGCGGAAACCGTCATTGCAGGAAATCATAGCAGATTTTGGATTTTTCATCCAGCCGTCATAGAAATTCCCGCCGCCATGGGCAAGGGTCATCACAAAGGCAGAAATACTGTCCCAGGCGCTGTCGCAGAAGCCCTCCGGCTTTTCCCAGCCATTTGCGATCCAGGTCTGCCCTTCCTGCACATCGCAGGCGTGCTCTATGGGATTTTCATATTGTGCGATCAAATCGGAATAGGATGCCGTTCGCACTGCTGTTATCTTTACTTTTTTCAAAGTATTTCTCCTTCCAAATGGCGGTCATTGAGCATTTTATACAGGATCCGGTAAAGCTGGACAGCCTCCTCCGGCTCTAAATTGGAGCATTTGCCAATCTCTGCCGGAATGGAAACGGCGCTTTCCTTCAATGCTTCACCGCTTTCGGTGACAGTGACGATCAAATTACGCTCATCCGAGGTGCTGCGCTGCCGGGCGATATATCCTTTGCCCTCTAACTTTTTCAGCAGCGGTGTCAGTGTGCCGGAATCCAAATACAGAATCTGCCCCAAGGTCTTAACGTTTATAGACTTTTTCTCCCACAGCACCATCATCGTGATGTACTGGGTGTAGGTCAGGTCGATCTTGTCCAGAAAGGGCTTATACTGCTTAATGATCTCCCGGGAGCAGGCATAGAGAGGAAAGCATATCTGATTTTCAAGCTTCAGGGCATCATAGTTTTTCATTGTGCGCCCTTCCTTTCACATTTTGTGCTATTTAATTTAGCACATTTCCTCCGATTTTGCAACTGCTGCCCGGACAGCCTTTGCCAATTGGTCAGCACAGGAGGTGGGGCGTCTGCCACAGGTGTTGCCCAGCAGCATTTCCTCGATCTCTTCCGCAGTCCATCCGTCCACCAGCTTGGAAATCGCTTTCAGATTGCCGTTGCAGCCGCCGTAAAATTCGATATTGCGGATCACATTGCCCTCTATATCAAAGCTGATAAGCTGCGCGCAGGTATTTTCGGTTTTGTATTCGTAACGCATCACAGTGCCGCCTTTACCTTTTCCATCACAGTCTTCATAGCAACAGTAGGCTCAAAGCGGGCCAGAAGCTCTCCTTCACGGCTGATAAGGAATTTGGTAAAATTCCATTTCACATTGCCGTTCTTTTTATATTCCTTATCCATCTTCTTGGCAATGCCGTTCATGGCAAGACCCATAGGACTCATACCAAAGCCCTCAAATTTGGAATTTTCCGACAGCCACTTGTAAAGCGGGATGGCGTTCTCGCCCAGAACATCGATCTTGGCAAACTGGGGGAAGGTAATGCCGAAGCGTCCGGTGCAGAAGGCGTGGATCTGCTCATCGTCGCCGGGAGCCTGCTGGCCAAACTGATTGCAGGGGAAATCCAGGATCTCCAGCCCCTGTTCGTGGCAGGCATCGTACAGCTCCTGCAATTCATCGTACTGGGGTGTGAAGCCGCAGCCGGTAGCGGTATTGACGATCAGCAGCAGCTTGCCCTTGTAGTCAGACAGGGATACCTGGCTGCCGTCTTGTGCCTTTACCTGAAAATCATAAATACACATAAAAATCCTCCTAAATTAAATTGTGTGCAATTTAATTATATACAATCATACCGATCTGTCAAGACCCAAATAATCCCTTCCTTTCAAGCCTTGGGGATTATTGTATGAAATTTATATAGGTTCCCGTGGCCGGATTGATCGGAATGCGATGATTCGGCTGAACAAGATAATGGCGTGAAATTCCCCGCGCTGCCGGCGCTGTAAATGTCGAGATAGCCTGCCGTTGACGAAAGTCAGTCATTGGAGTTTGGGCATGGAAGTGGGACCGCAATCATATTCCGACAACTGATAATGTAGTGGATTTTTCATGTTTTTTACTCCTTTGAAAGCATCAGTGCCAGGGCCAGACGTGCTGCGTGCTCTAATTCGGCAATTGTGGTGTATTCGCGGGTGGAATGGCAGTTGTTCATGGCGGTTGCCACAACGATTCCCTGAATGCCTTTCTGCGTCAGGTAATTGTTATCGCTGCCGCCAAAGGTGGGCACCAGATGACCGGGAAGTCCCAGTTCGCTGCAGACTGTCTTAAAGCGCTTGGCAACAGCACTTTCGGGATCGGTACGGTAAGCAGCAACATGCACGCTATACGAGATATCTGCTTTCGCGCCATGCTCTTTTGCAATCTTTTGCATCGTCTGTGTAATGTCAGCCAAAAGTTTCATGGCAGCGGTACCGGAATAGCTCCGGATCTCTCCGGTCAGGGTGCAACAGTTCGGCACGACATTATTGGCCGTTCCGCCGATGATCGTGCCAATATTCAAAGTCGTATTCCCATCGATGCGTCCGCAGGGAATCGCCGCTACAGCACGTGCTGCGACCCCAATGGCGTGGATCCCTTGCTCTGGAGCAAAGCCCGCATGGGCAGAACGCCCGGTAAACACAGATGTAAAGCTAAGAATTGTAGGAGCCTGATACGCCGCAGTGCCAACCGGTCCGGCCAGATCAAAAACATACGCTTCCCCGGAACGAATCCGGGATAGGTCCAATGCCTGCACACCACGGCAGTAGGGCTCTTCCGCAACGGTAAACAGCAATTCGATTGGACGGTGCGGGAGGCCGGATGCTTTTAATGCCGTAAGCGCTTCTAGAATGGAAGCAATCCCAGCACAGTCATCCGCACCAAGAACCGTCTCCCCAGCGGAAGTAATGACACCCGCTTTGCTGATCTGCATCTGCTTATTGTGTGACGGTTTCACGGTATCCAAATGCGCGCAGAGAAGCAACGGCGGTAAGGTCAGGTCTCCTTCCAGAAAGCCAAGGAGGTTCCCGCATTGGCCGCCGATTTCTTCTGCGGCCCCGTCTTCCCAAACGGAAACGCCTAGTTTATGCAGTTGCTGTGTCACAAAATCCCCGATTTTTCGTTCGCTGAAGGACGGACTGTCGAAGGATATCAGCTTTTCAAACAGAGATAAAAGGCGATTGGTATCTATCATTGCATATCCTTTCTGGCATTCAGTGCATCGACATTTCAAACACCGGTATCTGCAAGATGGCATAGCACCCCTATAA
>JAFTTQ010000022.1 GCA_017466665.1 Oscillospiraceae bacterium
AAACTTACATAAGGAGATGGGTGCTGCGCCGGATAACGGTCTGTCTCAAAAAGCGATGGATGTGGCATTTTCCGTGGCAAAGGAATTTGGGGTCACGGATATACTGATGACCACCTGGGGTGATCACGGAAATGAATGTCCCTTTTATGCCATAATGTCCGCGTTTTGGTATGCAGCCCATAAGCTCTATCCCTGCGCTGCGGATCTGGATGCAATGGTTTCGGCGTATACAGGCTACACCTGCGCCCAATGGCAGATCGCTGACGAAATTAACTATATTGTCCGTATGGACGAGAAAATCTGCAACGCAAGCGTATGGGCGCTGCATAACGATCTGCTCATCGGTATGATGGACTGCCATATTCCTGATGATGCGGATGAACACTACCGCAAGCTGCACGGCTTACTTGCGCCCTTGTGCGAAAGCAGCAGTGAGTTTTCCTACATTTTCCGATTTTATGCCGCGCTTTGCGCTGTGATGGCGGGAAAAACCACCTTCAGTAAACGCCTGCGCCGGGCATATTTGGCTGGGGACAGGCAGGCTATGCAGGCAATGCAAAAGGAGCTTCCTGAGCTACAGCAAAAAATTGAAGAATTTGACAACAATCCCCGGGCTGCCGATACCTATATTTATACCGATCAGATAGACGAATTTGGCGCCCAGTTGGTGTGCGATACCCAGTTTTTGGGTTATGAAAAGGGATTAACATATACCATCACACTGGAGGACCCACAGGGGAACCCGGTGTATGCAAATACCCGCTATTGCGAAGAAAGCTGGCATCGGGAGTATATCACCGTGGAAAACCCCCAGCTTTGGTATCCCGTGGGATATGGTGAGCAGCCACTTTACACCTTGAAAATAACCTGCGGACAGGAGGTTCTTCGTCATACAGTTGGCATCCGTACGGTGAAAATCCTGCAGATCGCAGATAAGCCCGGTACCGAAAACCATGAGCTGTGCCGCAAGCTGAAAGAAACGGCATCCGGCAAGGAATGGGATTTCAATGAAAGCTTTTCCTGCTTTACGCCGGTAATCAATGGCAAGCGGATCTTCTGCAAGGGTGCGGACTGGGCTCCCTGTGATCCTTTTGTTTCAGAGGTGACCGAGGAGAAAATCACAAGGATTCTGGAGCTGTCTGTCCAAATGGGACTCAATATGATCCGTATTTGGGGCGGCGGTATGTTTGAATCGGAGCATTTTTATTCCGAATGTGACCGGTTGGGCATTATGGTGACCCAGGACTTCCTGATGGCCTGCGGTGATTACCCGGAAAACGAGGATTGGTTCATTCAGGCACTGCAAAAGGAAGCGGAATATGCCGCTACTGCCTTGCGAAACCACCCCAGCCTGGTATGGTGGAACGGGGACAATGAAAACGCTGTCTGCGGTAATGAACAAATGAAAGAATATTGGGGTAGAACCTCTGCACTCAAAGCAATCGGTCCGGTGCTGAAAAAGCTGGATCCTGCCCGTATATTCCTGCCCTCCAGCCCCTATGGCGGTGACCGGTATGCCTCTAAGACCGTGGGAACGACCCACAATACGCAGTTTTTGGATCATTTCTTTAAATATCTGGAAAATGGTGATCTGACGGATTATAAGGACGAATACAAGCAGTATTTGGCCAGATTTATTGCGGAAGAGCCGTCTATGGGCGCGGTGAGCACAGTTTCTCTGCGGCGGATGATGGACAGTCGGGACATTTATGAAACCGAGGATATGTGGCTGTACCACACCCAGTCTAACCCCGCTCTGCGCAGAGAGCTTTTTGAATACGAGAAGCTTTTTGCGGAAAAGGTGCTTGGTTCGTTCAGGACTGGACAGGATCGGCTGTTTAAGCTGCAATATATCCAGTACGAATGGGTGCGGATCTCCTTTGAACTGGCACGGCGAAACCTGTGGTTCAACAGCGGCCTGCTGTACTGGATGCTGGCAGATTGTTGGCCTGCGGCCTCCGGTTGGGCGCTGATCGATTACTATGGGATGCCGAAAGCCTCCTATTATAGCTTTAAGCGGTGTGCTAAGGAAGTTGTTGGCAGCGTTGACAAAGAAGCCCAGGGTTATAGCCTGACAATCTCCAATGACGGCCTGGCAGGACAGATTTTGCAGGTAAGCATAAATAAGCTGAATCATAAATCCGGAAAGCTCACCCCATGCGTAGAGCAGAAGGTTCAGATGGATGGGCAAAGTGTGGTCAAAATGCCTGTAAGTTGTGCGCTTATGGAAAATGAGATCATCGTTTGCGATTTGCAAAATGAAAATGTTCAGGATCGCTGCTTCTACAAAGAGGGCAAGCTGGAACTAAACAAGACAGATTGCCTGCATATCATCCAAAAAACGGAGAATTCCATTACGGTAGAAGCAACAGAATATGTGCATGCTGTGGCTTTGGAAGGCAACGCCGTATTCAGTGATAGCTATTTCTCTCTGCTGCCAGGCCAGCGCCGTACAGTTTCCTTTACCCCTACCAGGGGAGAAGAACCTGAGATTACCTGTATCGGGTATACCCTTGCGTGAATGTAATTGTTAGAGAAATAAATTGGAGACAAAACAAAACCAGTCCTGTTGAGGCAATCTCAACAGGACTGGTTTTGGCTTTTGTTATCATATCGAAGCTCTATGGATTTGTAAAAAAGTAGTAAATTGGTAGTAAATCAAAAATGAGGTGTGATTTATTGTGGAATTTCAAGGCTTTTCGGTGCTGATTCAGATACTCCCATGGCACAAAAAGAGTATCTTAATCATAAAATATCCTCGCTTTCGTAGGTGGTATTATACCACGGGGACCGGAAGAATGCAACTTGTCGGGGACGGGTCTCCTGTCCCTTGATTTCTGTGTACTATGGGAGTATAATTTTGTTAGACAGTTTTTATGGTTGGGAGGCGAATTGGATGGGGAAAATAGATGAATTTGAGCAAAAAATCATCAAGCAAGGAATGACCGATGCGGATTTTATGGAATACGAAAAACTGCTAAAAAGAGTTCGGGGCAATTTCTCAAAACGCCAACATTGCTATATAACGGCAATTCAGTTTCCCCGCCAATATGCTGAACAGGCGGTAAAGCTAATACAATATGGTTTGGAAAATTACGAGGACAATTGGTTTTCCACATACACATCGTATTTGCATATGGGGCATATCTACGAAGGGATAAGCAATTATCAAAAAGCCTTGGAGGTCTACTTGCTGGCAAAAGAAGCTCTTGGATTAGACCATCCCGAATATGTTGAGGAATTGTCAAAAGACCTTATGTGGATGAAGCTTCACGTGGATTCCTTCAAGTATTCGGTGGAGTTAGAGGAGTATCTCTCCTGCTATGAAAAGACTAGCGATTTTTCAAAATCGTTTGTAAATGCTGAATTCAAAGTTGCCATTGCTAATATAGTGATTTCAATGCATCATGGGAGGTTTGACGAGGCAAAGCAATTCCTTGAAAAGGCCAAGAGTATATGCAAACCGAACAATGTAGGAAAACTATATAATATCCTGGCTCGACACAAGTACTACGAATCGCTAAACACAACTCCAGAAGCAATCGCCTTTATTAAGCACCTCAAAATATAGCTTTTTTATTCCAGAAATCACCGTAAAAAGCTTTAGCTTCAAGCAACGAGCGAAGCGAGTTACTAACAAGCAATGTAGCAAGTTAGTAGAGACTTGACAGATGCACTTAGCCGGAGGTTTTGATTCGTTTCTTAACTCAAATTGTAAGCATCATACCGTCGTAAGCAATGACAAACCCCTCTTTGGCAAGGCTTGCGGCGGTTTCTTCGTGAGGCTTATGGAGGGTTCTTGCCAGGTGGGAAATGCAGAGGATACCGTTTGATGCAATGACATTTTGGGTGCGGAAGGATTCTGCCATCAGGCGGATCATAGGAATGCTGTTGTGTTCGCCTAACCGGTAATCACCGTTGTAATCGCCCACAGTTCCGTCCAGAATTATACACTGATATTCCCGGTGCATCATTGCGTAGAAAGTATCGTTCAGCAGCCAAGCGCCGTCACAGCCGTAAAACAGCTTTACACCACCAATCTCGATATCATAATGCAGGGGAAATTCCGTATGGTTTGCACTCAGAGCCACAGCCTGAAACTTATCCGTTTTAAAAGTTTCCAAAGGCTTTACCGGATGAAATTCCACATTCTCTATTGGTTCAGGGGATGCGTCAGCGTGATACCACATACGCAGAGGGTGAGGGCAATACTTTGCAAGCTTTGCGATGTTGTTGCGGTCATAATGGTCGTCGTGAAAATGGGTTAGCAACAAATCGGTCACCTTGGTGCAGTCTAGCCCTTGAATCCGAAAAGAGTCCAATGTATGGGGGCCGCAGTCAATCAGGACCGTTTCGTCAATCAGAATCGCACTGCTCCGCCGGGCGTTATTGTCCAGCTTGTTCTTAAATTCTGTTTCCAGCAGCGGTGAAAAATCCGCTGCGCCTGTTCCTAAAAATCGAATATTCATAGCGAGCCTCCTTGGTCAATAATTCAGTAAGGGAATTGACAAAGTCAAATTTTTGTAATATATAAAAAATAATAAAGAAGGAGGTAATTGTCAATGCTGCAATTTAAAAATCTTACATTTACTACACAGGACGATGTTATAAAGCTCCATAAAGCGGACTGTTTTTCGGAGCTGGACAACGGTTTTGTGCAGGTGCAGATCGCCGGAGAAAACAAAAATACCCACCTGGGTGCCAAAATGGCCCGTTCCTCGGAGGCTGATCGGTTGGTTTACAAATCCCATCGTGTTTGCGGGAATACCCTGACGGTGGTGCAGGAAAGTCCCAATGTGCGCTGTGAAACGGTTTTTGATACCTATGACGATACAAATGCCATCCGTGTACATACCGAAGTGACGAACATTACAGACACATCCCTTGTGCTGGAAGAAGTTTCTGCACTGTGTTTTAACGGCTTTGGAGATCGGGAAGCGGCAGAGAATATGCGCCTGACAAGCTTTATGCAAAGCCATCACATGGAGTGTCAGGCAAAAACAAGAGATTTTAAGGATCTGTGTCTTGGCGGACGGAATGAATCCCAGCAAAGAGTATGCGGTTGCAATATCGGAAGCTGGTCCACCAAGGAAATGCTTCCGATGGGCATTTTGGAGGACAAAGAAAACGGGAATTTCCTGATGTTCCAGATTGAGAGCAACAGCTCCTGGTACTATGAGATATCCGATATGATGGGGAAGTATTACCTGTATTTGGGAGGCCCGAACTATCCCTTTGGCGGATGGTTCAAAACCTTACAGCCAGGGGAAAGCTATAAAACGCCTTTTGTTGCGATAGCCTTTGGCCAGAACACAAACGATGTGATCGGCAATATGACGCTGTACCGCCGCCACATTGCCGGCGTCAGCCCTGCCGATGCGCATTTGCCCACGATTTTTAATGAGTATATGCACCTTTCATGGGATAGTCCTACCGCAGAAAACACCGCAAAATATGCTCCCATTGTTGCTAAAACCGGCGTGGAGTACTATGTAATTGACTGCGGCTGGCACAACGAGGAGGACGGCGATAAAGTATATCCCTTCGTAGGTCACTGGAAAGAGAGCAAGGCGCGATTCCCGGAGGGTGTGAGAAAAACCACCGACTATATCCGCAGCTTAGGTATGAAGCCCGGACTCTGGATTGAGCCGGAGATCATCGGTATTCAGTGTAGACAAATGTTGGACTATTATGACGATGACTGCTTCTTCCAGCGTCACGGCAAGCGTTTAGCGGTAATGAACCGCCACTTTATCGACTACCGCAACCCCAAAGTCCGGGCCTATATGACGGAAACCATCCGCCGAATGGTGGAGGACTACGGTACGGAGTATATTAAGTGCGACTACAACCAGGACTGTGGCGTTGGAACTGACCTGAACGCCGAAAATCCCGGTGCAGGCCTGGAGGATGCGGCAAATGCCTTCCTTGATTGGATTCGGGAAATGATTGCAAAATACCCCAATGTGGTTTTTGAAGGTTGCTCCTCCGGCGGTATGCGGATGGACTACAAGACCCTTTCCGCATATAGCCTGGTGTCTACTTCTGACCAAACGGATTATCTGCTTTACCCCTATATTGCGGGGAATGTCCTTGCGGCTGTTCTGCCGGAGCAGGCGGCAGTTTGGAGCTATCCCGTGGCATCGGACTGCACAAAGGGGGAGGATGTTTCCGATGACCGCATTGTGATCAATATGGTCAACAGCTTCTTAGGCAGAATGCACCTTGCCAGCCACTTGGATTATCTGAATGAGCATCAGATGGATTTGATCCGTGAGGGTGTAGAATACTATAACACCCTATCGGAAATGAAAAAGACCGCTACCCCGTATTTCCCCATGGGTTTTGCCCAATTCGGAGATCAGACGGTCTGCGCAGGCTTAAAAAACAGCAATAATATCTATCTGGCAGTCTGGAACCTCAGTGGCGGGAAGGAAATGGTCGTACCCATTGCGGAAAAAATAAACCATGCCAAAATTGCCTATCCCACCAAAACCTCTGTGCAGCTTGACCTTTACGAAGGCGGCATCCGGCTTACCTGCCCGGTAACACCCTGCGGGGTATTTTTGGAAATATCCCTTTCATAATTGAGGCAGCCCTGAAAACGAATTTTCAGGGCTGCTTATTTTGGTTCATCATCAAAGGCAAGGCGGATGCCCAAATTTTTGATCCGCTTGCAATAGGTGATGATTCTTTCAGGCTTGTAATCATATACCCGGTGTCCGTCAAAACCGATGCTGAGCGCAACACCGGATTCCCGGATAATTCTCTGTTGCTCCTCATTTTTGAAAAACTCCAGCATATAGGGGTGTTCATAGCCCTTATGGATCGTATCTAAATTGACATTCATTTCCCAGAATATGTTATGATCCGCCATTTTTTTGAAATAAGAAAGCGGATCTAACTGCAGCCGATAAATATGGGCGAATAAAGGCTCTACGACCCAAAGGGGTGGCTTGCGGGAAACCGCAAGTCGCCCCCAATCGGGGCGGAATATCCGCATTTGGCTGTTTTCAGCATATTGTTGTATCTAAGAAAGAAGAAACGATTTTTAGGAGAGGGAATTTTGTCAGCGGCTTCTTAAAAAGGAGCGGGCTGCCTTCGGTTGAAACGCTATAGCTGTATACCACATCGAAAGTCTTAAGGTACCGAAAGGTGCTATCTCAAAGATTATTGTTGAAAATTATGGTCAAATATGTTGACTTGAAAATATAAGTTACTTTTAGAAAATGCCATAGCAGAGCTTGAAAGGAGTGCTGATATATGAAAAGCACAGGCAAAAAAGTGTGCAGTATCGTAATGATTGCGGCAATTTTGTTTTCTGTCATTGCACAAGGCGGGATTTTTGTTAACGCAGAAAGCGAGCCGATTATTTATCAGGCAGAGGATTACTATGAAGGTAATATCTCCGAGGGGGTGGCAGCAGACCTGCAGCCCGGCGAGCAAATTGAGATTGTCCTGAATACCAATGCGGATTTTACAGATGGATGGTATGAACTGACTGTTTATTCCTGCGGCAACCGGGAATCCTTTGCAATACTGGTCAATGGGGAAAGTGTCGGCAGTATCAGCCGCACCGGCACCGGCTTCGGTATGGACCAGATGACCGGGGACAAGCTGGATGTGGCGCTGGAACTGACAGCTGATGATGTGGTCACCCTTGTAGCCCCTGCCGATGCCTACGGCTGGGTGGATTATGTGCAGCTGGATGCATATACCGGTCCTATTATCAATGAGGATTATTATATCTACCAGGCAGAAGACTATTACACTGGCAATATTTCCGAAAATGCAGCAGCGGATCTGCAGCCCGGAGAGCAAATTGAGATTGCCCTGAATACCAATGCGGATTTTACAGATGGATGGTATGAGTTGACGGTTTATTCCTGCGGTAACCGGGAATCCTTTGCAATACTGGTCAATGGGGAAAGCGTCGGCAGTATCAGCCGCACCGGCACCGGCTTTGGTATGAACCAGATGACCGGGGACAAGCTGGATGTGGCACTGGAACTGACAGCTGATGATGTGGTCACCCTTGTAGCCCCTGCCGATGCCTACGGCTGGGTGGATTATATCCAAATGGATCTTGTAGAGGACGAAACGGTACCGACGGAGCCGACCGAACCCACTGAGCCGACAGAGCCGACAGAGCCGACAGAGCCGACAGAGCCGACAGAGCCGACGGAGCCGACCGAGCCGACCGAGCCGACCGAGCCGACTGAGCCGACCGAGCCGACTGAGCCGACGGAGCCGACTGAGCCGACGGAGCCGACCGAACCGACAGAACCCACAGAACCGACGGAGCCGACGGAACCGACAGAACCCACAGAACCGACGGAGCCGACGGAACCGACGGAACCGACAGAGCCGACAGAACCCACAGAACCCACAGAACCGACCGAGCCGACAGAACCCGGCGATCACCATTACGTCTATCAGGCGGAAGACTTTTACAGTGGCAACATAGCGGAAAATGCGGCTGCAGATCTGCAGCCTGGGGAAAGCATTTCTTTTGCGTTACATACCAATGAAGAATTTGTGGCCGGAAGCTACACGCTGACCATCCATTCCTGCGGCAACAGAGAGACCTTTGAAATCCAAGTCAACGGGGAAAGTGTAGGCTGCATCAGCCGTACTGGCACCGGTTTTGGTATGGATCAGATGTCTTACGATAAGTTGTTTGTTACCTTGGAGCTGAATCCCGAGGATACGATCACCATAGTAGCGCAGACCGGTGAATACTGGGGTTGGGTCGATTTCATTGTTTTGGACAAGGGTGAGGTAACAATCGAGCCTCCAACAGAACCTGAAAAACCCAATGCTACCGAAACACACGACGGTTATTTTATTTATCAGGCAGAGGGCTATTACAATGGCAATATCTCAGAGGGTGCGGCGGCGGATCTGCAGCCCGGTGAGAAGATCAATTTCAAGCTGGGAGACAACAAGGACTTTACAGCCGGCACCTACACACTGAGCATCCGTTCCTGCGGCAACCGGGAAAGCTTTTCTGTATTGGTCAATGGCAAAAACATGGGAACGGTCAGCCGCAAAGGAACTGGTTTTGGTATGGATCAGATGTCTTATGCCAAGATGTCGGTAACCTTAAAGCTCAAGCCTGAGGATACACTATCCATTGTTGCACCCAATGGGGAATACTGGGGCTGGGTGGATTTTATTGTTTTGGATGTCGGTGATACTACCGAAAAGCCAAAAAGTGAATCGACTGCAACCAATGCTACCGAGACGCACGATGGCTACTTTATCTATCAGGCGGAAAGCTATTACAGCGGAAATATCAGCGAGGGCGCAGCGGCGGATCTGCAGCCCGGTGAGAAAATTCATTTCAAGCTGGCAGATAATAAGGACTTTGCAGCCGGTACCTATACCCTGAGCATCCTGTCCTGCGGCAATCGGGAATCCTTTGATGTTTTCGTCAATGGCAAGAATGTTGGAACCGTAAGCCGTACGGGTACAGAGTTTGGTATGGACCAAATGACTTATGACAAAATGATCGTAACCATAGAACTCAAGCCTGAGGACACACTGTCCATCGTTGCACCCAATGGGGAATACTGGGGCTGGGTGGATCTCATTGTGCTGGATGTTGGTGATACAACACAAGCATCCGGGCTTGCCGAAGGGGAAGCAGTTCAGACAGGCGACGGTTACATTATTTATCAAGCGGAGTTCTTCCATAACCAGCTGGCAGAGGGCTTTGCGGCGGATCTGCAGCCCGGTTCCGTAATCGATATTCCGATGAGCGCTTGTGAAGGCTTTACCGATGGCTGGTACACGATCACAATTGTTTCCTGCGGCCCCAGAGAAAGTATTTATCTGCGTTTAAACGGTACTTCCATCGGTTCTGTCTCACGGAAGGCGACTGGATACGGTGCTGATCAAATGACCGAAAACCGTTATTCTAAAAAGATTGAATTGACAAAGGACGATGTTTTGACCCTGGTTGCGCCGGATGACGATACATTTGGCTGGGTCGATTATGTGCGGCTGAATGCAGTCGACCCTCCCGCCAGCGCAAGGACAGAGGAGGAGACGATAGCAACGGAGCCTGTGGACACGCCGTCCGGCAGCGACACCAATAGCATGATGCCTGTGGTATACGGGATCATCGGTGTTGTTGTGTTTGCTGCAATTTTGTGCGGTGTGATCATCTTTGTCAGAAGAAAAAAGTGATATTCCACCAATGTGAGATAGCTGTCTTATAAATCAGAATAGAATACCTGCGAATCAGGTATTTTGGTACAGACGGCATCAAAATTGGAGTATGGAATTCAGAAGGAGTGTATAGGCATGTCAATAATCAGGAAACGATTCTTGAGTGTGCTGCTGATTGCTGCAATGCTGCTTTCCACAGTTTTCCACGGTGGCGTTTCTGCTCAAGCAGAAGATGAAAGTTCACTGCCTGATGGTATTATTTATCAGGCGGAAGACTACTACACCGGAAACATCTCCGAGGGCGCAGCAGCAGACTTACAGCCTGGCGAAAGTATAGAAATTGCATTGGCCTCCAACAGCGAATTTGTCGCAGGCAAGTACATACTGATGATCCAATCCTGCGGCAATCGGGAATTCTTTGATATTTTGATCAATGGCGAAAGTGTTGGGGCTGTCAGCCGCACCGGTACCGGCTTCGGAATGGATCAGATGACCTCTGATACATTAGAGGCTGTTTTGGAGCTGAAACCCGAGGATGTCATTACGATTGTTGCACCTGACGGCGGATATTACGGCTGGGTGGATTACCTGCGGCTGGATGCATATACCGGTCCTATTATCAATGAGGATTATTATATCTACCAGGCAGAGGATTACTATACCGGTAACATCTGCGAAGGCGTGGCAGCAGACCTGCAACCCGGAGAAACCATTGCAATTACATTGGGAAGTGAATTTGCCACAGGTAAATACATACTGACGGTCAGCTCCTGCGGCAACCGCGAATCTTTTGAGATTCTGATCAATGGCGAGAGCTTTGGTACGATCAACCGTATTGGTACAGACTATGGTATGGATCAGATGAGCTTTGATAAACTGGCGGGAAAAATCCTGCAGTTAAGGCCAGGGGATGTGATTTCCATTGTTGCACCGGCAGATGGGTATGGTTGGGTCGACTATCTGTGTCTGGATGTATATGGTCCAGAGGATGGTGTTGAAACCGGTGTTGGCTATTTCTGCTACCAGGCTGAAGCATTTTACGATAAGCTGCCCGGTTCCGGCGATTGCGCAGCAGATTTGCAGCCTGGAGAAACCATTGCGGTTACATTGGGAAGTGAATTTGCCGCAGGTAAATACACGCTGACGGTCAGTTCCTGCGGTAACCGCGAATCCTTTGAGATCCTGATCAACGGCGAGAGTGTTGGCACGATTAACCGTGTTGGCACAGACTATGGTATGAATCAGATGACCCCTGATACCTTGGAAGCCGTTTTGGTGCTGAAACAGGGAGATGTGATTACCGTTGCTGCACCCGAAGGCGGATATTACGGTTGGGTGGATTATTTGCAGCTGGATAAACACTTTAGTGAATCGGCAACCGAAACCGGCAACGGCTATTTTGTCTATCAGGTGGAGCATTATTACGATGGCAATATCTCCGAGGAGGTTGCTGCAGATATGCAGCCGGGAGAGGTTATTGAGATCCCGTTAAGAACCAACAAGGATTTTACAGCTGGCAAATACACCGTAACGATTTATTCCTGCGGCAACCGGGAAGCTTTTGAAATCCTGGTTAACGGCCAGAGCGTTGGAACGATTAGCAGAACTGGCACTGGCTACGGCCAGGATCAGATGACCTATGACAAGCTGGAGACCGTTTTGGACTTAAAGCCGGATGATGTAGTTTCCGTTGTTGCGCCTGCAGATGGCTACGGCTGGGTAGATTTTGTCCTGTTCGACTTGAATGCAGTTGCCCAGGTATATACCGACGGTGTAGCAGGACATAGATATGATAGCCTGCAGAATGCGATCGCTGCCGCTGCCCAGACCGGCAGCGATGTAAAGCTGCTGGCAGATTCTAATGAAGAAATCATCATCACCAGTTCCTTGAAGATAGATCTGAACGGTCATAGCCTGACCGGCAAGGTGACTGTGGCTGAGGGTGCTATACTGTATGGCATAGACTCTTCCACTGACGATTACGACTGTTCTGATGGCTATGGCAAGATCGTTCAGCTGGAAGGCAATTACGAGCCTTACTTCCAGAATACGGATACAAAGCGGTATATTGCCATTGGGGAAGAAGACGGCAGCGTATCTTTCCACCGTTTCTACATGGCAATCAATCATAAGCTTTTGCGTCCTGAAAACAACGGTGTTGGCTTCAAGGCAATCTTTGCCGGTGACGAGGTTATCAAAAACAATCTGGATTCTTTCGGCATTCAGGTTTGTGTCGGTGATGATTTTACGGTAAATCCAGTGATACGGACCGGTGCCTTTACAGATTTTACTGCAGGCAGAGAAAAGGAAGCCGGAGAATTGACCGATACCCCCAATCAAAGAACCGTGGTGCTCAAAAACATTTTAAAGGCTGAGGACGGGTATGACAACGCCGCCGCTGCTGTTGCATGCATCCACGGAAGACCCTATATGATTATAGACGGTCACAAAATCGTTGCGCAAGACACGACAACAACCAGCTTGCGCGAATTGATCAACAGCGCCAATAACAGCGATGGCACGCCCGGTTCTGTGATGATGGCTATCTATAATCAGCTCGTAGCACCGTTTGGTGATGTTATGAAGGATGATTCATGGCATATAGATCGCATTCTGGAGGTTGGCAGTGAAGGCGCAGGTATTATCACAGATATCTACACCGACAAGGCAAGCTATTCACCTGGAGATCGAGCAGCGTTGACGGTGGAGTTGCTTGCACAGGAGGATTTGAATGCAACCCTTCAAGTCAATGTAACAAAACTGACAAATGTCATTTATAGCACATCTATCCCTGTGTCCCTGAAGAATGGTGAGGCAACCAGCAAATCGGTAAGATTCAACTTGCCGGAAAGTGACTTTCAGGGGTATAGCGTGGAGGTTTATCTTCACTGGGGAGAAATTCTTCTGGATTGGGAAATGACCGCGGCAGAGGCAGCATCAGATTGGTCTATGTTTCCCCGATATGGATATCTGACCCGGTATAACCCGGAGGTGGATGTTCAGTCCACGCTGGAGCGTCTGAATAAGTACCATATCAACGGACTGTTCTATTACGATGTGCTGGATCGACACGAAAAGCCTTTGGCGGGAACAGTGGATTCGCCGGCAGAGAGCTGGTATACACTTGCCAACCATTTGGCAAGCAAAGATACTGTCAGCGAGCTGATTGACCTTGGTCATACATATAACATGAATTCGTATATGTATAATTTGATTTTTGGAGCCTACGAGGACTTTGAAACATCGGGTGTGGACAGCAGCTGGGGCCTGTTTGAGGATTTCGCAAGGACGCAGCAGGCATACCATGGACCTCTGGACGAAAACTGGGAAACACAGAAGCTGTATTTGTTCAATCCCGGAAATGTGAATTGGCAGGATCATTATCTGCGTGTGACCGCCGATATGTTGGCAGTTTATAATTTTGACGGTGTTCAGGCTGACTCCTTGGGAGACCGCGGCACTTTGTATACCAAAGGTGGAACGGTTTTTGGAACAAATTTGTCAGAGCAGTACAGCCCTCTGCTGAATCGTATGACTGAGGAACTGGGCACAAGGATCATTTTTAATCCTGTATCCGGTTATGGTCGGTCTGAGGTCATGAGCACGGTAGACTATGACATTGCCTACGAAGAAATTTGGCCTTTTGCTGCCAAAACCTATAGTGACCTAAAAGCAGAGGTGGACAATATCCGTAGTCTGATGACTACTGAAAACGGTCAGCAAAAGGGAATTGTAATCGCCGCCTATATGAACTATGACGTCGATAAAAATGGGACCTTCAACACACCTGGTATTCTCCTTGCAAATGCCACGCTGATGGCTTCGGGAGCGGCACATCTTGAACTCGGTGATACCGGAATGCTGTCCAATGAATACTATCCCGGTGATACACTTACCATAGACAATAACTTGGATAGGTATTTGCGAAACTATTATTCCTTTATGGTCGCATATGAAAACTACCTCAGGGATCCTGCGCTTACCGCTTGTGATGCAGCAACCTATATTAATGGGACTGCAGTGGCGCAAAATTCTGTATCAGGACAGATTTGGTCTTTCAGCAAAGAAAGTGAAAATGCCGGACAGGTGCTCCATTTTATCAATTTGTGCGGAGTCAGTTCTTCGGACTGGTCGGACGGCGACGGAACCCAAGCAGAACCAACCCGGCAGGAGAATCTGACGGTGCTTCAATATGTGGATACGATTCCGCAGCATGTATATCTTGCTTCTCCGGATCATGCCGACGGTATTATGACAGAGCTTCCTTTTGAAACAGGGATGGATGCAAACGGAACCTACATTACCTTCCAAATGCCGCAGTTGCACTATTGGAATATGGTCATCTTAAAATAAAGTGAGGTTAAACAGTATGATGCAACAAGGAAAACGGATATTGTTATGCCTGATAACTTTGGTTATGGTTATTGGTTTTGTGTCGTTTGGTGTTTTTGCCGATGAAGCAGTTTCCGATAGTGTTGTGGAGGTTACAGCGCAGCAGCTGATCCTTGGGGATGATCTTACGATGCGTTTCTATGTGGCTGCGGATAACTCGTACAAGGAAAACTCTGCAATGCACATCACGGTTGATGGAAAGACTGTTACCTATCCAATGAACGGTATGGAACCTGATGGCGACGGACGGTATGTCTTTTCAGCTGATTTGGCAGCTGCGCAGATGACATCTGCAATAGAACTGAATTTTATTTCCAATCATGCAAGCGTTATGAAAAAAACCTATACCATCCGGGATTACGCAATAGTAATATTGGAAGGCAATTATCCTGCTGAGACAAAACGGCTGGTCAAGGAAATGCTGAATTATGGTGCGGAAGCACAGCGGTACTTCAAGCACAATTCGCAGAAACTGGCAAATGCCGGCTATGAAATTGAGGCTTCTGACGCCGTTCCCTCCGAAGCTCCTTCTGTGACAGTGAGTGGCGCAGTTGAGAACATTAAATATTATGGTGCAACGCTGCTGTTTGAAAGTAAGGTTGCGGTTCGGTATTATTTCGTAGCACCCAACGGGGTGGAGGGCTATACTTTTAAGGCCAATGGTGTATCTTATCATGCGCAGTCCAAGGGCGGACTCTTCTTCGTTGAGATTCCTGAAATTAACCCCCAGGATTTAGATAAAAGTATTGCTATAACTGTGACAGCGATCAATAGTGATGAGAAATTGGTTGTGAATTACAGTCCCATGCATTATATTTGCCGGATGTATAATAAGGACAGCTCGTCCTTAGAACTGAAAAACCTTCTCCATGCTTTGTATAGCTATCATGTGGCAGCAAAGACTTTTACTGCCGCAGGAAACATTTTGGATTTGAATCCTGTTCAGGGTGGCGATTATAATTTGGGCACAGTTATTCCCAACCTCTGATGCTTGCACAACCGGCTTAATAAGGATGCAGAATAAAGGCAGACAGTATGGTGATTTTCCATACTGTCTGCTTTTGTTATCATATCGAAGCTCTGGTTGATAAAAAGTAGTAAATTGGTAGTAAATTAAAAATATAGTGTAATTTATCGCATACTATCAAGGCTTTTGGGCGCTGATTAAGATAGTGCTATGGGAGAGCAACAGAATCATTACCATAAAAACTCTCGCTTTCGTGGGGGTAATATACCAAGAACCTGACAGAATTGCAACAAAGCCTTTCTATATCTAAAAATGAGCCGTTATTGCTCAGTTAGAGCCGATTTTATACTTTGCACGGTAAGCCGTGGGAGTCAGTTCAAATCGAGCCTTGAATATTTCGTAAAAATGACTGGTAGACAGAAATCCAAGATTTGCGGCGATCTGATCGATAGGCTGGGTAGTTTCCCGGATGATCCGGGCGGCACAGTCTAGTTTGATATGGGTTTGGAACTGAATGATCGTCATACCTGTGCGTTGCTTAAACCGTTTAATGATGGTTGGAGGGGAATAGGGGTAGTTCTTATAAATATCCTGCACGGAGCTGGCAAGATAGGTATAGTTGCGGATCTTTTCTAAAATGTCATCAACCATAATATCTGCGCTGTCGGCGGAATACACCGTTTCCTTAGTTAAAAGGCTTAGAGAATTATAAAAAAGCAGCTTGATATTGGACGACTCCTGCTGTCCCGCGGAAAGGGCGTTACAGATACTCAGAAGATACTCAAAGGCATGGTTTGGCAGCTTGATATAAATGAGATTCTTATTTTCAAAAACATTTCCAAAGGAAAAAAGCTGCAGTAACAGCTCAAAATACTGCTTTTGAAAAACGACATTAAAATGGATGGCTTCCGGGGGCTGGATCGTCATAGAGTGGGTTTGACCGATATTGAACAAATACAGGGTTCCAGCTTCAAATACAGTGGATTCCCCCTCGAAATGCTGGATGTAGCTGCCTTGACTGATAAGTCCCAATTCATAGAAATCCACATGCTGATGAAGAACGGCGGTAATTTTGCTCCAATTATAGGTGCAGCTATGATGCCGGGTGAGATCGCCAAAATGCAAATGCATACAATCTGTGTTCTCCATAGGGATCCCCTTTCCAACGGTGTGATGACGCTATATTAACAGAAAAAAAGAAAAAATACAACCATTAAGTTAAAAAAAGGGAAAAATGGATTTGCTGTTTCAAGTTGAAAAAACTTTAAATAATTAAAAATTTGGTAATTTTTGCAAAAAATCAAGGAGCTTTTTTGTGCTAATAGTGATATTGCAATAAAAAATAAGAGTAATATTTTAAAAAAACGGCATAGGCTTATCCTATTATATATAGTAAAATAAAATTGTAAAGGGCAAACAGTTCCATTGAGCAATAGGGAGGTTCCAATATGATAGCAAGAAAAGGTTTAAAAAGATTCCAGGCACTTATTCTTGCCGCCGGGTTGATGCTTACCGCGGCGGCTCCCGGTATTTGCGGTTTGCGGACGTTTGCTGCAACGGAGGAGCAATTAGATATAGATGGCAGCGAATGGCAGGGATGGACTGCCGGAACCCAGTATGCCAAGGGAATGACAGCGGAGCTAAATGGCGCATTTGAGGTCACAGTTCCCGGCGGTACGGTGGCAGGTGCGCAGATCTACTATGTCAGCAAGCAGGTATCTGTACAGCCCAATACCACCTACGATATTACATATACTGTTTCTCAAGAGAATATCAAAACGATGACCACCTGGGTATCGGTAAAGGGGGATGATCTGCTTGCCAGAGCGGATACCAATGCCAATACCCCCAGCGGTACAAAGGTTTACGGCAGCTTTACCACCGGGGCGAATCAGACCAGCTTGAGCGTTCGTGTGACAGCCCAGTGCGCGGCGATGCAGACACCTTTGACCACCGGCAAGCTGATCATAGATGATCTTATAATTACACCCTCTGCAGATCAGACGCCGGATACCGGCATGATCAAAAATGCCAGCTTTGAAAGAATGGGTCTTGCTTCCTGGGCAGTGATCCCGGTGCCCTTGGATCCGGAAACGAATGGAGCGGCATCGAACGTATCCCACAATATGACCGGTCAGCAGGTACAGGGCGGACAGTCTGGGGACTATGCTTTGCGTATGCAGGCAGATGTTTACGGCTTTGTGGCTGTCAACCAGACACAGCCTATTACAGTAAAGCCCAATCAGACCTATAAAATCACCTATTATGTAAAAACGGAAAATGCAAAGAATTGCGACACCTATGTTCAGCTTCGGGCATTCAAGGCAGATGGCAGCACCACTACCGGGGATTATCAGCGTGCCGGTCAGATCAGTGGCAACCAAGACAAGTGGCTGCAGCAGGTCTATTATCTGACTACCGCAGCAGATCAGGAAAAGCTGAATTTGGAGCTGACACTGTTTGTGCCTAAGAATTTCAATCAGGAAGCGCCTGCGGTGGCATACTTTGACAGCTTCCAAATAGAGGAGGCGGAGGAAGATAATTCCCTGAACCTTGGATTTGAAAAGGATACCATCAACTGGACCGTAACGAATGGTCAGGCATCCATAGATACTTCGGTTTATCACGGCGGCAAGCAATCGCTGCATATCACCAAAAATGGCTCTCAGGAGACCTATATTACCTCTCGTGCCAGAATAGACGCATCCCTGGGACAAACGTTTCTGTTTGGCGGCTATATCAAATCCTGCAACAGCATCAATACAAAGCTGCGTATCATCTTAAACTGTTATGATGCTAACGGGTCTATAATCAAGGAAGATACCAGCCTTCGGGTCATGCTGGGACGGGCAGTACCGCTGAGCGGCGACAGTACACCCAGTGATTGGATGAAGCTGATGATCGCCGTGCCTGTTCCCGATGATACCGTGACGGTAGGTTTTGGCGTGATGATCACTGAGGGACAGGCAGAGGTATGGGTCGACGATCTATTCTACCGCATCTGTAATCTCTCCGCCGATGAAACACTGGTTGATTTTTCCGGCTTTGACTATGTGGACAGCGACGGAAATATTGCCGGCTGGAATCTTGAAAAAGTGGCGGGCAATGCCGCCTTATCTGTGGCAGACGAAAAAGGAACACTTCAGGTAGATCCGGGCGCACAGGCTTATATGGTATATAGCACTGACTACCTGGTAAGCGGCAGCAGCTATATACTGAATCTTGCAGGTTACAGCGCCTCAGCGGATATGGATTATATTGTCCGCTATTACGATTATCGTGGAAATCTGATAGAGGGACAGGATGTGACAGGCACGATCCCTGCCGGGGAAAATGGGAAATATACCATTGCGGTCACAGTACCCTCCAGCACAACAGCCAAGCTGTTCCTTGGGGGCAGCGAGGGAATTTACAGCCTGGAAAAACTGGATGTTATAGAGGTCTATGCTCCCAATGCATCCCAAAGCTGGCTCGGCCGCTGGATCTGGTACAACGAGGATTCTCTGACCCAGGCGCAGAATGCCACCCGGTACTTTATCCATCCATTCACACTCACTGGCGCTGCAACCTATGCGCCCCTGCAGATCTCCTGTGATGACAACTATACCCTCTATGTCAATGGCATCGAGGTAGGTGGCAATATGGGAACCGGTCAGGATCAGTGGCAGGCACCCCAAACCTTTGATATTCTGCCCTATCTCCGGGAAGGGGAAAATGTGATCGCCATTGAGGCATTAAATGTGGTGTCCTATGCAGGTCTTGTGTACGATGCCCGGATCACCCTGGAGGATCAGACACAAATTATGGTCTGCTCCAATATGGCAGAGGTCTTAACCTCCAAGACGGCACAGTCGGGCTGGAATCAGGCGGGCTTTGCTGCAAATGGCTGGATCGCACCGAAGGAAATCGGCGTGATGGGTGTGTCTCCATGGGGCTCTTTGTATTTTAATTCCGCGCTGTATGCGGAAAATCAGATCGAGATCACCAATTTCCAAACGGAAGAACTGAGGGCGGATTCCACCATTCGGATCCCGGCAACCATTACCATTACGGAGCCGCTTACCGGGGATTTCCCCTTTGAGGTTTTGATCTACCGAAAAAACTCTACCAAGCAGATCACGTCTGCGGTGCTGAACATCGTGGAGGGAAACAAACCTTCTGGGTGGACAGTGGGTGCAAATGATGTGGTATTTGAAATGTATGTGCCGGACTATTTGGAAACCGGCAAGTATACCCTGCAGCTTAGCGACAGCTATTACTATCTGACCAATGAAGAAGTGGTAGACCGTATGTTTGCCACCATTTCTGTGGTAGAGCCCTGGCAGAAAGCCCAGCTTCCCACGGCTGAGATCCGTATGGATAACGGAAAGCCCACCGTCTATATCGACGGCGAGGCAAAGCCATCCATTTTCTATCTGTCCCCGGCAGGCGACCTGTGGTGGGATCTGCAAAAGGAAGCGGAGTTCTGTGAAGGCTCAGGCATAGAGCTGTATGTGACCAACTGTACCTATTTGAATAATAACGGCAACAAAACGGAGCCTATTTGGCTGGATGCGGATACCATTGATTTTGATGCCTTTGACCGGTATATTTATGAGCCGCTGTCTGCCAATCCCAATGCCCTGATTATTGTGGATGTGGCGATGCAGGCACCAAGCTGGTGGCTGGATCAGAACCCCACAGAGGAGATTGTTCTCTACGATTCCCGCACCGGGGAAATGACAAAGCCTGCCACCCGCGCGGTATCCTTCTCCTCTGAAAAGTACCGCCAGGAGGCGGGAGAAGTCCTTCGCCAACTGATCGAGCATATCAAAACAGCGCCCTATGCCAGCCATATTGTTGGCATCAAGATTCAGGACGGCGAGACCCAGGAGTATATGACGCAGGGTGTGGAGGACTGGGTCATCGGTGATTTTTCCGAAAGCTCTGTAAATGGATTCCGAAAGTATCTGAAAGAGCTATATGGCACGGAGGCGGCTTTGCAGGCAGCCTATAACGATACCAATGTGACCTTTGACAATGTGACCGTTCCTACCTGGGATGACCGCAGTCAGGTCTGGCTGTATCAAAACGGTGTGGGACAGACCTGCATTCTGGATCCTGCTACCAACCGGATCTCCATTGATTATCAGTATTATCTGGGCAAGGTCACCAGTGATACCTTCCTGCATTATGCCCAGATCATCAAGGAAGCCTCGGATGGCAAAATGCTCAGTGGCGCCTATCACGGCTATCTGTGGAACTTTGCTACCTCCGGCGTGGGCTCGACCCATCCTGCCATAGAAAGCATCCTGCAGTCGGAAAATGTGGACTTTATCTGCTCTCCCTTTGTCTACGGTGAGCGGGATATCGGTGAAAATGCCGCCTATGATGCTATGCTGGACGGCGTGCAGAACGCCGGGAAGCTGTATATTTTGGAGATCGATACCCGAACCGTATTTGAAACAGCCACCGGCAACGCCGATTGGGATGCGGATGTGGGCTACTGCTATACCATGGAAGAGACCATAGCCTCCCTGAAGCGGGATATCGGCGGCTTGATTGCCAAGGGCGCAGGCTTCTGGATCTTTAATATGTATGGCTCCTGGTGGTACGACCAGCAGATCTACGATTATCTCCAAGAGGTCAAAACGGAGATGTCCTTCAGCAGTCATACAGTTTCCCAAAGTACCAGTGATATTGCCGTATTTGTGGACGAGATGATCTATCCCTATGTTTCGCCTTCCGATGTGTACGGTGCTTATCAAACTCTTTACTTCCTGTTCAACCAGCAGCGCCGAAATTTGGGAACCATTGGCGCCGGCTATGACACCTATCAGATCAGCGACCTTGTTAACGGAAATCTCAGCAAGGATTATAAGATCAATGTGATGCTTTCTCCCTTTGAGCTGACTGCCCAGGAGCGGTCTGCCATTGAGAGCAGGCTGATGAAGGATGGCAAGGTGATCCTGTGGATCTATCTGCCCGGACTTTCCGACGGAACGAAGAATGATGTGGCAAATATTCAGTCCCTGACTGGCTTCCGTGTGGGCTACTATACCCAGCGGGGTATGTTAAACGGCAGATTTACAGCCGATCATCCCCTGACGGAGGGACTCCAGGATTATTGCTACGGTAATGACTTAGACAGCTACCTGGATTCTGCCGGTCCCTTGCCCTATATCGATTTGAGCGGTGATACTGCGGCAGTGGAGCTGGCGGAGCTTACCTATGACGACAGCAAGACCGCTATGGCGATGAAGGATATGGGGGACTACATATCCATCTATTCCACGGTTATGAACCTGCCGGCGGGCTTCTTCCGCAATCTGCTGAAATATACCGGCAGCCATATCTATTCGGATAACGCTTCCGATATCGTTCACGCCAGCACAAATTATGTCAGTGTGTACAGCCTGTACGGCGGAGAGCGCACGGTTACCCTTCCGGCAGGAGATTATTCTGTATATGATGTGTATGAAAAGCAGTATTTGGATGTAAGCGGCAACAGCTTTACCTTCCATTTGAACGACAACGATGCAAAGCTGTTCCGCCTGATGGATTCGGGAAAGATCGCGGTGCTGGCACAGACAGGTGGCGGTCACGCCCAGCTCTCTGCACCGGGCATTACCGAGATCGATCCTGGCTCGGATTACAGCGTGTCCGTCACAGTGGACTTTGGCTACTATTTGGCAGGTGTGCGGATCAACGGCGTGGATGCAGAGCCCACAAATACGGTTTCTTTGCAGAATGTAGACCAATCTTCTACCGTCGAGTTTATAATTCGGCAGATCAAAACCTACGGTGACGAGGGCTATCAGGTGGCGGTAACCAAAACAGATGTGCGGTGGGGCTTGATCCTTGTCCTGTTTGCGGTTGCTGTAATCAGCATTGCTGCCGTAGGTACCGGTGGAGAAATATTGGTAAATGCCTTGAAAAGAGCTAAAAAGACACGGAGGTGAGCCATTATGTTACATTTAAAAACAATTAAAAAAATGGCTGCCTTGGCAGGGATAGCGGCATTACTTCTGAGTATCACCGGCTGTGGGATCAATCTGACCGCAGACAGAACCGAGTATGTTTTGCTGGGCGGCAATTCGGGCAGTATCGACTACGATATCCCGGATGCCACCACCCCGGAGTGGAATGTGGGCGGCCCGGATGCCGACGCAGAAACGGTGGCGGAAACGCCGGTTACCGGCAAGCTGACCGTGCAGATCTTCATTAACGAAAACGGCGTTGGAGAGGATGCCTGGACAAAAATTCTGGATGATTTTGAGCAGGCAAATCCCGGATTGGAGCTTACCACCTACATCGGCCCCAATGTCAACTCCCAGCTTGCCAATAAGTGGAATTCGGGAAAGGATGCGCCGGATGTTGTGCTTTTGGATGGCAAAGGACTTTCGGAATACTCTATGTCCGCAGCCGGAAGCTTTCTGGACTTGACGGATTGGTACCAAAGCGCAACGGTTTACGGTACCAATATCAAGATCTGGGATAAGGTCAACACCGACGCGCTGGAGCGTTATAAAGGAAGCCAGTACAAGGCACCGCTGATGCTCAACTGCTATGGTCTTTGGTATGACGAAAACAGCTACGATGCGATGGGAATTGCCGGTCACGAGGATTTTGCCGGTATGATGTCCAATGGCGGGGTGCTGAAGCAGAACTGGCAATCCTCCCTGATCTACCCCGGTATGTACTCCAACTATTTGGTTTGGGGTACGGTAATGCCCTCTGTGGCAGCCTATGGGCAGGAATTTTTCAACCGTGTGGCATCCGGCCAGGAGCCGGAGGTATACGAGGATGAACGGTTTGTGGGGATCTTGAATAATCTGCACACCCTCTCTCAGGCAGGCTATATCTCTGCATCCGCCACCCAGGATCACCTGGGTGCGCAGAGCGACTGGCTGAACCACCGTGCTGCATTGGTGTCCTCTGGCATTTGGCTGGAGGCGGAAATGAAAAATTCCATTCCCGGAAATTTCAGTATGCGCTTTACCACTGCCGGCTTGAATGCACCCGGTCAGAATCCGGGCGTTGCGCTGATGGGCGTGGGCGTGGCGGTTTCCGCAAATACCCAAAATGAGGAAAATGCCAAGACCTTCCTGCGGTATCTTTACCGGGATGAGAGCCTGAACCATCTTGCGGTGTCCTATGGCTATGTATCCGCGTCCAAATGGCAGCCGGAGATCTCCGCCTATTCTCCCATATCCCAAAAGGTGATGGAATACATCCGGGGTGAGGATGTGACCATCGTTTACAAAACCTGTGATTGGGGCAATGTGGGTGAGACCTTCAATAACGTTGCCAATCAGATCGCACAGGGAAGCCTTACTGTGGAGCAGGGCATTGGGCAGTTAAAGGAAGCTGCCAAAAAGAACAGTTAGGAGGGATGGATATGACAAAGCGTTCTCATTCGCCCAGACTCAGCGGCTCACAGCGGTCGTTTTTGTGGATCTTTGGCGTACCCACCCTTATGGTATATTGCTTTGTTTGCATCGTGCCGCTTTTTTGCGCGGTACGCGACAGCTTTACAGACTGGATGGGCATTGCCGGCACGCCAAAAACCCCGGTGGGCTTTGCAAACTACCTGGAAATATTCCGGGATCCTGTATTTTATACCGCCCTGAAAAATGACCTGGTGATCTCCTTTTTTAAGCTATTGCTGATTACGGCATTGGCGCTGGTGTTTGCGGTGGCACTGACCCGCTCCAGTCTCAGCAATACAGAAAAGAAGATCTACCGCTATATGCTTTATCTTCCCACAGTTTTGCCCATCGTGGTCATCACCATCGTGTGGAAGCTGGTATTTGAGCAAAGCGGCGCGCTGAACAGTTTCATCCTGTCCCTGTCCGGCCGGGAACAGGCGGTTATGATGAATATGACCTCCTGGATCGCGGAAAATCCCGTGACGGTGATCTCTTTTGTGGCGATCTGGTGTGGCACCGGATACAGTATGATCGTTTTGATCGCGGCGATCAACAATATCCCAAATGAGCTTTATGAAGCAGCCACCTTGGACGGTGCCGGTGAATGGAAGCAGTTTACCAATGTGACACTGCCGGGAATCTTAGGTCAGGTGCGGTATGTGATGGTGTATATCATTTCTTCCACATTGGCATCCAACCTGAATCTGGTGCTGCCGCTGACCAACGGACAGCCGGGCAACACCTCCACCGTTATGGGTCTATATGTGTATAAGTACGGCCTGACGGCAGAAAACGGCATCAGCCGGGTAGGCTATGCCAATGCCGCTGCCGTGATCCTGATGATCGTCAGCTTTGTGCTGTGTTACAGCCTGAACCGGATGATCAGCGGAAAAGAAGAAAAACGATAAGGAGGAATGGATATGAAGATTTCAGCAGGAAAGATCCTTCTGAAATGGCTCTTAAGGATCTTTATGCTTATTTGTCTGCTGCTGGTTGCCTTTCCGGTAGTATGGCTGCTCCTGTCCTCCTTTAAGAATCAGTTGGAATTTATGTCCGATCCTATGGCAGTGCCGCAGGTGTGGCGCTTTCAAAACTATGTAACAGCCTGGAAGGGAATGAATCTTTCCCAGTATTTTCTCAATTCCCTGCTGCTGGTAGTGGGAACGGCGGTGCTGTATTTTGTGATGCTGTCCACCACCTCATATATCCTGGCAAAATACCGTTTTCGACTGAAAGGCGCTATGCAGATGTGCTATTTCGTTGCCATGATGATTCCGGCGGTTTTGATGCTGACACCGATGTATTATCTGTTTGATTCCATCGGGTGGACAGATAATTTGATCATCCTAATGGTGATCTATGCGGTGATCTCCCTGCCGGCAAGCATTTTTATGGTTTCCGGCTTTATGGGGCAGATCAACGATGCCTTTTTAGAAGCGGCAAGGCTGGACGGTGCCAATGAGTTTCAGATATTCAGCAGGATCATCTTACCGATGGTCAAGCCGGTGCTGTTTTTCTCTGTGATCGGAAACATTATGGGCACCTGGAATGAATATACCATTGCCCTGACCTTTATTTCCTCGCCGGAAAAATACCCGGTATCTATCGGCCTGCATTTTATGGAAAACAGCGTAGGCGACAAGGGCATTGTATTTGCCGGTCTTGTGATTGCGCTGATTCCCGTGCTTGTGCTGTACGGACTGTTCCAAAAGCAGATCCAGGAGGGTGTATCTGCCGATGAGGGTGTGAAAGGGTGATGAAAATGAATGAGATTTGGATTCAAAAGCATCATTTTATTGGTGCAGCTACCGGGCAGATCCATTGTCCCTTTGAAACCCGGGGCGGTAATAAGGTGGGCAGAATCGTTCCTTGCATTTACCGGGATTTGGAGCTGACTGAGAAGCCTGTTTCCGCATTGCTGCAAATTACAGCGCTGGGTATTTACGAGCCCTGGATCAACGGCAGGCAGGTGGGCAGCCGCTATTTTGCTCCCGGCTGGACAGATTACCATAAGCTTCTTTATGTGCAGACCTTAGATGTAACAGCGTATTTTACCTGTGGTCACAATCGCTTTGGCGCACTGCTGGGTGACGGTTGGTTTGCCGGCAACCTTTCTCTATGCCGCAAAACCACCTACGGTGACCGTCAGCCGGAGCTGGCTATGGTATTGAAGCTGACATTTGCCGATGGCAGACAGGAAACGGTTGTGTCAAATGAAAGCTTCCGCTTTTTGGAAAGTGAAGTCCGTTATGCCGATTTCTATATGGGGCAGTGGACGGATCATAACTACCCGGGGCCGAGAAAGTGTTTTGCTGCCAGCGGTCAGACCGGGCTGCCGGTTCACTTAGGACAGGGCACAGACGGCGAGCTTCTGCCGGATTATGAAATTCCGGTTCAGGAGAAACGCCGGCTGCAAACCGTGTCCATTCGTCAAATGGATAACAGTATTGTATTGGATTTCGGTCAGAATTTTGTCGGTATTCCGGAGCTGACGCTGCGGGGCAAGCGGGATGCTGCCGTTACTGCCTGGTACGGTGAGATGCTCAATGCGGACGGCAGTGTGTATACCGCCAATCTTCGAGGCGCGGCCAGCGTGGATCGGTTTGTGTGCGCAGGCGAGGGAGAGGAGGTTTTTCGGCCTTCCTTTACCTTCCACGGCTTCCGATATATGCAGCTTCAGTTAGGTGAAACGGAGCTGATTCGGGTAGAGGGCATTGTTTTGACCTCTCTTCTTCCCAAGCGGGGAGAGTTTTCCTGTGACAACGCAATGGTCAATCAGCTTTACAGCAACATTATCTGGGGTATGCGGGGCAATTTTGTGGATCTGCCCACAGACTGCCCCCAGCGGGATGAAAGATTGGGCTGGTGCGGCGATACACAGGTGTTTTGCCCAACCGCAATGTACAATCTGGATTGCAAGGATTTTTATAAAAAATACCTGAGAAATGTCCGAGATACCATCAATGCAGAGGGCGCGCCCTATGAGCTTGCTCCCTATATTCACGGCTTAGGCTACGGCACAGCCGCTTGGTCGGATGCCATTGTGATCATCCCATATCAGCACTATCGCTTTTACGGCGATAAATCCGTTATTTGTGAAAACTTGGAGGCAATGGAGGGCTGGGTTGCATACCAGAACCGTACATCCCGGGATTATTGCCGCCCTGACGAGGGCTACGGCGACTGGCTTTCTGTGCGCCTGAATGAAACGCCCCGGGACTTACTGGGCACAGCCTATTTTGCCTACACTGCCCAGCTCCTTTCCGAACTGTGCGGCGAGATTGGACAAACGGAAAAAAAGGAATACTACAAAGCTTTGTCAGAACAGGTGAAGGATTCCTTCCGCAGGCACTACGTGCAGGAGGACGGACGGATCCAGTCGGATTCACAATGTGCCTATCTGCTGGCATTGGGATTTTCCCTGGTGGACGGGCCGTTAGCCGATATGGTTGCCCACCGCTTGGTGGAATCGATCCACAAGGATGATGACCACCTGACCTGTGGCTTTGTGGGAATCAGCCTGCTGCTGCCGGTGCTATCCAAGATAGGCAGAAATGACCTTGCTTACAAGATTTTATTGCAGGACACCTATCCCTCCTGGGGCTATTCCATTAAAAACGGTGCCACCACCATTTGGGAACGCTGGAACAGCTACACGAAAGAGCACGGCTTCGGGGATGTGGCGATGAATTCCTTTAACCATTACAGCCTCGGAAGCTGCGGACAGTGGTTTGCGGAGTATATGTGCGGCATCCAGCCGGCACAGCCGGGCTTTTCCAGCGTGAAAATTGCACCGCAGACAGATCCGCAGCTTCGCATTCGCAGTGCCTGTGCCAGCTATCAAACGGCAAAAGGAACGGTGAGATCTTCCTGGCAGATAAATGAGAATGGCGTTTGCTTTACAGTGGATATGCCGGATGGACTCCCCGGCGTGTTTGCCTATGGGGGAATGGAATATCCTCTGAAAAACGGTCAGAATACCTTTACATTTGGAAAGGAGTGCAGACCAAAATGAAAGAAAATCGTTACAAGAAAATTGTGTCGCTGATTCTTGCTTTTGCCCTTTTGCTGCCTCTGCTGCCTGTATCTGCTGCAGGGGAATTAAGCACGATCGCTGTTGATGGGGAGACTTGGACAGGCTGGACTGCGCAAATGGGCGGAGCCAACCAGATGACCCTTTCTACGGAGGACGGAAAGGCAACGGTTGGTGTTCCCGGGGGCAGTAAGGCCGGTGATCATGTGGCACTTGCCAGCGTTTCCGTGCCGGTAAAGCCCAATACCACCTATGATATTTCCTACGCCCTTTCTCAACAGGGAATCCGGGGAGTGACCGCCTGGGTGCGGGTGTTTGAGCAGAATGTGACCCCGGTGGACATGCTGGCGACCCATACAATTTACGCGGGGGATACCGGGGTGGTGACTGCCACAGGGCAGTACACCTCCGGCAGCAATGTGGAGTATGCCATTATATGGGTCATTCTGATGAACGCCATCGATCAGCCTGTGGGTACAGACGGTACTGTGGTGATGGATGACCTGGTGATCCGGGAGCACAGCGAGGAACCGGAGCCTACCGACCCCACGGAACCCCATACCCACATCTTCGATCAGGAGGTCGCATCTGAGGAATACCTGCAGTCCGCTGCCACAGAGGATGCTCCGGCGGTCTATTATCATAGCTGTATCTGCGGAGAAAAGGGCAGTACGACCTTCCAATATGAGCAGACACTGACGGCTGCTATTGACGGCAGCTTTGAAAAAGTTTCCGACGGAGCGTTCCTGCAATGGTTCCCCGGTAACAGTGCCAATGCCCTGTCGGTAAAGTCCGGTAATGCAGCAAACAGCGGCAATTACGCAGCTATGTTTACCGGCGGCGCACAGGGGTATCAGGATCTTACCTCTGCCTCTGTGGAGGTCAAGCCGGATACTAGCTATGAGCTTTCCTATTTTGTGAAAAATGTGGATTTTATTGGCGCAACGGGCTATGTTTCTGTGTTCAAGAACGGTGATCCCGGCGCACCCATCGGACAGCTGGATCTTTTGCCCTTCTTTGTGGGCGATGCCTCCTTTGGAACGGAGTGGAAGCAGCTTAAGGGTCAGTTTACTACCGATAGCGAGACTACTTCTGTGGTGCTTCGCTTTACAGTCCATACCTGGGCTGCTGCGGCAGATACCACTGGCAAGACCCTTTATATTGACGATGTGTCGGTGGAAGAAGTCCCCTTGCCGCCTATGGCAAATGACGGCAGCTTTGATGGCGGCTTTGAAATTGTGGATCCCAACTACAATACATTGCCAAACTGGACGCTGAACAATACCGCATCCAATGCCATTCAAGCCGTTGCCAGCAACGATGCCCACAGCGGCAACAGCAGTATGATGATGACCGCCACGGAAAAGGGCACCTATCAGCAGGCCGTTTCCAATCCTGTGCCGGTTGAACCGGCGACGACCTACGACCTGAGCTATTTTGTGAGGAATGCCGGTCTGATCGGCGGCACGGGCTATTTGAGTGTATTTGCCGATAGCGGTGAGATGCTGGGCAAAGAGGATTTAGACGGCTCTGTGTTTTACATTGCCGATGAAACCTACACCACCGATTGGCAGCAGCTACGGACACAGTTTACCACCGGTGAAAATACTGCCTATGTACAGATCCGCATTACCGTGCATACCCACGCTGCCGGTGATACGGTCAGCGGCAGTGTGCTGATCGATGATATGTCGGTCGTCATTGCACCGGATCCGCCTATGGCTAACGACGGCAGCTTTGACGGCGGTTTTGAAATTGTAGACCCTGTATATGGCATATTGGCAAACTGGACAGCAGGCAATACCGCTACCAATGCCATTTCCGCAACCGCGGGCACAGAAGCCCACGGCGGAAACAGCAGCTTACAGCTAACTGCTGCCGAAAAGGGCACTTATCAGCAGGTGCTTTCCAATGCTTATGCGGTGGATCCCAATGTGACCTATGAGCTTTCCTACTTTATGAAAAACGCGGGTCTTATTGGAGCCACTGGGTATGTATCGGTGTTCAGCAACGGTGTGGATCTTTTGGGTAAGGAAGATCTGGATGGCTCGGTATTCTATATTTCCGGCAATTCCTACGGCAGTGCATGGAATGAGCTGAAAGCCCAGTTTACCACAAAGGAGGATACCACATTTGTGGTCGTTCGCTTCACCGTCCATACCCATGCCGCCGAAAATGCAGTCAGCGGCAGTGTATATTTGGATGATGTGACCATCGGGATCGCTCCGCCGCCGCCCAAAGAAAACACAGGCACATTGGACGGGGGATTTGAACGCTACGATTCCAACCATAATATTCTGACAAACTGGACAATGACCAATCAGGCGCCCAATGCGATCCAGGCGACCCCCGGCAAGGAGGTACACGGCGGCAGCAGCAGCCTGAAATTCACCGCCAGCAGCAAGGGCACCTATCAGGAGCTGATCTCCAACCGGATCTATGTAGAGCCGGATGCTCTCTATGATATTTCCTACTTTATGAAGAATGCCGGTATGATCGGTGCTACCGGGTATCTGACGGTGTTCAGCAACGGCAGGAATATCATTGGGGAAAAGGTGGATCTGGACGGCTCTGTTTTCTTCATCGGTGACAGCAATTTCGGAACAGATTGGCGGCAGCTCAAATCTCAGATCCGAACCTTAGAGGATACCCGTTATCTTGTGGTGAAGATTACGCTGCATACCCATGCCGCCAGCGGTGCAGTCAGCGGTAGCGTGTATTTGGATGATCTGACTGTGGAGGAACACACCCACGTGTTTGATCAAATGGATTACCACGATGAATATTTGGCATCCTTGGCAACAGAGGACGCACCTACGCTGTTCTATTATAGCTGTACCTGCGGTGAGATCGGAACGGAGACCTTCTCCTATGGCGAGCCTCTGCCCAAGCCGGAGCCTGAGGAGACACAGCCTGAGGAAACCACGCCGCCTGCACCGCAACCGACAGAACCTCCGGTGCAGAATGAAAAATCTTCCGGCATCGGCTGGATCTGGATCGTTTTGTGCGGTGCTTTGTTGCTTGGGACCGTGATTTTCCTGATCCTTTTTACAAAGAAAAGAAAAAAATCACAGTAATTTTGTGAGCAGTTGTTTCTAAGTACTCTTTTGAAGATGATCGCATCTTCTAAAAATATAAGGAGGGTAAATTATGAAGCGTATACTTAGTTGGATGGTATGTCTTGCTCTAATATTGAGTATGGTGCCTGCCATCGGCTCTGTCGCAGGTGCGGCAGAGTACACAGTCGTGGACAAGATCCCCGCGACTTTGGATACCAGCACTTCCTACAGCCCCTGGGGGGCAACCTACGGCGGCGGATGGGTTCCGATGATGGGAACAGAATCCGGTCAGCCCGATGGCGGTGCTTTTCTTGCCTGGGCTGATACCCACTATGCAGAAGTGGTTGCCGAGGGCAATCAGGATGCTGGAGCACTGCATATCAAGAGCGGTGCCAGTACCACTGCTGTGGGTATCAACATCGGTATGACACCCGGTGAGACCTATACCATTGGTATGTGGGTAAAGGGCTCCACCACAAACCCCAATAGGGTCCTTTCCCTGTACGGTAACGGTGACGGCACCATTATTGGTGCAGCAGAATATTCTGCTGACGGTGTAGTTGCCAGCACTGCTATCAGCGATCAGTGGACCTATGTGGAAAGAAGCTTTACCGCAAACCTGAACCAGTTGAATCTTTGGGCAGCCAACTGGGGTGAGAACGATATTTATATCGATAATATCACCGTCAAAAATTCTGCCGGCGCAGATCTGATGGCAGGCTACGGTGACTTCTATACCTATGGAGAAGTCGTCAAGGACAGTGAGATTACCAACGAACTGACAGAAAACGGCTACCTGGATGCTGCCAAGAGTGCGTCTGCCTACAATGCTTCTGAAAAAGTTTGGATGCCTATGTATCCCTCCGGCACACCGGCGGATAGCTGGCCTGCCTGGGATGCTGACCATTATGCCGAGATCGTGGCAAACGGCTACGCCGACGCAGGCTCTTTGCACATTGTCAGCGCAGCCGGAAAGAATACCGGTCTTGCCATCAATGCGGGCATGACCGTAGGCCAGACCTATACCCTGAGCCTGTGGGCGAAGGGAACCGCACAATCTCAAACACTGTTTTCCTATGCTAACGGTAATTCTGTTATCATCGAAACAGCAGAGGCGCTGACCTCCCAGTGGAAGCAATTCACGGTAACATTTACTGCCGAGCTGAGCCAGCTCAATTTGTGCTGCCGTGACTGGGGCAGCAACGATGTCTATGTGGATAATATCACCTTGACCGATGCAAACGGCAATGAACTGCTTGGCTGTGCAGGCAGCTTCTGTCACAAAGCCGTAGTAGACAGTGCTGTTGCGGCAACCTGCACCACAGCCGGTCTGACACAGGGCACGCATTGCTCCGCCTGCAACGAGATTTTGGTTGCACAGACTGAAATCGCGGCGCTGGGTCACAGCTTTGGCACTTCCGGCAGTGACGGACGTTCCTATTGCGCAAGCTGCGGTGTGGCCAAGCAGTGGCCGGATGCAGAAATGCTGGATGCTTCCAAGCTTTCTGATGATTGGGCAGGCGCTCCCGTGGGTCAATGGGTACCGTTTACGCCTTGGGCGAATTATCAGGATACCTGGCCTGCCTGGGAGAATAGTGTCAACTGCGGTGAAATTGCAGAAGAGGGACACAAGGATGCTGGCTCATTGCATCTGGTGAGCGCGATTCAAAGGAATACCGGTGTGGTCATCAATCCCGGTCTTGTTTCCGGTGAGACCTATACGCTGGGACTGTGGGCAAAGGGAACCTCCAATTCCGGCAAGGTGCTTGCTGTTTACGGGCACGGCGATCCTGTTGTGATTGGCGCTTCCGCAGAATTGGGGGAAGACTGGACGTATTACGAGATCTCCTTTACTGCCAACAGACCGGGCTTTGCGCTCTTTGCTTCTGACTGGGGCGTGACCGATCTTTACATTGACAACATTACTCTGAAAAACACTGCCGGAACAGATATGCTGGCAGGCTACGGCGATTTCTATACCGAGATCGATCCCAGCTTGGTTGTAACGGCAATCACCTTGGACAGCACAAAGCTGGATGACCTGTACGAAGCACCTTCTGATGAATGGGTTCCTTTTACCCCCTGGGAAAATTATCAGGAATCCTGGCCTGTGTGGGACGCTGACCACTATGCCGAGATCGTGTCGGAGGGCAACAAGGATGCCGGTGCCCTGCATCTTGTCAGTGCGGCAGGTAAAAATACCGGCGTGGTTATCAACCCCGGTATGACCGTGGGCGAAACCTACACCATCGGTATGTGGGTCAAGGGTACGACCTCCAATCCTAACAGAACGCTGGTTATTTACGGCAACGGCGACGGCAGCATTATCGGTGCTACCGAGTATTCTGCAGATGGCGTGGTTGCAGCAACATCTGTCAATGCACAATGGACATATGTGGAAAGACCCTTTACCGCAACCCACACCTGCCTGGCGATCTTTGCGGCGGATTGGGGTGTGAACGATCTTTATATTGATAATATTACCCTGAAAGATGCTGCCGGTACCGATCTGCTGGCAGGCTATGGCAATTTCTGCAAGATCGAGCAGGACGAGCCGGAGGAACCCACGGAACCCGAAGTAGAGGGGCTGGCAGTGATCAGCAGCGAGATGGAGCGTGCGTTCCGCTGGTACTGGAATAATATGACCTATCCCGAGACCGATTACAGCAAGGTAAACATCTCTGGTTATGGCGCCGATGATCCCGGATCTCTCCATTTCTGGCAGAGCACCACCGGTTCTGCGGATGTGAACCTTGCCCTTGCGACCTCTTTGGCAAGTGACCTGCCCAGTGGCAGCTATACCCTGTCCTTGAATGTCAAGGGTACCTTCAGCAACACGACAGAGACATTTACCGTATATCCCGCCTACTGCAACGATGACCAAATGAGAGCTTTGAGTATTCCCAAAAAGCTGCAGGAGGTCACCGGCGTGACCCCGAATGCCAGCGGTATGTATGTTGTGGATGAGTGGACAAATCTGACTTGGGAATTGCCTGCAAGCCCTGAGGACGGCGAAAATGGATTTATGTTCCTGGCGCTGATGTTCTCCAAGTACAACAATACATGTGAGTACTATATTGACAATATTCAGATTTTCGATCCCGAAGGCAATGATGTTTTGGGCGGCGCCGGCAGCTTTATGGATTCCGGTTCCCAGTATTGGCCCATTATCCTGCCTTCCACCGGTGCGGAGATCCTCAACAGCAATACCATGTATTATGCAGTGAATGGGGGCACAAGCAGTGTCAGCATTTCCAACCATGAAGAATCTGGTATTACCTTGGGAGATAAGAATTTCAGTGTGACACACAACGATGTGACACAGACTGCAAGCAACAAAAATGTAACGATGCAGATGGCACCAAAGTCCGAAGGTGAACCTATTGTCTTTGCCATCACCTCCACGGCAGGCAGTGTGGAAATTCCTGAAAACATTTTGGAGGCAGTAAGTCGCGCTGAGGAATTTAATATCTATGATATCGTGATTACGCCTGTCGGCTGCAGCCATAGCTACGGTGACTGGAATGTTGCCACTGCACCGACTTACACAACAGTTGGTGAGCAGAGCAAGACCTGCAGCCTTTGCGGCGATGTGGTGACCGAGGAGATCCCGGTGCTTGCAAACCCCGTAACTGGCTGGAATATCACGCTGAAGGATAACATCGGTGTCAACTTTGTGATGACACTTGCGGAAACCGATGTAGTAACAGCCACTGTAAACGGCAATGCGGTTGATTGCACTGTAACAGAAGGCAAGTTCTCCATTGAAGTGGCAGCAGCCCAGATGATGGATGAGATCGCCATTTCCGTAAACGGTCTGCCTTTGGCAAACACCTATTCTGTCCGCAAATATGCCGACGTGGTCCTGGCGGATTCCACCAAGAGCGATTGCCACGAGCTTGTGAAGAATATGCTGGTCTACGGCGGTGCCGCACAGACTTATTTCGGTTACAATGCTGAAAATCTGGCAAGCAGCGGCATTACCGTGGAGGCGGCTGTTCCCACCGGTGATGCAGGTGTAGAAATCTCTGACAGCATTGGTGCGCTGTCTTTCTACGGTGCAACTTTGGTACACAAGAGCAAGATTGCAGTTCGTTTCTACTTTACCGGCAGCACCGAGGGCTTGTCCTTCACAGTAAGCGGAGAAAATGTGGATGTTAGCGAAAAGAATGGTATGTACTATGTAGAAATCGCCGGTATCAATCCTCAGGATCTGGGCAACAATGTAACGGTTGTTGTGACCGATGGAACTGACAGTCTGAGCGTCAGTTACAGCCCCTTGGATTATATGATCCGGATGTACAATAAGGCGGATTCTACGGATGCCACCAAGGCAGTGGTGCAGGCACTTTACGGCTACTATCTGGCTGCGACTGCCTATACCGCATAAGTATTGATAAGAGAGATTTTTATATTTGCAAATTCCCACAAGGGGCCGTAGCAAACGCACGTTTTGCTACGGCCCCTTCTTTATGCTAAAATATTGGTGGAGGAGGTGTGCTCATAGTGACAATCCCCCATTCACCGTTGTGCGGTGACAGCCCCCTCTATTCATTAAAAAAGGAGCTTTTGCTGTGCGGTTTCGATGATTTCTTTTGGGAGCCGATAAAATTTGACCAACGGAGAAAGGATATGCCCATCCACGGTCACCTGCTTTTCCGTATAGGCTTCGGCACCGCCGCTTACTTCTGCGTATAGAATATCCCCATCGGCATAGACACGACCCTGTTTTGTTACTTTACCTTCTGTGTGGGCAGAAAACAGCTCCCGGTTGGCGTTTATGTACCAAAGACCCTCCGCAAGGCGCATAGTGCAGCAGAAAAAAGCCTCATACATTCCCATACACAGGGTGTCCGTACCACCTTCCACCACCCCGGAATCGGTACCGGCACCGCCGTTATCCCGCTGGGCTGTGGCAAGACCGTTGTGGTAGATCCGGGCAGCCAGTGTGCGGTAGTGTTCGTTGGCAGTCAGCTTGTACAGCTCACCGGCAAGCATCAAAGAATCCACGATGGCACAGGGCTCAGTCCAACTATTGAGCCACGGTGGGAGATGGATCTGTATACCCCCGTGGCAGAGCAGATACAATATAACAAAAAATACAGTATTCCCAATACCTTTTTGCTTCAATACGATGCTATGCGCCGTCAGGACTTTCGGGAGCTGTTTATGCAGGAGCAGGACGAAAATATGGAGCTGGGCGTGTGGCTGGAAAACTGCCGGGAGCTGATCGAAGCTGTTGGGCTGACCTGGCGGGGTAGACCGGGCTACGACTGGGACTGGTATGTCAATGTTGGCTTTTTGGAGGGCTATACCCCTGAGCAGCGGGAATCCATTATTGACGAGGTATTCCGCTTGTTCCAAGAAATCTTCGGGGAATATCCCCAGGTGGTAGGCTCCTGGCTGATGGATGCCCATTCTATGGACTATATGTGCCGAAAGTATGGTATCAAGGCATTTTGCATCTGCCGGGAGCAGTTTGCGGTGGATGCCTATACCCTTTGGGGAGGCTATTCCAGCGGCGGCTATTATCCTTCCAAGAACAATATGCTCTGCCCGGCGCAAACCGAGGAGAACAAAATACCTGTCCCTGTATTCCGTATGCTGATGGCGGATCCAATCTACAATTACGACGGCAAAAAAATAGATGACTGCGATGTTTGGACACTGGAACCGGCTTGGACAAGCGGTCAGGATCCCAAAGTTGCGGACTGGTATTTTGAAACTTACTATCAAACACCTTGCCTGACCCACGCCCAGGCAACCACCGGACAGGAAAATTCCTTTGGTTGGGATTTGTTTGGGGAAGGTTACTGTATGCAGATCGATAAGCTGGTTGCCCTTCAGGAGCAGGGGATCGTCAGCCTGCAAAAGCTGGGGGATACAGGAGTATGGTATCAGAAGAAGTTTCCAATGTCTGCTGCCACTGCTCAGGTTGCCGAACAAGATTGGCGTGGCGCGGGTCAAAAGACGGTTTGGTACAACTGCAAAAACTACCGTGCCAATCTGCATTTTTCTGAGGGAAAACTGTGGCTGCGGGATTTGATCAAATTTGACGACCGCTATCAGGAGCGTTATCTGAATAAACCATGCGAGGGCTGGCTGGCGACCTATGATAATTTGCCCATTGTGGAATCCAGACTGTGGAGCCGGGAAAATGATGTGTGCGCTATGACATTGCAAAGAGAGGTGGCAAATATCCACAGTACAGAGCAGTCGGACACCACCCTTTGCGTCAAGGTCAGCTTTGCTGATGGCAGGGAAGGCAGTATTTTGTTTACCGAGGAAGGCATCTGCTTTGAAAATTGCGGCGATATACTGTATCAGTGGGGTATACCCGGTGAGGAAACAAAGCTAACCTTTGCAGATGGCAAGCTATGCGGCTGCCATAACGGCTTTGCCTATGAGGTGGGCATTGACGCACAGATCACCAACCTGTCTAATGGCGCACTGCTAAAAACGCGAAATAATGTTATCAATTTGCAAATGGATATCCGCAACTGAAAATGATTGTCTAAAAAAATGGATGCAGCCCACTAAGGGCTGCATCCTTTATTTCATAAGCTCATCCGTTAGACGGAGGATCTCCGGCGCGATCCGCTGGCGCTCTTTTTTGAGGATTCGGTTATAAACCGGGTATGCCAGTGCCACCAGCACCAGACCGATCACGCCAATTATGATGCCAATTATCATTGACAGATTTTGATACGAACCCAGCCACTCTCCCAAATCGCTCATAAACAGGCTCATACCACTACCCAGGATCAGCGCACCAATGATACCCAATGCAATGGCCCAGGCCTGGGCTTTTTGAGAAGCGCTGTGATCCAGTTTTCGGAGCTGTTCCATTTTATCCTCCTCCGAAGGCAGATATTTCTTACGGATGCGGGCGACCTCTGCCTGTTCCTTTGCGGAGTAAGTATACTGAAAGGTTTCTTCTTTGTTATCCATTTTCACTGCACCTCATTTTCTTTATCTCCTTTGTGCATCGCACGATCATATAAATTGCCATGAAAATCACCGCAATGCTGATCCCGGCGCCGGTCAGTATGATCATCAGCCGTTGATCCTCTTTTGCCATTTCCGCGCCAAATTCCGCGAACATGGCTGTTTCCAAGTTCAGCATGGACACCAGGGCAGCAGCCATAGAGATTCCCTTGGCGGTGGACATAACAGGGCTTTCAAAGCTGCGGTATTTGATCAGATCAATGATTGCGAAGGTGGCATTGTAAAAGGTGAACATTGCCATAACATAAATCATAATGCCGTGGTATTCAAAGCCTCTGTTTTGATATACCACCATGAGCACCGCTCCCGAAAGGAAGAAATTCAGCAGCAGCATAACACAGGAGCAGATCAAGGACCGTTTCAGCTCACCGTAGCGGTTTGCGCCGATATCGTTGAGCCGGACATAACGCACCAGCAAGAAGCGCATCACGGACAGGATCACATAGTAGACCGCCAGGCATACAAACCACCAGCTTTGATACAAATACCAGGACAGCACATTGATGGCGACATACGCAAGGTTGATGCCCAGAGAAAGGTTCAGGGATATTTTCGTGCGGAAGAGCTTATCTGTCATATACCGGTTTCCCAGGGGATGCTTCAGGATCTTCTGCCTGATTTGCTGATACTGCTTTGGAAGCACCATAGCGCAGAATACGGTTACAACACTCAGCGTATAAAATGCCAGAACATACACGATGTAGGCGATGGGCGTGGCATCCCATCCCTTCAAAAATACCGCGATCAGTGCAGCGGCACTGAGTACTGTCAGCAAAGCCATTACCCAAACCGGCGGAAACAGGAGCTTTTTCCCGATCTTCTTCCAATCCATGCTACACCCTCCCAATCCTGACCGTAAAGGTCGTGCCTTTTCCCACCGCGCTTTCCACGGTGATCTGCCCCTGCATGATATCGATTACCCGCTTCACAAGCGCCAGTCCCAGGCCGTTTCCCTGGGTGGCGTGGGAGGTGTCACCCTGATAGAATTTTTCAAAAATGTGGGCGCCCACCTCCGGCGTCATACCGCAGCCCGTATCCTTGACCTTTATGATGGCGTGGTGGTCAGTGGTCGAAAGACTTACGGAAACGGTTCCGCCCGGCCCGGTAAACTTGAAGGCATTGGAAAACAGATTGTTCCATACAAGGCTCAGCAGCTCCGCATCCGCTTTTACCGTTACGCCGTCGGCAATATCGGTATCGATCTCAATGTTGGATGCTTCCCAGATATTTTCAAACTGCAATAAACAGGCGCAAAGCTGCTCGCTTAGATCATATTCCGCGGTCTGAGGGTATATTTGCTGGTTTTCCAGCCGGTTCAGCTTGAGAATATTGGTCATCATACTGGCAAGGCGGCGGGCAGAATCGGAAACCGCCTTTGCGTATTCGATGCGGGTCTCCTCGGAAAGCTCCGGCTGCTGCAGCAGTGTGCCGTAGTTCTGCATCACAGCCAGAGGGGTCTTTAGCTCATGGGACACGTTGGCAATGAAGTCTGTCCGCAAGGTCTCCAGGCTGGAAAGCTCTTTTGTCATTTTATTGATGCATTCGATGATCTCGCCAAACTGCTCCGCGTCGTTGTGCTTTGGCTCGATGCGCACCGTCAGATCGCCCTGCATGATCTTCTCGGCAGCCTGCGTGATCCGCTTTACGGGACGCGCCACCGTCAGCTTTCTGCGGATCTCATCGCTGATGGTGAACAGCAGGCTCAGCAGCAGCACGTTCAAAAAGGTGATTTTTGCCGCGCCTTCCAGATTTTCGTTGGTCAGTGCCAGCTCTATATTCCCGGCAAAGGTGGTCACAAACAGCATCATACAGCAGCTTATCAGAAAAGCCACCATCAGAAAAAATATGATGTAACGGCTGAGTCCCTTTAGGATCTGCCGAAATGTCAGCTTCTTCATTTGAATACCACCTTATAGCCCAGTCCGTGGACGGTCTTGATTTCAAAATCCTCACATTCAGAGAGCTTTGTGCGCAGCTTGGTCATATACACATCCACTGCTCTCGGCGCGGTTTCTGTATCCGCATCCCAGAATTCATCCATGAGCTGCTGACGGGTGAAGGTCTTCTTGGGATAGGAAAGAAGCTTATAAAGGATAGAAAATTCCCGGTTGGTCAGGCTGATCTCTTCCCCGCCAAGGTAGGCGGTATGCTCATCCGCATCCATGACGAAGCTGCCAACCTCCAGCTTTCGGGATGACGCAATCTTGGATCGGCGCAGCAATGCCCCGATCCGCAGGAACAGCTCGTCCAGATCGATGGGCTTGACCATATAATCATCTACACCGATGCGAAAGCCCCTTTGCTTGGAGGCGATATCGTCCCGGGCGGTCATAAACAGGATAGGAATATTTTCGTTGAGGGAACGCACCGTTCTGGCAAATTCAAAGCCGTCGATGCCCGGCATCATAATATCAGATACAATGAGGTCAAATATATTGGCATACATAGCATCGTAAGCGTCACCGGCGTTCAGACAGCCGGTGGCCTGATAACCGCTGGCATTCAGAAAGGCGCACACTGTGCGGTTTAAGTCCCTGTCATCTTCCACAACCAAAATCTTGAACATAGTGATACCTCCGCAAATTATCATATTCTATTATATAGAATAACACCCAAATGTTAAAGTTTTGTTTGTGTTTTGGCTTTTTGGCAGAAAATTATGAAAAAATGGTGCCGCTTTTGAAACCAATGTCATTAAGTTAACCTACCTTGTCATTCCGAGCCAGCTTTGCTGGCGTGGGAATCTCTTGGAAAAAGGTTGTTAATTGGAGATTGCCACGCCCCTTGCGGGGCTCGCAATGACACCAACTTAATGACATTGGTTTTTGAAACAGCACCATTTTTTACTTACACCAGGCTGGATTTGTTCAGAACGGCTTTGCTGGCAATGCCCAGTCCCAAGGCAAACAGGATACCGCCGGCAAGGCACAGGATCACATTCAGCATTGTGGAGCCCAGGGGTGTGATCATACTGACCATCATAAACAGGAGCATACCGCCGCCAAGGGAGCCGCAGATGGAAAGCCATGCCTTCTGCTTTGCCGCCACACTGACCAGCACAAAGATGGAGATGAACACCGGCATCAGGAAGATTTTCGCCAGCATACACATCACAAGGTTTGCTGCGGTCAGCCCGTGCAGGTCAAAGGAAAGTCCCGCGATGGAACCGCCCAGCACCGCACCGACAAAATAAAGGATCAGCATGAGTGCGCCGCAAAGGACACCGGAAAGGGTCTTGGAAATGACATAATCACCCTTTTTTGCCCGGACAGTAAACAGATTCTTGGCATAGCCGCTCCGAAAATCATCGGAAATAAACAGACAGATAAAAACGGCAGCGATCATAAAAATCATATTGATATTGCACATGGAAAAGACATCCATACCGCCCATGGCTTCACCGCCGGGGAGTGTGCCGATGTTCTGCCATGTGTTTTCAGGGCCGTGCATCACGGATTCTACGCCGGTCTGGGGATCCACGGAGACAGAGCCATCCATCATAGCCATCATAACGGTCATCAGAATAGGCATAAGAAGGGCGCAGGCAAGGAGAATGTAAAACAGCCGGGACTTGAACATCCTTCTGAAATCTACCTTCAGCATACTGCTAAGGCGTTGACCAAAGCTAATTTTCATAATTACCTGCCTCCTTTCATCAGATCAATGTAGTATTCCTCCAGACCGATCTTATCGGTCTGGATCTCGGTAACGCAGATGCCGTTGTCATAAAGATAGGTTACGATCTCCTCAGGCGTAGTCAGATCATACACCCGGATATAGCCCGCTTCATCCTCTTCCACCCGGGAATACTTGCAGCCCAGCAGCATTTTGCTGCGGTTCATATCTTCGGTCTGCAGTGCCACATAGGTGCGGCAATTTGCGTCCAGTTCGTCGGCGGTCATCTGGCAGATCATTTTGCCGTGGCGGATGATGCCGTAGTGGGTGGCCACCTTTTGCAGCTCGCCCAGCAGATGGGAGGAGACCAGGATACTGCGCTTACCGTCTTTAATGATATCGGTAAACACCTCCCGCATGATCCGCATACCGTCCGCGTCCAGACCGTTCAGCGGCTCGTCCAGGATCAGGAGTGTAGGCTCACCCAGCAGAGCCATAGCGATGCCAACTCTCTGCTTCATACCCAGGGAGCAGTTCTTGTACTTATTCCCTGCGGCGCCTTCCATTCTGACGGTTTTCAGAACCTTAACAACCGCTTCTTCGGCGTTGGAAAGGCGTAGGTTGGCGGCCTGGAGCATCATATTATCCCAAACGGTGAGATTGGGGAAGCAGCCGGGGGCTTCAATCAGCACACCTATGTCAGCACGGACATCGGGATCGGTATGATCCTTGCCAGAGAGTTTAATAGAACCACCGCTGGTGGGGATCAGGCCGCAGATCATTTTCTGTGTTGTGGACTTGCCGGAACCGTTTTCACCGATAAAGCCGTAGATCGCACCCATGGGGACAGTCATATCCAGTCCGCAAACAGCCTGCTTGGGGCCAAAGCTTTTGGAAAGGCCCCGAATTTCAATCGCATTCATTTGTGCTGTCCTCCTTAGTACACATCGCTTCCCGATAGGATGCGTGTGCCGAGAAAGTTATAGATAATAGCCCAGGCAACGGATACCAGAGCGCAGATGAGCAGGGTGCCAATGTTGCTGACCAGGCAGGCGTTGACCGAGGATCCGTACAGGAAGATATTTAAGAACGCTGTGGGGATTTGCAGGTTTTCCACAATAGCAGCCGCACCGATGATCAGGATGCCGGTGCCAAAGAAGAAGGAGGACGCAATGGATACACCGAAGTATCTTCTGAAAATTACATTCAGGAAGGTATAAAGACTTGCCCACCCCAGGCTCATAACCATCTTGCCCAGAATGGCAAGGATCAGGGAACCCGCATTCACCTGGAAGGGATAGCCAGCCACCAGACCGCCCGCAATGCCACCGATCAGGTAAGTAACGCACATACAGGCCATGGCAAAGGCGCAGACGATGGTCTTGGACAGCATATAGTCCTGCTTCTTGGCATGGGTGGTAAAGAGCTGCTTGACATAGCCGGAGCTGTAATCATGGCCGATAAAAATGGACACCATAATGCCGCCAAAGATAAAGACCATATTCATATTTGCGTAATCAGCAATGGTGTTGATAACATACAGCGGCTCGGCTGCCGCAATGATCTGCCAGGCGCTCTGGTACAGCGGCTCCATCACATTGCCGTTTTGATCCGGCATGGAGGTAAAGCCGGATACCATGGCAGGAATAATGGCGGCAATCGCCAGGAAAATGTAATAAAGCGGCGTGTGGAACAGGCGGTAGAAGTCCACACCCAGCATGCCTTTCAGCCGCGCCCCAAAGCTGGGGGATTCAAATTGTAACTGTCGTGCCATAATTATCCCTCCTTTTTGCTCATCAGCTCGATGTAGTATTCCTCAAGGCCGATCTTGTTCTTTTTGATCTCGCTGACAATATGACCGTTTTTCATCAGGAAATCCACGATGGCGGCGGTGTCATCCACATCGTATACGCGGATATATTCGCCTTCCTCACGGACATCCGCAAACTTTCCGGCAAGTACAGCTTTGGCACCCTTCATATCCTTGGTTTTCAGGGATACAAAGACCTGGGCTCTGCTGTCCATTTCTTCCGCAGACAGCTCCATGATCATTTTACCCTGGCGGATGATGCCGTAATGGGTAGCGATCTTTTCCAGTTCGCCGAGGATGTGGGAGGAGATAAGCACGGTGCAGTTATACTTCTGGGTAATGTCCACCAGTACTTCCCGCATAAGGCGCATACCGTCGGTGTCAAGTCCGTTGATGGGCTCGTCCAAAATCAGCAGTGCCGGGTCACCCAGCAGTGCCATGGCAATGCCGATGCGCTGCTTCATACCCAAACTGCATTTCTTGAATTTAAGCCCGGCATGTTCCTCCATTCGCACAATTTCAAGCACACGGCGGATCTCTTCATCGGGATTTGGGAGACCTAAGTTGATCGCCTGCATCATCAGATTTTGATATACACTGGAGCCGGGGAAGCAGCCTGCATTCTCAATCAAGGCGCCTACCCGGACACGGACTCCGGGATCGGTGTAATCTCTGCCAAACAGCTTGATCTCGCCTTGATCCGGCACCAGATGGCCGCAGATCAGCTTTTCTGTGGTGGACTTGCCGGAACCATTTTCGCCGATGAAGCCATAGATCGCCCCCACAGGCACGGTCATATTCAGGCCATCCAGTGCGTAAAGATTGCGAAAGCTTTTTGAAAGATTTCTAATCTCAATTGCATTCATATAACGCGCACTCCTTCGTATTTTGTATAACGGGAAAAAGCGGGAACGAAACTCCCGCTTATTCTTTACTTCTGTCTGCTTTTTGCCAGGTCAATGCGCTCCTGTGCCGCGGCAGTGCGCTCCTTGGCGTCTTTGATCTGCTTGTCGCGCGCATCCTGCATCAGAGCCTGACGGCCTGCGGGGGTCATCTTGGCCTCTTCCCACTGTGCCTTGCTCTCAGCCTTGACGGCCTCAAGCTGTGCCTTATCCACTTCGTGCTGTGCTTTGGCGCTCTGCGCCATATCCTGGAATGCCTTTTTCAGAAAATTGCTCATTGTAAGAATCTCCTTATATGATAATTTTTAATTTTCATTGATTACTTGCTCATAATCTTTTCGCTGAGAGACAGGATCTTGCCGGCATATTTCTTCTTGCGGCTGTTCAGGATCCCCTTGTAGATAGGATAGGTGGTAAGTGCCAAACCCAGCCCCACAACGCCAATGGCGATGCCGGGAACCATAGCGCTTGCCAAGCCGATGGTGGCACCGATGTCCGTCATTACCAGGCTCATGCCCGCACCCATAATAACGGCGCTGATGGAGCCGTAAGTGTAAGCAAACACATTGACAGGGCGCTTGACCTTGGCATCCAGTTCTTTTAATTCGTCCAGCTCGGTGTGCTGCTTTTCTGTATACTGGGTGCGGATCTTCTGCACCAGAAATTGTGCATCGTTATTGCTCATTTTGATTACCTCTTTCATAGATTTGATGGGTGCATGATACCGCACCGTGATTTCTGAAACTTTTTCAAAATGTTTCCGTTTTATTAAAGATCGTTGGACAGTTCCTCTGTTAGCTGCAGGATCCGGGGGACATACCGGTTTTTTGCTTTGATAAAAAACCTGCGATAGACCGGGTAGGCAAAGAGCATCCCTGCTGAACCGGCAAGACCCAGGATCACGCCCAGCCAAATCATATGACCGATCACTTCCATTGCCAGACACATCCCCAGACCGAAGATCAGAGCGCCGCCAATGCCGGCACACAGTGCTTCCATTATGCCGGAGGATTGCACCAGATTGTCAAGCCTTTTCAGTTCATCCAGCTTGCTCTCTTCCTGGGGAAGATATTTCTTGCGGATGTTCAGCACCTCTTGATTCTCTTTGGCGCTGTAAGTGTAAGAAAATGTGTTCTCGTTGTTCATGGGGGTGCGATTACTCCTTATCCTTTCCGGAAAGTCTTGCCTTGGCATCCTCTACGGATTCGCCCTCTTTGGCGAACAGGGTCTTAACACAGGAATCCGTAACCTTGCCGAAGCCTTCCACAACGCCGGTCTCGATTTTCTTATAACCGCTGACCACGCCGTCCTCGATCTTCTTGTAGCCCTCGACTACCTTCTGGGCGATCTTCTCATTTGCTTCAACGAACTTAGACATATTTGTTTTCTCCTTTGTTTTGTAGTTTATGGCCATATTCTAACCTGTCAAGTTTTTCAAATAATTTCTGAAATGTTTGAAAAATATTAATTTTTACATTAGCGGTGCAAATACTTTTGCCACACTGCGGATGAACCGGCGCATAAAGTGCCAGTTTATCTTGCTCTCATCAATACGGACACACTTATGAAAGGTATCCATAAAATCGGCCTTGATCGCCGGAATGCTGTCACAGCGGTACATCCATACTCCATTTTCAAAGTTGTGGATCAGGCTGCGGTGATCCATATTGATCGTACCTACCATAGCCGTTTCATCGTCGGAAAGGTACACCTTTGCGTGGACAAAGCCAGGGGTGTATTCGTAGATCTCCACGCCTGCTTTCATAAGTCTTTCATAATGGCTGCACGCCAGTTCCTTGACGATCCACTTGTCCGGGACTCCGGGAAGGATCAGCTTGACCTGCACACCCCGCAGTGCCGCATTCTCCACCGCCTGACACAACGCTTCGTCCAAAATCAGATAGGGAGTCATTGCGTAGAAATACCGGGTGGCGTGGTTCAGCATATTTTCAATTACAGATTTGCCAACCCTGCGGTCGTAGATTGGCTTAGGGCCGTCACCAAATGGAATCAGATACCCCTCAGCTTGCACGCTGTATTCCGGGAAATAATCATGCTTGGGTTCCGGCAGCTTCTTCACATTGATGCCGTAATCCACCAGAAACAGCCGGGTCAGCTCCCGGACGGCCTCACCCTCCAACCGTAGGCCAACATCCTTCCAGTGGCCGTATACCACCTTCTCGTTGATGTACTCGTCGGCGATGTTCACACCGCCGGTATAACCGATTTTACCGTCGATCACGGTGATCTTGCGGTGACTGCGGTTATTGAACTCAGAATCCGCATTGCCTTTCAGCTTAGAGAAAGGCACAGCGTCAATACCAAAGCCACGCAGAAGCTTGTCATAATTCCCCGGGAGCGTCATCATGCAGCCAATGTCATCATAGATCACCCGGACTTCCACACCGGCAGCGGCCTTTTGCTTGAGGATATCCAGAATGGAATTCCAAAATTTACCATCCTCAATAATGAAGTAATCCATAAAGATGAACTTTTCGGCGGTTTCCAGATCAGCAATTAGCTGTTTATGCATATCCTCGCCCAGAGGGAAATACATCTGGGTAGTATTTGTGAATAGGTTGGAGTCCGCGATCTTGCACAGCATTCTGGCGTCTGTGCGGATGGCGGTATTAGCTGAGGCCAACGCTTTCGTTAATTCTTCCGTCCGGGCGGAGTAAGTCTTTTGACGTACTGCTTCCAGGCGGCGAATGAACTTACGCTGCAGCTTGCGGCTGCCAAAGAGGAAATACAGCATAAAGCCTGCTACCGGCACAATCAGCACCACCAAAAGCCAGGGGATTTTGTAGTCCGGCGCTTCATCGCAGGCAATAATGTGGATCACACAGCCGATCTCCGTTGCCCACATTGCCAGATAAAAGTACGGCACATACTTTCCAAAGAGAATCAACACAGCAATAACCGCGGCAGTTTCCAGTACCGCCAGCAGCAGTGCCAGAATATAGCGCAATGGGATATAGCGAAGCCTTTGTTCCGCTTTCGTATCGGCATTATGTTGGTTTTTTACCTTATTTTGCATAAGAAACACCTCTGCTTCCATTGTGTTGCCACAATCATACAGCCAGCGTGCTTACAAAACTTTTCTGTTTTATTTGCGAAATGTTAAAGTTGCCTCTATCGCCGGAAATCGCCCATAAACTGACCTTATACCCCTTGATGGAGCAGGATAAACAGAAACTCCTTGCTTTCTTTGCCCTGTCAAAGTATAATTCTGTCAGGCCTCAGTGATTGCCGGGTGAAAATGGATTTCACCGCTGGTTGATGTCTCCCCATTACAAATAAATAATCAGAAAAGCACAGCCGCTGGCCCGATGGCCGGCGGCTGTGCCTGTTAAATGCGATCTATCATTTGACAATGGAGCGCTTGTATTCTGTGGGGGTCATATGGGTACTGGCCTTGAAGCACTTGGAAAAATACTGGGCAGAATCGTAGCACAGAAGCTCCGCAATTTGGGCAAGGGTATAGCGGTTTTCCCGGATCAGCCGTTTGGCCTCCCGAATTTTCAGATTGTTATAATACCGCATAATACCCCCCGGCTGAAACCGGGCAAACAGGGTCTTTACTGTGCTTTCGGACTTTCCTACCTGCCGGGCGATATCCTCGATGGTCAGCTTGCCATAAAGATTTTGATTCAGTATATCCAGCAATTCCCGAATCTCAAAATTTACATCTACGCCGTCAATGTGTACGCTTTGACGGCTCTTTTTTGTAAAGCTCTCCCGGTGGCGGTACAGGCTGATGAGGAATATTTCCAGCAGGTTGCGGATCATCTGAAAACCGCCGAAGGGGGCATCCGGCTGGATGCGCAGGGTTTGCAGCAGGGGATTGCTGGGGTCTTCCAGACGGAAGCAGGCCAGACCCTCCGTCATCAGCATGGAAAGCAGCTTTTTTTCTTCGGCACTGAGCCGCAGAATTTTACCCTCAAAATGCTTCATAGCTACACTATCGCACTCAAAGGTCAGAATGCTGACGTTGGGTGCGTTTTTTCCGTCGCCGGACAGATTGTGGTATTCGTTGGGCTTATGAAAGGTGACCTCGCCGCTTTTCAGGGTGAACTGGTGCTTATCCGCAGTGCAGAGCATTTCCCCCTTGTCGATGTACACCATCTCCCAAAAATCATGCCGCTCTCCATCGTAATGAAAATCCTTGGACAGCTCCATATAGAAGATGGTGATGATCTTCCGTATGTGAAGGACACCGGGCAGCCCTTGTCTAATAAATTTGTCCATATGAAAAAATGTCCTTTGCCTGATTTTGTTAGTATTATATCCGATTTTCCATTTTCCTGCAAGTACAATAATTTATACTTAAATTAGATAAATTTATGAAAGGAGCAAAACTATGTATACCGTTTTGGTAATTTCCTGCCACCCTGACGATATGGAGATCGCCTGTGCCGGTACGCTCTTAAAATGCAAGGAGCGGGGTGACCGGGTGGTGGTCTGCCATCTGTCCAGCGGCAATCTGGGCCATGTGGTGATCCCGCCGGATGAGCTGCGGATCGTGCGCGCCAAGGAGGCGGAAAAAAGCGCAGCAATGGGTGGCTTTGAGATCATCCACAGCAGCTTTGATGATTTAGACATTTACGACAACAACAAAGAGGCCAGAGATAAGGTTGTGGAGGTGATTCAGCAGGTAGACCCTGACTTCATCATTACCCACGACCCCAATGACTATATGCCCGACCACACGGCGGTCTCCCGTTTGGTATTTGATGCCAGCTTTACCGCAACCTTACCCAATTATCCCACAAAAACAGGCAAGGCTGCAAGGCTTGTACCCATCTACTATATGGATACCCTGGCGGGCGTGAATTTTAACCCCACGGAATATGTGGATGTATCTGACCATATCGATACTAAGCTTCAGATGCTGGAATGTCACGAAACCCAGGTGGTCTGGATGCGGGAGCACGACGGTATTGATTTTCCCGATATGGTGAAAACCTGCTGCCGCTACCGGGGTTTCCAGTGCGGCGCGGATTACGCCGAGGGCTTCCGTCAGTGCCAGGTCTACTTAAAGGGCACTACAAAGCGGCTTCTGCCTTAATAAATAAATCGTAGGGGACGATGCCGACATCGTCCCGCGGGCGGATGTGGGCATCCGCCCCTACAAATGACAATAAAAATATGGAGGAATCAATTATGGACTTTAATTCTACTGTAAAAGGCTCTGCTTTGGAGGGCTTCTATCCCGCCGGATGGGACTTTGAAAAGATCGACGCCTGCGTGGGTGCACCGGAGACGGTTTGTGACCGTCAGAGCTTTTGGAACCCTGATTTTAACCCTGTTATGTGTGACAGCTTGGGCGAATTTGAGACTTATATGGGTCACGAGATCGCGATGCAGATCAAAAAGGCTGCTGACCGAAATGAAAAGATCGCCTTCATCCTGCCTGTTGGCCCGATGGGTATGTACAAGTGGGTGGTCTACTTACTGAAGGAATGGAATGTTTCCTGCGGCCATGTTTACACCTTCAATATGGACGAGTGGGCAGACAGTGAGGGCAATACCTTGCCTTCCGATAACCCCGGTGCATTCCAGTATGCCATGGAGCAGGCATTGTTTAACCCCCTGGGCGTGCTGACCGTTCCTGTTTCCCAGCGGAACTTCGCCACCAAGGAAAATCTGCCTACTTACCCCGAAAAGATCGCTGCCCTGAAAGCAGAGGGTGCCAAGCTGGTGCTGGTGTACGGCATCGGCAGAATGTGCCATATTGCATTCTGGGAGCCGACCTTTGCGGCTGACTATGCAAATGCTGAGGAGTGGGCAAAGGCACCCTACCGCATCGGTGCCAAGATCCACCCCCTGACTGTGGAGCAGAACGCCCTGACCAGCTTCAAGTCCCGTACCACCCTGGTGCCTTGCCGCGCCAACACCATTGGCCCCGGCCTGTTCCTGCAGGCAGACTATGCCATCGGCGGTGCTGACGGCGTGCTGGGCAGAGGGATGCAGTGGCAGGGACTTTCCCTGTGGATGACTCTGCGCCACGGCACAACACCCTGGATCACTTCTTCCTATATTCCCACCCTGGCAGGCAGACTGTTCTTCCTGAAAGAGCTGGCTGGCCCGCTGGAAGCTGAGTGCAACTAATGGAAGCGGCAAAGAGAAAGGGCATTGCGGTTGCCGGCAGTGTCCTGGTAGATAAGATCAATGAAATCAGGGCCTATCCCAGCGCGGGGGAACTGACACAGATCCGCAGCATTCAAAATGCTGTGGGCGGCTGTGTTCCCAATGTGGCGCTGGATCTAAAGAGAATTGCCCCTACACTGCCGGTCAGTGCCATTGGTAAGATCGGCAAGGATGCCGAGGGAGAATTTGTCGCGGATATTCTGAAAGCCGGTGGTGTTTCCACCACCGGCCTTGCGGTGAAGCCGGTCGAAAAGACCAGCTTTACCGAGGTTATGAGCGTGCCCGGCGGTCAGCGGACATTTTTCGTGTATCCCGGTGCCAGTGCGGATTTCGGCATTGCGGATATGGATTTTGATACCATTGACGCAAAGATACTCCATTTGGGCTACTTTTTGCTGCTGCAAAAGGTAGACGATGGCGATGGGCTGAAAATACTGCAAAAGGCAAAAGAATGTGGAATGGAAACCTCCATTGACCTGGTCAGCGAAAATTCTGACCGGTATAACCTGATATTACCCTGCCTGCCCTATACGGACTATCTCATTGTCAATGAGCTGGAGGCAGGCAGATTAGCGGGAATAGAGCCAACCGAGGAAAATTTGAAAAAAATCTGCACTAAGCTGATGGAATTGGGCGTGGGGAAAAAGGTCATTATCCATATGCCGGAGCGTTCTGTTTGCCTCAGCGAGGAAGGGTATTCCAGCCTTGGCTCTTACATCCTGCCCGATGGCTACATTCAGGGTACTACCGGTGCCGGAGATGCTTTCTGCGCCGGTGCGCTGATCGGTATTTATAACGGGTGGTCGGATAAAAGAATTATGGAATTTGCATCCGCCTGTGCGGTTATGGCGCTGGGGAGCGCAGATGCCACCAGCGGTATGAAGACCGAGGAAGAAACCAAGGAATTCTGCAAGCAGTTTGCAAGACGAGAGGTAATAGAATGAATGCAGTTATGTATGGCGGCGGCAATATCGGCAGAGGCTTTATCGGCATGCTGTTTTCCGCCTCCGGCTATGAAGTAAAGATCGTGGATGTGGTGGATACGGTGGTGGAGACCCTGAACCGGGAGCACCAGTATCCTGTCCGCATTTTGTCCAACGAAGGGCACAAGGATATTGAGGTAACAAATGTCAGCGCCGTGGATGGCAAGGATCCCGAAGCGGTAGCAGAGGCAATCGCTCATGCGGATATTATGGCAACGGCAGTGGGGGCAAGAATCCTGAAATTTATTGTTCCCAACATTGTTGCCGGTCTGCGCAAGCGCTGGGCAATGGGAAAAGCACCTCTGAATATCATTATCTGTGAAAATCTGATGGATGCCAACAAGGTGCTGGAAGAAATGCTGAAAGAGCAGCTTACCGGGGAAGAAAAGGCTGTCTTTGACGAAACTGTTGGTCTGGTGGAGGCATCCATCGGACGGATGGTTCCCGTACAAACGGAGGAAATGAAGGACGGCAACCCCATGCGGGTCTGCGTGGAAAGCTATGGCTATCTTCCTGTGGACAAGGCTGCCTTTAAGGGTGAGATTCCCCAGATCACGGGAATGGTACCCTTTGAACCCTTTGATTTTTACATCAAAAGAAAGCTGTACATCCACAATATGGGTCACGCTACCTGTGCCTACTTAGGTGACCTGCTGGGACTGGAGTATATTTATCAGTCTATTGATGTGCCGGATATTCGCATCATCGTGCAGAACGCTATGCTGGAAAGCGCTGTGGCACTTTCCCAAAAGTACGGTGTGGAGCTAAGCAGCATTGTCTGCCACATCGAGGATCTTCTGTACCGCTTTACCAATGCTGCATTGCAGGATACCTGCGCCCGTGTTGGCGGCGATCCTGCCCGAAAACTCTCTGCACAGGACAGGCTGATCGGCTCTGCAAGGCTCGTTCTTGAGAGCGGCCAGGTGCCGGCATATATTGCCGTTGGTGCGGCGGCGGGCTTGATTCGCCTTGTAAAGGAAACAGGAGAGGGGAAATGCCCGAAGGCGCTGCTTTGCGAAACCGCAGACCTGCAGGAAAGTGATTCTCTGGTAAGCCTGATTATGGAAGCCTATGATCTGCTGACAGGCGGCGGGGACATTGCAGCCCTGCGCCGGGCAGCCGAACAAAAAAGGGCAGGATCTCAGAAAAGAATTGTTTAAAACTGAATCCATCAAGCGCATACATAATAACGGGGCAAGAGGAGGAACCTCTTGCCCCGTTTGCTGCGGTGGATCAATATTTTGTAGGCTCTATATGCCAGATCTCCTCAGCGTACTGGCGAATGGTGCGGTCGGAGGAGAATTTGGCGCCGCTTGCCACATTCATCAGGCACTTTCTGCCAAAGTTCAGCCGGTCAGCATAGTCCCGGTTGGCGCGGAGCTTGGCATCCAGGTAGGAAGCATAGTCCAGCAGCAGGAAGTAGTGGTCAGCCTTATGCCAATGGGTGCCGTCCAGCAGTGCGTGGTACAGATCCCGCTGATTGTCGTCGGTGGGCACTGTGCTGTCCACCAGAGTGTCAATAGCACGGCGCAAATGATAATCGGCATCGTAAATGCCCCGGGGATAGTAGCTGTCCCTGCACTCGTTGATCTGCTGCACGGTAGCGCCGAAGATATAGTTATTCTCCATACCGGCTTCCTTAACGATCTCCACGTTGGCACCGTCCAGGGTACCCAGGGTCACAGCACCGTTGAGCATCAGCTTCATATTGCCGGTGCCGGAGGCCTCTGTGCCGGCAGGAGAGATCTGCTCGGAAATATCGGCGGCAGGGATGATATGCTCGGCATAGGAGCAATTGTAGTTCTGCACAAAAATGACCTTCAGCTTATCGGAAACCGCAGGATCATTGTTGATCAGGAAGGCAATGCGGTTGATATAGCGGATCACAGCCTTTGCCCGCTGATAGCCGGGAGCGGATTTTGCGCCGAACAGGTAAACGGTGGGCTGGAAATCAGGCAGCTCGCCGTTTTTCAGGCGGAAGTAGATATCCATAATGGAAAGGGCGTTCAGAAGCTGCCGCTTATACTCGTGCAGCCGCTTGACCTGCACATCGAAAATGAAGTCCGGGTTCAGGCTGATGCCCTCCTGCTTCTGCAGAACCTGGCAAAGCTGCTCCTTCTTCTGATGCTTGATGGCGTTGAACTGGCGCACCATATCATCGTCGATCATGGGCTTGAGCTTACCGATCTTATCCAGATCATTCAGGAAATCGCCGCCGATGCGGTACTTGATCATCTGGGTCAGCTCAGGGTTGCACAGACCCATCCAGCGACGGGGTGTGACACCGTTGGTCTTGTTCTGGAAACGCTCAGGGAAGGCGTTATACCACTGATGGAACACATCGTCCTTCAGAATCTGGGAGTGGATCTCCGCAACGCCATTGACATAGGTGCCAACATAAACCGACAGGTTTGCCATGTGGGCAGTGTTATCCCGGACGATAAACAGCTCCGGGTGCTCACTTTTCAGCTTGGCATCGATCCGCAGGATAATATCCACGATCTCCGGTACGACGCTGGCCATCAGCTCTAAATTCCACTTTTCCAGCGCCTCACCCATAACGGTGTGGTTGGTGTAGGAGAAGGTCTTCTGGGCGATATTGAAGCTCTGCTCAAAGTTCATACCCTCAAGCATCAAAAGGCGGATCAGCTCAGGGATGGACATAGCCGGGTGGGTGTCGTTGAGCTGTACGGCGTAGAAATCGGCAAAATGAGAAAGATCCTTGCCGTGGGCAGACTTGTAGGTGCGGATCATATCCTGCAAGGAGGCAGAGGACAGCACATACTGCTGCTTGATACGCAGGCGCTTACCCTCCCAGGTGGAATCGTTGGGGTACAGCACACGGGTAATGTCCTCAGCCTTGTTTTTCTGGGTCAGTGCCCGCAGATAATCCTGATCGTTGAAGGCGCCAAAGTCCAGCTCTTCCTCAGCCTCACACTGCCACAGACGGAGTGTGCCCACATTCTTGGTGCCGTAGCCGATGACAGGCACATCGTAGGGAACTGCCAGAACCGTATGATCGGGGAAGGAGACCTTCACGGTATGGTTATACCGGCGGTAAGACCAGGGATCGCCGTACTTTGCCCAGTCGTCAGCGGCCTCTACCTGAGAGCCGTTCTGATCGAACTTCTGCTTGAACAGGCCGAAGCGGTACCGTAAGCCGTAGCCGGACAGGGGGATGTTGGTGCTGGCGGCGGAATCCAGGAAGCAGGCAGCCAGACGGCCCAGGCCGCCGTTGCCCAAAGCAGCATCCTCGATATCCTCTAAGATCGCCAGATCTACGCCCCGCTCGGCAAAAAGCTGCTTCATCTCGTCCAAAATGCCCATATTGTACATATTGGAATAGACCAAACGGCCAATGAGATACTCCGCAGAGATATAGTATGCCTTGCGGCTGTGCATACGGGTATGCTTGCTGTTGTTCCAGTTATCGCTGATAGCCATCATCACCGCCTGCCCCAGAGCTTCGTGCAGCTCCTGGGGGGTGGCCTCCTGTAAGGAAACGTCGTGGGTATACTTGAGCTGGGCTTCCGTCCATTTCAAAATACTCAGGCAATCATAATTCATAATTCAGTTCTCTCCGTTTCTATGGGTTTTCTGCAATATAAGGTTGTCATTTTGCGGATGCGTTTGGCAAGCGCCTGGGTGACGGCACCGGGCTTTGCCCGCCAGGTCCAGTTGCTTCCCATGGTTCCCGGGAAGTTCATCCGGGCACTGCCGGGAAGATTCAGGTAGTCCTGAAGCTGCACGATACAGGTATCGGAAACGCTTGCCATGGCGGTACGAATCGTACCCCATACATAGCCTTCTTCCTCCGTCAGACCCATATACGCCTTGGCAAAGGCCACCGCTTCTTCCGTGGCGGTTTCAAACCACTGGCGCATGGTCATATTATCGTGGGTGCCGGTGTAGCACACAGAGTTTTTCGTATAGGTGTGGGGCTGATAGTCGGAAGGCTCACAGCCGTCAAAGGCAAATTCCAGCACCTTCATACCCGGCCAGCCGGAATTATCCCGCAGTAAGAGCACTTCCTCCGTTAAAAAGCCCAGATCCTCAGCAATGATGGAAAGCTCTGGCAGACCGTTTTTCACAGCCTTTACAAAGTCCATATCCGGGCCCTTGACCCAGTGGCCGTTCCGGGCAGTCTCGTCGCCGTAGGGCACAGACCAGTATGCCTCAAATGCCCGGAAATGATCCAGTCGGACAATATCATACAGCTTTCCGGCGGCGGCAAGGCGGCGCAGCCACCAGCTAAAGCCGTCCTTCTTGTGGACATCCCAGCGGTACAGGGGGTTGCCCCAAAGCTGACCGTCAGCGGTAAAGGCATCCGGGGGAACACCGGCAACTGCCGTGGGCGTTAAGCTTTCATCCAGCTGAAAAAGCTCCGGTGCGCTCCAAACGTCCGCGGAGTCCAGCGGTACATAAATAGGCACATCTCCAATGATCTGGATGCCCGCATCACCGCAGTAGGCACGAAGTGCCTGCCACTGCTGATCGAACAAAAACTGGACAAAGCTGTAAAACCGGATGGAATCCTGTAAACGGCGGCGGGCCTGCCACACAGCCTCCGGCTGACGGGTCTTAAGCGCCTCCGGCCACTGATACCAGGGCTTTGCGCCATTTTCATCCTTAAGTGCCATAAACAGGGCAAAATCCGGCAGCCAATCGCTGTTTATCCGGCAAAATTCATCCAGGGCATCCCAGTTTTTAAAACGGGAAAAGGCTTTTTTCAGGATTGGCAGTCGGTTGTTGTAAAGAATGCCAAAGTCCACCTTTTCATCGCTGTCGCACCAATGCACGGAGGAGACCTCCTGTTGGGTCAGCAGACCCGCATCGATCAGCGCGTCCAAGTCGATCAAATAGTGGTTGCCGGCGTAAGCTGAGCAGGACTGATAGGGAGAATCGCCGTAGCCGGTGGGGGAAAGGGGCAGGATCTGCCAAAGGCTTTGCCCGGATTCTTTTAAAAAGTCCACAAATTCCCGGGCCGGTTTTCCTATGGTTCCCACGCCGTAAGGCCCGGGAAGGGAAGTTATATGCATCAATATACCGCTTTTGCGCATATGATAAACTCCTTATATAGATTTCAATTTATAAATAAATTGAAAAGTGAAGTTTGCCTTGCGGCAAGTGAAGTTTCAATGAAGTGAAGTTTGGCTAACGCCAAGTGAAGTTGCACCTTCAGTGCAGTGAAGGTATCGCTTGCGCGATTATTGAAATAGTTTTTGAAATGGAAATTTCAAAAACACAATCACTGCTGCGTAAGCAGCAACTTCACCCTGAACGGATTCCATTCAAGATAAAAGAGTACTGCTTTTTACCCTTTTTGTCAAGATAAATCGGGCTTTTTCTACGGTTTTCCCATTGAAAAAACAGGGAAATCGACTATATTTCGGAAAAAATTGTTTTTAGGCCAAAATCAGCTTAAAAGCACCGTAGGCACCGGCATCGTTGCCCAAGACCGCCAGCGCAAACGAGACATCCTTGTTGGCATGGAATACAAACTGATCAAAATATTTCTTTGCGCCGTCCAAAAGGGGCTGGCCTGCTTTGCTGACACCGCCGCCCAGCACGATGACCTCGGGATTGACCACATCAGCAACATTTGCCAAAAATTCACCCATATAGCGGTAGACCTGATCCAAAATCTCCAAGGCTGCCGAATCACCGGCATTTGCGGCATCAAATACATCCTTGCAGGTCAGATTTTCAATTTTCCGAAGTACAGATGGGGCAGAATTGGCATTCAAATACCGATTTGCCAGCCGCACCACACCGGTGGCGGAGCAATACTGCTCCACACAGCCCTTTTTACCGCAGCCGCAGGGTTCGGTTTCCTCCCGGTTGATCACCATGTGACCGATCTCCGCACCGGCACCGTGGGCACCGTGGAGCACCTGGCCGTCTGTCACGATACCGCCGCCAACGCCGGTACCCAGGGTGGCAAACACCATATTCCGGCAGCCCTTGCCGCTGCCCATCCAGCATTCGCCCAAGGCGGCGACTGTGGCATCGTTTCCTGCCTTCACCGGCAAACCGGTGAGACGGGAGAGCTCCTCGGAAATATTAAAAACGCCCCAGCCAAGGTTGACGCACCGATTGACTACGCCCTCAGAGCTGACAGGACCGGGGACACCGATACCGATACCCAAAAGGGTGCTCCGGTCAATATTCTCCCGGCTGATATAATCCGCAATAGAAGCGGCGATATCCGGCAGGATCAGGCTGCCGCTATGCTCCTTCCGTGTGGGGATCTCCCACTTGGTCAAAAGCTCACCCTGTTCATTAAAATATGCGATCTTGACGGTAGTACCTCCAAGATCCACACCGAAGCCATAACGCATTCTATCGTCCCTCCATAGTATATGTTTCACTTATTATACTTGTTTTTGCTTTACTTTTCCATAGTAATTTCCAAATTTTCCAGTTTTAACGGAAAGTTTATCTTTTTCGCTTGCGTTTATGTGAATTTTGCGGTAACATATATAAGAATTTCATTAAAACACCGAAAGGATGAAGAAAACTTTATGATTAAAGTTGATATTTCCAATGTTTGGGGCAGGCTGTCCCTGCCGGATCTGCTGGCAACCGAGAAAGAGGTTTTTGACGCACACCGCACCCTGACCGAGGGTACCGGCGAGGGCAACGATTTTCTGGGCTGGCTGAACCTGCCTGTCGCGGAGGAGACCGACGAGATCCGCCGCATCCGTGCCGCTGCAAAGCGCATTCGGGAGACCTCCGATGTGTTTGTGGTCATCGGCATCGGCGGCAGCTACTTAGGCCCCCGTGCCGCGATCGAGCTGATGCAGGGCTGCAACCACAACATCGGCAAGGGTAAGGGCAACCCCCAAATCTACTATGCCGGCAACACCCTGTCCACCCGCGCCTGGAATGAGCTGCAGCGCCTTTTGGAGGGCAAGGATTTCTCCATTGCCATCATCTCCAAGTCCGGCACCACCACCGAGCCTGCTATCGCCACCCGTGCCCTGCGCTGGATGCTGGAGCGTAAGTACGGCACCGAGGGCGCCAAGGCCCGCACCTATGCCATTACTGATCCTGTCAAGGGCGCACTGCGTCAGATGGCTACCGAGGAGGGCTGGGAGACCTTCGTGATCCCCCCTAATGTTGGCGGCCGTTACAGCGTGCTGACTGCCGTGGGTCTGCTGCCGATGGCAGTCGCCGGCATTGACCCCATGGAAGTGATGAAGGGCGCATGCGATGCAAAGAAGGCCTATGATATCCGCTCCTTTGAAAACCCTGTGTGGCTGTACGCCGCTGCCCGTAACCTGCTGTACCGCAACGGCAAGGCTATTGAAATTCTGGAATCCTTCGAGCCTGGCTTCAAGATGATGGGCGGCTGGTGGCAGCAGCTCTACGGCGAATCTGAGGGCAAGGACGGCAAGGGTATTTTCCCTGTTACTGCGGAATTTACCCCTGACCTGCACTCTTTGGGTCAGATGATCCAGCAGGGTGAGCGCAACATTTTTGAGACCATGGTGCGTTTTGACGCTCCTGAAAACAAGCTGACCATCGGCGGCGACTATAAGAACCTGGACGGCCTGAACTACCTGGAGGGCAAGACCCTGGACTTTGTAGACGAGCAGGCATTCCAGGGCACTCTGGCAGCCCACGTGGACGGCGATGTGCCGGTGATCACCATAGATATGGGCGAGCTGAACAATGAGAAGCTGGGCGAAATGTTCTATTTCTTCGAGCTGGCCTGCGGTGTTTCTGCCTATATGCTGGGTGTCAACCCCTTCAACCAGCCCGGTGTTGAGTTCTATAAGCGCAATATGTTCAAGCTTTTGGGCAAGCCTGGCTATGAAAATTAAAAAATTTTCTCATCCTTGCATTTTTTGTATTGCAAAATCCTTTTATAGCTGATAAAATGAAGTTACAGTAACCATACTGTTAAGCAAAGGAGGATATTCCCGATGATTCAAGTTATTATGGGCCTGAAGGGCTCCGGCAAGACCAAGAAGCTGATCGACTCCATCCACGAGGCTGTTGCCAATGCCAGCGGCGATGTGGTATGTATTGAGTACGGCAAAAAGCTGACTTATGATGTTAACTACCGTGTCCGCCTGGTGGATTCTCAGGAGTACGGTATTTCCAATCCCGATATGCTCAAGGGCTTCCTGAGCGGCCTGCATGCCGGTAATTTTGATATTACCAATGTTTACATCGACAACCTGTACAAGACCATCGGCAATGACCGCGCTGCCGGTGAGGAGTTCATCCTGTGGTGCGCCAAGTTTGCCGAAAACAACAATATGAACATCACCGTCACTGTGTCTGACGATGCTGCGCTTGCCAGCGATGCTGTAAAAGCATACCTGTAAAAACTACTTAAAAAGACCGCTGTGTAATGTCCGATAAGACATTACACAGCGGTTTTTTGATGCATAGGTCTATGAGTCCCGATTTGCGGAACAAATTTTCTTTCGCCGCATAGAATAGTCGGAGGCGATGAAAATGGCGATCGTAAATACCACCGTACCCATCACAGCGGAAAGCTGTGACCAAATGATCCAGCAGATCGTGAAAGCATACCCCTTTTGCCGCACAGAGATCCTGACCCGGACGGCGTTTCAGCGCCCTGTGCGCACCCTGGTGATCGGAACAGGCCCCCGAAAGGTGATCTATTCCGCAGCCCACCACGCCAATGAATGGATCACCAGCTTAGTACTGCTGAAATTTGCCGAGGAGCTGGCAGAGGCCATCCAAAACGGCGGCACGGTCTTTGACCGAAGCGCCCAGGAAATTTCGGACACTGCCACCATTTATATGGTGCCTATGGTAGACCCGGACGGAGTGGATCTGGTAGTAGGTGCCATCACCGAGGGCAACATCCAGTACGATCTTGCCCGGCGGCTGGCACAGGATTACCCCACCATTCCTTTCCCGGACGGATGGAAGGCGAATCTTTTAGGGGTAGATCTGAACCTGAACTATCCTGCCGGCTGGCTGCAGGCACGGGAGATCAAATTCAGCCAGGGCTTTACCACCCCCGGCCCCCGGGACTATGTGGGCAGAGCGCCCTTAAACCAGTTTGAGACCCAGGCGCTTGCCGGCTATACGGAATTTATTGACCCGGCATTGGTGCTGGCATACCACTCCCAGGGCAAGGAAATATACTGGAGTTTTCAGGATTACGAGGTGCCCGGTGCCCGGGAATTGGGAGAGGAATTTGCCCGGGTCAGCGGTTATACCCTGACAGAGCCTGCCTTCAATTCCAGCTTTGCCGGGTATAAGGACTGGTTTATTCAGCAGTTCCGTAAGCCCGGCTATACCATCGAGGTAGGGCGGGGCGTGAACCCTCTGCCGATTGAACAGTTCGATGAAATATACCGGGATAATCTGGGGATTCTGGTCACCGCCGCCACCGGGCTTACGCCAATGGAAAATGCATAATGCATAAACCAATGATGGAACACGTCTATACCTTCCCCATGGGTAACCGATGATTAAATCAGAAAACCTTTTCGTAGGGGTCGATGCCCACATCGACCCTGCGGTAAATAATTTGGCTTTTATATAGGTTTTCGGCAAATTCGAAACTTTTTTATCAGGGCCGATGTGGGCATCGGCCCCTACGGATGTGGGTTATCGAATAAATCAGCGTTTACTTTTGGGGAAGCTATTGAGAACGGCGCGTCAATAATAAGGTAAACAACCATCTACAGCAAAAAGGGGATGGCGCATGATTTTGCGCCATCCCCGCAGTCTGTCAAAGAACCCCTGTTTTCATTGGAGAAAAAAAGGGGTTTTGGTGTATTTAGGTGTAAAAAGCAGTAATATTTGAGAGAAAAAGGAGTTATTCCAACTCCAATTTGCCAGCTTTTTCAGATTCATGGCAGCAT
>JAFTTQ010000004.1 GCA_017466665.1 Oscillospiraceae bacterium
AGCTTTAAGGGCCGTGAGCCACGAATCAGCAGGATACCTTGGTCTTTGGCAAGACGCCGCACTTCATCGGGCATCATCAGCGGTCTGCCGGTGCTGGTTTTGTTGTGGGTATAGGGCTTGGAAACATTCAATATAGGGTGAAACAAAGGAGGCATCGGGATCATGGAATTATTGACCCGTACTGTTATCTCACCGCATTGATCGCTGATATGCTCAGCCGTCATCATATCGTTGCAGCCGAGGAACAGCTGATAGTCGCAGTCGCCGATGATTTCCTGCCACTCGTTTTTCGGGTAACGGTTGGATATCTGCGCTACGGACTGGATCGCAGCTTGAATGTTGATGTTTCTGGATCGGGCAACAGAGAAGATCTTTTTGCTGTCCAGAAGACTGATATTACAGAATTCGTCCATCAGCACATTCACGCAAACCGGAAGCCTGCGGTTTTCCTGACTGCGGGCAAAATCGAAAAGCTTGACGAACAGCAAGGAAAAGAACATAGACGACAGGAACTCCAGCGAGCTGTCCTGGTCGGAGATGATGCAGAAGTAAGCACACTTCTGTTTTCCCGGCAGGGTCAGGTCGATCTCGTGGTGTTTGGTGATGTCGTCAACCAACTTGTTCTGAAACACATTTAGTCGGTTGCCCAGACCGATGATGATGTTACCCCAGATCTGCTTGTGGGCCTGCCGGAAGATACCGTAAGGCGGCAGTGCCGGGTGGTCCGGTGGCAGGCTGCGGAACTTGGCATCGAGCTCCTGTACCGATGTGGAGGATAGGATTTTGTAGATGGTGCCCAGACTTCGCTCCTCAATGGGCAGCAGCTTATTTGTCCCGGGGTAGGTCATCGTGCCTACATAGTGGAGCAGTGCCATTAAAAGGTTTTTCTCTGCCTTTGCCCAGAAGTCTTCCTTCTCGCTTTCGGACGAGGTATTGCGTATGACGATTTCAGCCACATTCTGCACAAGGTTCAGGTCGTTAGCTGTTTCCGCAACGCAATTCCACCCGTCTGAGGCAGACAAGTCCAGAAGATTGTAGGCAGCCACGGTGTACCCGTTTTCCCGGAAGAACTCTGAGTACATTTCGTAGAACTCTGCCTTCGGGTCAACCATAATAAGGCTTTCGCCACGCTTAACTGCTTGCATTGCAAAGGGCATAACAAAGCCTCTTGATTTACCGGTACCGGGCGATCCGTAGATCATAATGTTTTTATTCATACCGCGAAGATCTCTGAGGGAAACATACTCGCCGGTATCCAGTTTTCCGAACAGGGTCTCATCCAACTCTTCCAGTGGGCCTCTGTCCAGTACCTCTGTCATTTCCTTTTTGTTCATCCAGCCGGAGGTGCCGTGTGTACCTTCCGGCAGAAGCTCGATGCCGCGCTCTTTGTCCCGGACTGTTTTGTAGCCGGATATGAGTGCGTAGCCTTTCTTGGAAAAAAGACAGTACATAATCACCACAAACATTGTGATGCCCATGCCGTAGGGCGTGAACAGGGCGAAGATGTTCTTAAAAGGATTCCAGGTAAACCAGCTTTCCTCTGCACCAGTGCGGAAATTAAATGCACCAATGCCGATAAATCGCAGGAGCATTCCGTAAAAGTACAAGATCACCAGGCCCAGCCCTATGTAGGTTGGAAATTTGCTTTTGTGCTTGGCGATAAAGGCGTTGAGCTTATCTTCCAGCTTTTTTATTTTTTCCGAGAAGTGGAACATCCACATAACCTCCTTTCCCGGTTTGAAATGGTGTGCGGTCTAAGGAAGGCAGTTCATGGGGTAGCCCAAAGTACCTTTCCGCGTCCGCAAACTTAATGACAAAGCATTTTGCGTTTGTGCCATCCACAAGCTTCGCCACATAATCCTCCTGAGATGGCAGCACGAAGATACTGGTTGGCTTTTTGGATTTCACAGCATTTTCAAACCGCAGAATATTGCAGTCGAAACCGATGATGAAGTTTTCTGACTTTGTCCTCCCGTCAAACAGATTGGATGTGGGAGGAAGGTAGTCCTCTCCTAAAAGGTTCTTCATAAGCCTTTGCCGGTAGTCCGGTACAGACAAGATCCTCAGCTGACGCATACCTTCTTCATCCATTGGTACTATGGCAACAGGACAGTTGAACAGCCCCATAGCATCCTTGTAGTAAGTGGTAGTAACTTTGCTGGAGCGTTCTTTTTTGTACGAGATTGTTTCTATCAGCTTTTTCAGATTGCCTTCTCCGGTGTAAAGGATGTGAGGCTTTCTGCCTTGCAGAAGCATCTCTGCACGAAAGTGGCGCTGCTCGATTTCCGGATAAACGCCACCGCTATCTTTTGTGATGTAGTATGGGATAAACGCAAAATCTTCTGCATAGTAGAAACCTGTCAATTTTGCATTTCCGAAGAAATTTGCATTATGACTGCGCCTTAGTGCAAAAGCCGGTACGAAAATATCGGTCTGTTTTTCTGCCGGTGGAGACTCTGCGAACACATTGACTCCATATCTCCAGAAGAAAGTCGTAATCTCTGCCACTTGGAACCTGCGGAATAGCGTATCAGCATTTGTCCGATAAGACTTATCAATCTCATAGTCTATTTCTGCACTATGGAGTAGAGCAATCCCATCTGGCGTGCAACGATACCCCAACTTATTTCTGCTTAGGCGTATGAGCTTATACTGAAGCAAAGAATCCAGTATCTCTGCAGGGATATTTCTGCACCTTTTTGCTGGAATATCTTTGCACCAGGCACACAGGCAAAGCACCTCAATTTCTGCTCTGCTGAATTGCAAAACCACACCCCCCGAAGTAGTACTGTTAGATTGCCCTCAAAAATAGGGCCCATAAATGTGCATTTTCTCTTAGAGCTGCAAGGACTTTTGCTCCCCGTGGTTTGAGGCAAAAATCTCAATGTTCAAATTTGGCTCAAATTTTCAGAAAACCACGGGGAGCAAACGGCATGTTTCAGAGCATAAAAGAGGACAACTGATAGTGAAAATCTCCGGCTTCATCATAAGGCGTAACATAGATGTGGCAGTGGGGATCATCGTCCACAAAAGTGAACAGACCAAGTGCCAATTCAAACTGGTTATCGTCACCAAACAGCCTGCCCTTCAGGGCGTTGATAACACCCTTGTAGCCCTTGTTGTCCTGATCGAAGGCTCCGCTGCAATCCTGCGGTGCGTGCTGCACAATGGCTAAGTATGCCTTCTCATAGCGGGGCAGCTCGCCGCCCTCTTTCCGAAATTCCTCCAGCAGCCGAATGATGGTGTCGGTAACATATTGGGTGCCGCCCACGACCTTGCAGTGGGGCAACAAAGCATTCATCCGAATGTCCACCCAGCCGTTGTCCAGAATGTTTACTTCACCATAGATAGTCTTGTGGTTGTACTTGCCATTTTCGACCAGAGGATAGACCCGGTTGGCTCTTGCTTTTTCACATAGCAGACGCATATCAATGCAGCAAAGCTCTACCTGCTGCATAGCCGCATCCAGCAGTGTGTTACGCTTTTCCGGGGAACGATACCCTTGTTCCAAAGCAGTGAGATACTTCCTGCACGCGTCCAGATGATGCTTCATTCCGCTGATTGCTTTTTCGTTGAGTTCCATCATTCGTTTTCTCCTTTCGCACGCTTTTCAAGGTCCGCGCGGTTGGTAGTGATAAGGTCATACTGGGTCTGAGAGGAACGGATCTCCACGGCAATACGGTTCTTACCTGCACAGAGCAGGCCCTGACCTCTGCCGCAGCGGAGGATCTGCATAACCTCTTCGTCAGACAGACCTATCTTTTCTTTCAGCTTCAAGGCCTCCGGCTCTTCCATTTGGAGAAGGAGCTTTAAGCGGCTGTTGTTGAGAACGGCGTCACCAAACTTACCGTTATTGAGGGCAAAATAGTCGATGGTGTTCTGGGTACAGGAAACGAAAATGCCTCCGTAGCCACGAATGGTCTTTACTAGCTTTATCACAAATTCCGATGCCTGTTCGTTGCCTTCCTTGCCGGCGATGATCCAAAGCTCATCACCGAACACGGCTTTTTTCCGGGTACGGGACTTGCTCATTTCATCCCGGAAGAACACAGTTGCCAGGAATGTGGTAGCCGCTAAATCTTCCTCACGGGACGCAGAGGTGTCCATCACGATAAAGCCGGAACGCAGGTCCACATTGGTCTTGCCGCCCATACCGCTTTCAATGAGATCCCGGATAATTATGGCGATGTTCTTCAGTTCAGGAATGGCATTGACGATGGGATACAGGTCAACCAGCGTAGGCATTTCCTTGAAAGAACCGTCCGGATTGAGGATCGTTTCATTGTCCTTGGTAATACCAAAATTGCCGTAGCATTCGATGATGGCGGCGTTGAGCATATACCGTTCCTCCGGGGTCATAGCCGGATAACGGAGCTGGAAGTAGGTCTTTACATCCTGCACCACATCCAGCATTACGGAGTCCTTGCGGCTCTCATGACCCTGCAGGTTATCGTCGATATCCATTGTGGTACGGCGGATGTCCATGATGTTGATGCAGTCGGTGGAGCCACGGGCCAGCTTGATGTACTGACCGCCCAAAGCCTCACAGGGACCCCGGTACTCAAAGCCCTTTTCCGGAGCGATAACGAACACCTGCACACCGTTCATCCGCATACGCATAGCCATAAGCAGAATGGTGTAGGTCTTACCGGCACCGGTCATACCGAAGATGGCCATATTGCCGTTGGAGTAGATGTCCGAATTGAAGTTATCCAGAATGACCGTAGAGTTGTTATGAAGGTTAATGCCCATCAGAACGCCCTTGTCGTCGCACAGCTCAAAGGAGGAGAACGGGAACGCCCCGGCAGCTCCCTGAGTCAGAATGTTGCGGCGGCTTTTTTTATCAATATCGGGATCCAGCTTACACAGCGGAAGCATCGACTTGAAGCACTGCTCGTGGCAGTAATCCGCCCGGCGAATGGTCATATTCATCGCCGCACAACGGTTCTGCACCTGCTTGATCCGCTGTTCCAAAGTCTCCGGATCAAAGGCGGTAACCTCAATGAGAGTGTTCATATAGAAGAATTCTTCGCCCTCGCGGTTAAGCTGTTCCTTGATATACATACCGGAGGAGATAGCATCGTCCATTTCCTCAAAGTCTGCCCGGGTATCCTCCACATCCCGCATACGGCTGCGGTTGAACATTGTGGTTTTGGCAACCTTGGGCAGGATCTGTTCTTTTCGCCGCTTGTTCAGGTAATAACTGATGGAGATACCGTCTCCCAGCTCTACCAAAGGCGACAGCCAGGCAAGCCCGGTCTGGGTGGGATAGCCGTAGCCGGAAACATACAGATAGGCATAGTAGGTGCCGTCGATGACGATATGCTCCTTGTTGGTAAGATCGCATTCCGTGGGCGCAAGCACATCCTGGACTGTCAGAATACCCAGCTTGTCCTCCTCGGTCAGTTCTTCGGGAAGCTCCTCAGTGCCGTGGATGGTGCCACATTCGGCAAAGAGTGCCTTGTGGTCAACATCGCTTCCACCGTTTCGGTGATAGACCGTGTAGAGCGTCCGGAACAGGAAATCGTCATACTGGTCGTGCCGGAGCACTTCCAGACCACAGTAATCCAAATACTGCAGCGCGGTTTCCGCTACCTCCGCCATCTGCTTGGCAATCTCGGAGAAATCGCCGGCGTTGCCTTCGTACTGGAATACGAGGAAGAATTTACGGGTAACCGCTTCATTGGCGGCAAGGTAATTGACGAGCTGCGCATCCTCCAGGATCATATCCCGGCACATTTCATTGGTTTCCGTGTCGTAGCACTTTTGCATCTGCTCGCAATAGGCATCAATATCCGCCCGTCCGGTCTGTACCACGATCTGCAAAGATGCAGGAGCGATCCGCAGGTAACTCGCCATATAGTAGATGATGTTCTGCTGCTCCATCGCAGACTTCAGGTAGAAGTTGGTGGGCAGCACCTCTAATATTTTCAGATAGCGTCCGTCCTCGGTGATAATGACCCCCTGCTGGATGTCAACCACAGGAACAAGAGCTTGTGTGCCGTTGGGAAAACGGCTGCCGAGGACGACCGGTTCTGCTTTCGGTGCGCCGAATATCAACGACTTGATATCCGGCATTTTGAACTTCTTGGTTACACTTTTTTCTTTACCCATTGTGTCCCCCTGTAAGTAATGATTCGTTTGTTATCCTTATAGCGTTTGTAGATGCGTAGGAATGTGAGCAGAGAGTTATCCTGTATGCCGATCAGGGCAAAACCGCCTATGGTAATATCCAGCAGCATTATGAGAATAATGGTGCCTGTCAGCCCAAAGGGAGATAGCAGGATACACAGCAGTGTGATCGGAATACACAGACAGGCACACTCCACCACATTGCGTATCTCAAACATACCGAACAGCTTACCTGCGTCGGTATAGTTCGTTGGAATGAAAATCGTAGGTTCCATATAGGCTCCTTTCTATGGCAGATACGGCAACGGATCGACCCGTTCGCCATTGATACGGACTTCAAAATGCACATGCGGGCCTGTACTGTTGCCTGTGGAGCCCACCTTGGCGATTACCTGGCCTTTTGTAACCACATCACCCACGGACACCAACAGCTCACTGCAATGGGCATAGAGCGTCTGGATGCCGTCTCCGTGGTCGAGAATGATGTAGTAACCGTAGCTTCCAGTGCCGTACACAGAGGTGGACACAGTGCCGTCCTTGGTCGCGCAGATCGGTGTGCCCATAGGCATACCAATGTCGATACCACGGTGGAAGCCCACATAGGGATTGGTACGAGGGCCATAGTCTGAGGAAATATGATTTCGCCAGCTGGAATCTTCAAAGATGGAGCCCAGTGTACCCACGGCAGAGTTATGACCCTGCTCCAGGGTCTTATACATCAGCCGTGCCCAGTTTTCGTCAGACTGGGTATAGCCACAAGCCGCCATAATCTCAATGGGTGTCCGGTGTTTGATCTCCAGAAGCATCTTGATCACCACAGGCTCCGGGGGTTCCGTACTTTCCGTTGGATCGGTAGATTCTTCCGTTGGCTCCGTAGAAGATACCGTTGACTCCGTTGGGTCGGTATTATCGCCAGCCGGTCCCGTGCCCTCGGCTTCCGTTTCTGTATCTTCCTCCACCTGCGTCAGGGTATAATCCACGCAATTCCCAGCAAATGAGCGAATATCAGCTTCGTTGGCCGCATTCAGATCGTTCCCGATGGTAACCGCGTGCAACGCCACAAACCAGTTTTTCTGTATTTTTTCACCAAGGATCACTACCTCGTACTCATAAACTACCTCAGGCTCAGTGCTGTCGGTCGTACCGGAAGTTTCTGTATTTTGCTCCCCAGATTCTGTTACATCTGTTTTGATTTGTTCCACCCATTCGTCTATGTAGGTATCATAGGAGTCATAGTAAGCTGACACAGTATCTGCCTGAGCATTCATCGAGGCAATTTCTGTATCTGTGGAGGACGAAAACCCAAACAGAAACATTGGTAGGCAGCAAAATACAATGATTGGAATAAGAAGTAATGCAACGGCGATAGCCAGGATCTGGGGCCAGTAGTGCTTTAGGAGTTGCAGGGCGGCGGCACCCCAGCCACCCTGCATAAATGCTTTGATAATGTCATAAAGGGCTTTGGCTAAATGGGCAAGGTCGCCAGCAATCTGCCCGCCGCTTTTCTTAGCCATTGTCCTCACCGTCCTTCGGTGCCGCAGCCGGTCCTACGGTCTCAATGACTTCCTTCAGGGTATCGGTCTTTTCCACCACATCCGCAAATGCAGAATTTTTGGTGGTATTGGGTGTTGTCCGAACCATACCCACAGGAGGTACACCGGCCTTGCCGGTAGCAATAGGATTGGCGTTCTGACGAACACCACCCACAGTCGGGCCACTTCCGAAACGGGACTTTTTGACACCGCTTGTTGCCGTCTGTGCCGCATTCTTAGTGGGTTGTGCTTGAGCAGCTCCCTTAGGAGTCTTGTGGGAAGCTTGAGCGTTGGCACCGCCCCGGGCATTCCTTCCTCCGGTTTTTGCAGTAGTGTTTCCTTGCTGAACCGCAGATGTACCGTGCTTTCCGGGCTGCTGTCCTGCCTGAGCAGGCTGTGTTTTTGCAGTATTTTGATGCTGTGCTACCGCAGGATTGGTGCCCTTATTCTGAACAGCACCGGGACTTCCTGCACCTGTATTGCCGCTGGGTTTGGAGCTGCCAACAGGCTGGCCGGCACCGGGCTGACTGCCAAAGCGATTGGTATTGACTTGGGCTTTTCCGGTACTGCTGAACTGTGTCCGGTTGGAGGTAGAAGCAGTTGCTCTGCCACCAGCATTGTAGGTGTTTGCACCGAAACGGACATTGGACGATGCCTGATTGTTGGAAACATTCCGGCTGCCGCCCATGTTGTTAGCATAGGCGTTTCTCTGGGAGCTGGTAGAGGTGTCGCTTGCTGCAGCGAACGTCGTACCGGCAGTTACATTGGAGCCGCCCACATTGGAGCCGCCGACAGTATTGCCGCCTACATTGTTGCCACCGGTATGGCTTCCACTCACACTGGTTCCGCCTGTGGTGTTTCGGACAGTGTTGCCGGTATTGCCGCCATAACTTCTGGAAGAGTTATTATTGACAGCACCACCGGTTCTGCTGGGAATAGCACCGCCAGAGCCACCGCTGGGAGGTCTGCTGCCACTGGGAGCCTTTGCTCCACCACCGGAGCGTCCACCGCCGCCTTTTCCGGAAAACGCCATAATAGTACGGGCTGCCATAGCAATTGTGATAAAGCCTCTGCCAGCACCAAGGGGATCACCGGTAATCGCAGGATTCAGACCGATTCTGGAGATCAGATTGTCTGCCTTCCGTGCGGTTTTTGCGATACCTACCACCAACAAGCACCACGGGAGCACCAATGCTCCTGTCGGCATTGTGGCAAGGGCAGAAAGAATGAGCTTCAGGAAAAGCACATTCATAACCATCATCACGATCATAGAAGCATACATACGGATAAAGCCGGAGCAAATATCCTTGGTGGACTTACTGCCACCTAATGCCAGACCCACAGGACACAGCAGAGTGAGTACTGCTACCACTACATACCGTTCTGCAATCTCGAAGAACAGCTTAATCAGCTGGAAGCCCAGTACAAAGCCTATGATGATGACCAAAAGCCAGGACGCGCCCACACCGCTGAACATACTGTCATTTGGCATTGTTAGGGTAATGGAGCTTGGGATGCCCAGCAGGTCAATGACCCTTTTGCCGATGGACAAGCCTATTTCGCATATATCTCCTGAAAAGATCAGCAGAAAACCGAATAGGAATGTACGCATCAGCAGGATCGCCGGCGATTCTGTTTCAAAGCCCAAGCCGGCAAACATTGCCTTCATACACTGAAAAGCACAGTTGCCGATCAGCAGGCCCCAGCCAATCGCCACGAAGATTTTATAGAGGTCGGGAACGATGGGTACGCTGGTTTCAAAAAACGAGAGGTCTGTACTCATTACACCCAAAAGCGCGTTGGCACAGTAGGACATCAGATCCAGAAACAAGCCGTAGATCCATTGCATCAGCCCCTGTAAAATTCCTTCAAGAATAGGACTTCACCTGCCTTTCCGGAGACGGTGCCGCTTTACGGCAGCACCGCGTATCCGTCAAACAGGGGTACGACATAGGCAATAAAGGCACCCATACCGTTGATAACTGCCCAGGCAACCCAGATCCGCTTCAGCCAGTCCCAAGCCTGGTCGGATTTCTGCTGTGTGTTGCCCATCTTGGCACCGATGACTGCGATAGCAGACATCAGACCTGCCAGAATCGTGGAGATACCGGCAATGTTGTTATAAACATCACGGATAATGGTATCCGCAACTTCAAACATGTTTTCTCCCGCAGCGAATGCCGTGACGGACAGAGAAAGTGTCAGCATCAGGGTCATCGTAAACAGAAGCAAAACGCGTTTCCATTTCTTCATAAGGCTCCTCCTCACATAATTTGGGTTAAACCAGCTTCCTGACCGGCAAGGGCAAGTTTCCTCGCCCTTGCCGTTTCCAGTGCCGGTACGGTTTCCCGTTCCTGCTTTTTGACAAATCCGTGGAGCAATATCACATTGTTCTCAGCATCAAAGCAGAAAATGATCCGGGTCATACGCTTATTTATCCGGGTACGCAGCTCGAACAGCCCTTTGTGCCGTTCCTGCTGAAATGCCTTTACCATAGGAGGCATTAAGGGACAATCCTTTTGCTGCAGTGTTTTCATCTGGACAGCAATCTTTTTCATTGCTTTTCTGTCCAGACCGAGGAGGAATGCCGACACGGGCCGGCAATCCTCCGGGTAAACGATTTCAAATATCTTCCTGGTCTTCATCATCCGTAAATTCCTCGTCGGTGATGGAGGACACAAAACGATTCAGCGCAGCCATAAACGCTGTGCAATAGCATTTCAGTGAGCCCCATGACGCAGGGAGCAGTGTCAGCCGTTCCGGTACCTGCCACTCCAGGAATCCGTACAGGAAAGTCAGATACAGAAAGAAGCCGTAATAATCCTTGCGGTCACAGAGCATCTGGAGTGTTGCTGCTGTTGCTTCTATGCCGCCTCTGTGACGGAGCCGTTTACGGAGCTTGATAAAAAAGCTTTGGGAGCCTCTGTTAGCAGTTACGGTTATGACACTGATCGCAGGTCGGCCTTCGGCTGAGAGCATTCCTAATTCCTGCATCCGTCTCCGGGCCCGCTTGATCTGCACCGGGTCTGCCGTAACATTGATAAGCTCAGAAAAATCAACATGGGACAAATAGTATTTTTTCATAACAGGCTCCTTTCGCCTTGATTATTGGGCGTTTGCCCGGCGTCTGAAGATAAAGACAGCTACCATACCCAGCAATGAGGCAATCAGTAGACCGAACCACAGGAAGATGTTGGATTCATCGCCGGTCTTGGGGTTGTCCGGAATGACAGGCTCAGGGATCTTCTCGTTGGTCAGCTCCACAGTAACGGTCTGACCGTCCTCCGTAATCTCCACAGGGGTAACAGTTTCGTTTTTCTGATAGCCTTCCTTGGGGGTCAATTCCCGAATTTCGTACTTACCAAAGCGGATCTGCTCGAACAGCAGTACGCCTGCATCGTCTGTCTTACCTCTGGCAATTTCGTTGCCTTCAATATCAAACAGGCCAAACTCTACACCGGAAAGAACTTCACCGGTGGCAGCGTCCTTCTTGATGATCTGGATAATGCCCTTATAGGCTTCGTTCTCAAA
>JAFTTQ010000023.1 GCA_017466665.1 Oscillospiraceae bacterium
AAAGTCAAGAAAAAGTCTGTTTCTGCGCATAAATCGTAACTTTTCCGCCCGCATTCCTCATCAGTCACCGCCAAAGCGGTGACAGCTTCCCCCCGGGGGAAGCTATACGCCTTCGGCGTATCAGTAGTGCGCTAAACAATAATTTACAGTTAGGTATTGTACTGCATCTATTTTTTTGTTATAATATATAAAAATGATAAAATGGATGTGTTATGCTTTGAAGTACGGAATTTGGAATGTGGCGCAGCCACAGCAGGAGGCAGTCAATGCCCTTGCGGGGGCAGGCTACGCCCCGCTGCTGGCTATGGTGCTGTCATCCAGAGGGATCCACACACCTCAGGAGGCAAAGGCCTATTTATCCTGTGATTGTGTGCTGCCTGACCCCTATTTGATGACCGACATGGCACCGGCTGTCCAGCGCCTGCGGATCGCTTTGGAGAAAAATGAAAAAATCGCCGTTTTCGGTGACTACGATGTGGACGGCATCACCGCCACCTGCCTGCTGACGGACTATCTGCGCCGTCAGGGGGGACTTGTTGTACCCTATATCCCCGGCAGGCTAGAGGAGGGCTACGGTCTGAATGAGATCGCCATTCGCCAGCTTGTGCAGGATGGTGTCAAGCTGATCGTCACCGTGGACTGCGGTATTACCGCTATTGAAGAAGCCCGGCTTTGCCGAAAGCTGGGGATCGATCTGATCATCACCGACCACCACGAGTGTAAGGAAATGCTGCCCAACGCCGTGGCAGTTCTTGACCCCCACCGCCCTGACGGCGGCTACCCCCACAAGACCCTTTCCGGCGTTGGCGTTGCCTTCAAGCTGGCAGCGGCCCTGTGCGGCAATCAGAATCAAGTCTTGAACGAATACTGCGATATGGTCTGCCTGGGTACGGTGGCGGATGTGATGGCACTGCAGGGAGAGAACCGGGTATTTGTAGCCCGGGGACTGGAAGCTCTGCGCCACACCCAACGCCCCGGTCTTGCGGCACTGATGGCACAGTGCGCCTGTGACCCCCTTTCCCTGACCGCTTCCTCCGTAGGCTATATTTTAGCACCGCGGATCAATGCCGCCGGCCGGATCGGTCAAATTGAGCTGGCAATCGAGCTGTTTCTGACCAAAGATCCCGTCCGTGCCAAGGAGGTGGCCGCCGGTCTGTGTGAGCTGAACCGGCAGCGTCAGGCTGTGGAGGCGGAAATTTATGCCCAGGCAGAGGAAATGCTGCCAAAAGACCATATCCCCCAGGCCATCGTGCTGGCGGAGGAAAGCTGGCATCAGGGCGTTGTGGGCATCGTGGCAAGCCGCATTGCAGAGGCTTACTGCTGCCCCACCTTCCTGATCTGTTTAGACGGGGAGCACGGCAAAGCCAGTTCCCGCAGCTACGGCGGCTTTAACCTGTTTTCCTCCCTGACAACCCTGAAAAAGCTTTTGGAAAGCTATGGCGGTCACGAGCTTGCCGCCGGCTTTACCATCCACCGGGATCGGATCCCAGAATTTCGGCAGGAGATCTGCCGTCTGGCAGAGGCCTATTACAGCTCCGAGCTGCCCCGCACCCAGCTTAGCTGCGATTGCTGCATCACTCCGGAGCTGATGACCCTGAGCAATATTGAATCCCTGAATGCTTTGGAGCCTTGTGGCAACGGCTGTCCCCGCCCCATGCTGACTATGGAGCGGGTCACTGTGGAGCGCACCAGTCAGGTCGGCGGCGGCAAGCATATGCGGCTGCAGCTTCGTGCCGGCCGTTACAGCTTCAGTGCCATCTATTTTTCTGCCAATCCCGCCAGCGCCGGCATTGCCGTCGGTGATCTGGTGGACGTGGCGTTCCATCCCCAGATCAACGAATTTCGGGGCATCCGCTCTGTGCAAATGAACCTTGCGGATATCCGTCCAAGCTGTCAGGCGGAATGCTCCTGGGAAGCTGCCCATTACCGGGCATTGAAGGAAGACCGGCTCACCCCGGAATCGGCGGCGGTTTTGCTGCCGGATCGGGAGCTTTTGGGCACGATCTGGCGCTATCTTGCCCGGTTCTGTCAGGTGGAAACCAGAGAGAATCCCCTGTGCCTGTGCCGCAAGATCGTCCGCTGGTCAGGAAAGCCCCTGAGCTTGGGGCAAATGCTGACCTGCCTGGATATATTTACGGATGTGGGTCTTTTGGAGATCTGCCGATTCAATAACTACATCACTGTCCGGCTGCCCGGGGACACCCAAAAACGGGACTTGAACGAAAGCCGGACGATGCAGCGGCTGAAAGCCGCAAAGGAGCAGTGAACGATATATGGAAAGTTTTGCGGAACACTACGGTTCTATGTACCAAACCGTGAACCGGTGTATGCCCGGTGTGGATATGACACTGATCGATCAGGCTGTGGAATATGCCCGGGAAAAGCATAAGGATCAAAAGCGGAAGGATGGCTCTCCTTATATCATCCACCCCTTGGCTGTGGCGGAGATCGTGGCGGAGATGGGTCTGGACACCGATGCTGTTTTGGGCGCTCTGCTCCATGACTGCATTGAAGATACCGACGCCTCTCACGATGAGATCGCCAAGCTGTTCGGCAATACTGCCGCAGAGCTGGTGGAGGGCGTTACCAAGCTGACCCGTGCCAATTTTTCCAGCTCCGAGGAGCAGCAGATGGAGAATCTGCGGAAGATGTTTATGGCAATGTCCAAGGACATCCGGGTGGTGCTGATCAAAATTGCCGACCGGCTCCACAATATGCGCACTATGCAATATCAGACCCCGGAAAAGCAGATCTCTAAATGCCGGGAGACCATGGATATTTACGCACCCCTTGCACACCGTCTTGGTATGCAGAAGATCAAATGGGAGCTGGAGGATATTGCTCTGCGGTATCTGGATCCTGCCGCCTATGAATCCATTATGACCTATCTGCAAGCCCACAAGGAGCAGGATGAGGCATTTATGCACACCATTCAGGATAGAGTAACAGAACGCCTGTCGGCTATGGGCATCCGCAACACCACCTATGGCCGGATCAAGCACGTCTACTCCATCTATCGGAAAATGAACCTGCAGGATAAGAGTATCGACGAGCTGTACGATATTTACGCCTTCCGGGTCATTGTGGACTCCATCCCCAACTGCTACAACGTTTTGGGCCATATCCACGACCTGTTTAACCTTGTTCCCGGGCGGTTTAAGGACTATATCTCCACCCCCAAGCCCAATATGTACCAAAGCCTGCACACCACCGTCATCGGCTCTCAGGGCATTCCCTTTGAGGTGCAGATCCGCACCTGGGAGATGCACGAAACCGCCGAATACGGCATCGCTGCCCACTGGAAATATAAGCAAGGCTCCGGCGAGGGTGATGAAAAGGACTTTGAGTGGGTGCGCCGTCTGCTGGAAAGCCAGCAGGACACGGATGCGG
>JAFTTQ010000024.1 GCA_017466665.1 Oscillospiraceae bacterium
CAAGACGGGTATCACCGCTATCCAGATGGATCTGAAGAACGACGGTCTCACCATGGAGATCATCGAGAATGCTCTGGACATCACCTACGATGCCCGCGTGCAGATCCTCGATCAGATCATGCTGCCCGTCATCGCTGAGCCTCGTGCCGAGGTCAGCCGTTACGCTCCCAAGATGATCACCATGCATATCGATCCCGATCGCATCCGTGAGGTTATCGGTAAGGGCGGCAGCGTCATTCAGAAGATCTGTGCCGATACCGGCGCTAAGGTGGACATCGATGACGACGGCTCTGTTTTCATCTCCGCTGTGGACTCCGAGGCCGCCTACGCCGCCAAGAAGATGGTGGATGATATCTGCTTTGTTCCCGAGGTGGGCAAGCTGTACTACGGCAAGGTCGTCCGCATCCTGCCCATCGGTGCTTTCGTGGAGATCGCTCCCGGTCACGACGGCATGGTTCACATCTCCAAGCTGGAGAACCGCCGTGTAGAGAAGGTTGAGGATGTTCTGAACCTGGGCGATATGACTTGGGTGAAGTTTATGGGCTTCGACGAGAAGGGCCGTGCAAACTTCAGCCGCAAGGATGCCCTGAAGGAAATGGAAGAAAACCAGTAATATGAAGTGTATCAGGACGCGGTCAAATGATGGCTGCGTCCTGAATTTTTTATATTTTAAGGTAGGATGGATTTGGAATGCAGGCATAAAGCTGCATATCTGTTAGTAGGCGGAGATTTTTTCTTGCTATTTCTATTTTATAAGGATATAATATAAGGTGAATAACTGTAAGGAGCATATTTTTGTGGATAAAAAACATATTCTCCTGCTGACCACCGGTGGCACCATTGCCTCCGTAGAAGGCGGTCAGGGACTGGAGCCCCATCGCAGCGGCGTAATGGATCGGGAAATCCAGCAGCTACGCACATATTATGATATTACAGTCCGGGATGTGATGTGCCTGGATTCTTCCAATATTCTGCCGGAGCAGTGGCAGCAGATCGCCAAGGTGGTTTTTGAATACCGCCAAAGCTTTGACGGCATTGTGATCTCCCACGGCACGGACACTATGGCGTATACGGCCTCCGCGGTGACCTTTATGCTGCCGGGAATTGACCGTCCTGTGGTGTTTACCGGCTCGCAATTACCTTTGCTGGATGTGCTCAGTGACGGGCCTGACAACCTGCGCACCGCCTTTGCTATGGCGGCATCCGGGTATCCCGGTGTTTACCTTGCCTTTGACCGGAAGGTGATGCGGGGGTGCCGTGCGGTAAAGGTGCGGGCATCGGGGTTTTCTGCCTTTGAAAGTGTCAATGCCCGCTATGCTGCCTTAGTCAGTAACCGCGGTTTGGAAGTAGACGAGAGCATCGTGACCACCGTACCCGGTACACCCCGGCTTTTGGATGGCATCAGCAGCAGAGTTTTCCTTTTGAAGCTGACCCCCGGCCTTTCCCCGGATATTTTTGACACCCTGACCGCTATGGGCTATCAGGGTATTGTGGTGGAGGCATTCGGCCTTGGCGGCATCAATGTGCTGGGCTCGGGCTTAGAGGGCATCCGCCGGGCAGTGGAAAAGGGTGTCAGCGTGGTGGTCACCACCCAATGCCTGTATGACAGCTCCGATCTTCGGGTCTATCAGGTGGGCAATAAGCTGCTGGAGCTGGGCGTGATCCAGGGCAGAGATATGACCACAGAAGCGGCAATGACCAAGCTGATGTGGGCTTTAGGTCAGGGAATGGATCAGTCTGAGATCGCAAAGCTTTTCGCACAAAGCTTAGCAGGAGAAATAACAATCTAAGTGAAGTTGCACTTTTCGTGCAGTGAAGTATCTTCGATGTGAAGTTTGGCTAACGCCAAGTGAAGTTGTGCCTGCGGCACAGTAAAGGTATTGCTTACGCAATAATTTAAAATGTTTTTGAAATTATAATTTCAAAAACAATCACTGCTGCGCAGCAGCAACTTCACTACGAAGTAACTTCACTTGCAAAGCAAACTTCACTGCGAAGCAACTTCACTACCGACTGTAAGGAGGTAAATATGGATCCTATTTATGTAACCGGTCATAGAAATCCGGATACCGACTCCATTGTTGCCGCAATGGCCTATGCCGCACTGCGAAACGCGGTGGGGGACAGGGAATATGAAGCCGCCTGCTTGGGTCATGTGTCCGATGAGACACAGCTTGTGCTGGATCGCTTTGGTTTTCAGCCCCCTAAGCGTATTCATAATATGTACACCCAGGTTCACGATCTGGATTTTGACGTGCCGCCTCTTTTGGGCAGTACGGTTACTGTTGACCGGGCTTGGAAAATCCTCTCCGGGCAGAAAAACATCAACTCCATCCCGGTGTCCAACGAGGACGGCACGCTTTACGGTATTTTAAGCCGTGAGGACGTTGCCCGCTACAATATGGAGCAGGTCACCTCCGGCAGATTGGAAAATGTGCCGCTGTTTAACGTGCTCTCCGTTTTGGAGGGCAAGGTGCTGAACGATGCCGGTGAAAACATCGACACCATATGGGGTGAGGTAACCATTGCTCTGCCCCAAAACCGGGAAAATCTGCTGTTTCAAAGCAAGGATTCCATTGTTTTGTGCGGCCACCAGCCGGATATGATCCAGCGGGCACTGGCGATGAATGTAAACTGCCTGGTGCTTTGTCAGGCAGAGCTCAGCGACGAGCTGCGGCAGATGGAAACCACCACCTGCATCATCTCCACTCCCTATGACGCCTACCGTGCCGCCCGGCTGATCTTCCAGTCCACCCCTGTGGGACGGATCTGCTCCACGGAGCAGCTCGTCTGCTTCCACTTAAATGACCGGGTGGATGAGGTGCGGGAGCAAATGCTGAAATTCCGCCATCCCTGCTACCCCATTTTGGACGAAAACGAAAAGGTCGCCGGTGTGCTGACCCGGTATCATCTGCTGCGCCCCCGGAGAAAGCGGGTGGTTCTGGTGGATCACAACGAGGCTGCCCAGTCTGTTCCCGGCCTGGAGGAGGCAGAGATCTTAGAGATCATCGACCACCACCGCCTGGCGGATATTCAGACCACCAATCCCATTTATGTGCGCAACGAGCCTGTGGGCTCTACCAATACCATCATTGCCGGAATGTTTCAGGATCGGGGCTTGATGCCCTCGGAAAAGATGGCGGGTATGATGGCAGCCGCCATTCTTTCTGATACGGTTATGTTCAAATCCCCCACCTGTACAGAGCGGGATATTCGCACGGCAGAACGGATGGCACGGATTGCCAACATCTCATTGGAGGAGTTGGGTAAGGAGATCTTCTCTGTTGCCGGTGACCACAGAAGCGCGGAGGATCTGCTGTTTTCCGACTATAAGGAATTCCACATTGCCGGTCATAACTTTGCGGTTGCCCAGGTCACCTGTGTGGACAGCCCGGCGATGCTGGAACGAAAGGATGAATTTTTGGCGCTGATGGAGAAAACTGCCCAGAAGAAGGATTTCTCCATGATGGCGCTGATGCTGACAGATGTGCTTTTGGAAGGCACCCAGCTCATATATTGGGGCGATGGAGATGTGATCGCCCAGGCCTTTAACGTAAAGGCTAAGGACAATGTGGCATTTCTGCCCAAGGTCATGAGCCGCAAAAAGCAGGTCATTCCTATGCTTTCCGCCCTTTGGGGTTAATGCACCTTGCCAATAGCTCCCCTCAGAGGGGAGCTATTAGACGGAAACGACCGCCAAAAATTACAGGGTAGAAAAAACGCGAAAAGTATGCTATAATAAATTGTTCTCGTAAAAAGGAGGGGTATCATGGGCTTTGAAGGTCTGCTGGGCAATGACCGGCTGAAGCAGAATCTGACCAGTGCCTTTGCAAAAAACAGAATATCCCACTTTTACCTGATCTCCGGCCCTGTGGGCTCCGGGAAAAAGACCCTTTCCCGTCTTTTGGCTGCCGCGGCCCTCTGCACCGGGGAAAACAAGCCCTGCCTTTCCTGCACCCACTGCCGAAAAGCAATGGCAGGCACCCATCCGGATCTCATCACCATTGACGATCCTGAAAAAAAGCACGTTCCCATTGAACTGATCCGGGATGCCCGGGCGGATATTTACATTCAGCCCAATGAGGCCGACCGCAAGATCTATTTGTTCCCCCGGGCGCAGGATATGCGCACAGAGGCACAGAACGCCCTTTTAAAGATTTTGGAGGAGCCGCCTGCATACGGTGTGTTTATCCTTCTGACCGACAACGCCGAAAAACTGCTGCCCACTGTGCGCAGCCGCTGTACAGAGCTGGCTTTAACAGCCCTGCCGGAGAATATTCTCCGTCCTGCTTTAGAGAAAGCCTGCCCCCAGGCAACACCCCAGCAAATCGCCGGCGCCATAGGCCGCAGCGGGGGCTATCTCGGTCAGGCAAAGGCGCTTTTGGAGGAATCAGAGGAGGCGGGGGAAAATACCCTGCGCTTTTTGCGTGCCTATGCCGGTTCTGACCCTTTGGGGCTTGTGCAGGTATTGGTTCCTATGGAAAAGTGGAAGCGGGATGTACTGGTAGAGGAGCTGGAAAGATGGCTAATCACCCTTTCTGATGCCCTGTGTGCCCGCAGCGGCATTACCCCCACCCAGCCTATGGCAGATGCTGTGGGCACTGCCCGCTCAGGCAGCGATATTATGAACGCGATCAACGCTCTGCAAAAAGCTATTGACTACGCCCAGCGGAATATTTCCCCCGGCGCGGTCTGCGGCTATTTGACCTGGGCATTGCGATAAACCTGAAGGAGATATATATGGAAGACCAGAAAACAACACAAGACAAGCTGGTTTCTGTGGTGGATATTCAATTCCGCCCGGGTCAGAAGGTCTATTATTTTGATCCTGCCGGTAAGCAATACGCCGCCGGTGACCACGTAATCATCGATACTGCCCGTGGCCCGGAATATGGCACCTGTACCGCGGGCAACCACACGATTTCCGGGAAGGAGGTCGTTTCACCCCTGCGCCCTGTGCTGCGCAAAGCCACCGCACAGGATGAAAAAACTGTGGAAAATAACCGCAAAACAGAAGAAAACGCCTATCGGGTATGTATGGAAAAGATCCAGGAGCAAAACCTGGATATGCAGCTTGTCAGCGCCGAATGCGCCTTTGACGGCAGCAAGATCCTGTTTTTCTTTACCGCCGATGAGCGGGTGGATTTCCGGGAGCTGGTCAAAAACCTGGCAAGCGCCTTCCACACCCGTATTGAGCTGCGGCAGATCGGTGTCCGGGATAAGGCACGGATGGTAGGCGGCCTGGGTATTTGCGGCAGACCCTTCTGCTGCGCTACCTTCCTGGATGATTTCCAGCCGGTATCCATAAAAATGGCAAAGACCCAAAGCCTGAGCCTGAACCCCACCAAGATCTCCGGCACCTGCGGCAGACTGATGTGCTGCCTGAAATACGAGCAGGATGCCTATGAGGATCTGATCAAAAACAGCCCCAAGGCAGAATCCTTTGTGGATACCCCTGACGGCCGGGGTACGGTTGTGGATATTGAGCTGCTGCGTCAGCGGGTCAAGGTTCAGATGGAAGACCAGCCGGAAACTATTGGCGTGTACCGCAATGATGAAATTGCCATTTTGCGCAGCGGTAAGGCAAAGAAAAACGATCCGCCGATCCCGGCAGATCTTGCTCCTATTTCCGGCAATAAAAAGCCCCGCCGCCGGTTTGAAAGCGAGGAAAAGCTGCTAAGTCTGGATCCCATTAAGTTCCGTTACAGTACGGATACCGTGGCAGAGGCAGTGGAAGAAGCTTCTGTGGAAGAAAAGCCCGCAGAGGAAAACAAGGAAGCAAAGGAAAACCGCGGCAGAAACCGCAATCGCCGCAACCGCAAACCGGCAAACCCGGAGCAAAAGGCGGAAAAACAGCAGCAGGCGGAGCAGCCCAAGCCCGAAAAAAAGCAGCCTGAAAAGAAGCAGACGGAAAAACCTCAGCAGGAGAAAAAGCCTCAGGAGGGCGCCGAGCAGGTGGATAAGAAAAAGAACAATCACCACCGGCGCTACCACCATCACCGTCCCAAATCCAAATCCGGGGAAAATAAAGGTTAATATACAAAAACAGGGTTATCTTCAAAAGATAACCCTGTTTTTAATAAATGATATCGCACCAATCGAATTCTATAAAACCTATCGAATCGGGTGTCATTCCGAGACCAGTGGCAGCGGTCGATCGCTGACGACGGCGCATTGTCGCCGAGGAAGATATCGGGCACCGCAACAGAACCTGGTCGTGGGAATCTCTTGGCACACGCCTACTTATTTAGGATAGCCTGCAATAAAAGCAACTGCTTACTATGAGATTGCCACGCCCCTTCGGGGCTCGCAATGACACGGGGTATGCTACCCCGTGTATTAGTTTAAATTATGATGGCAAAAAGATATTCAGATCCACGGAGGCATCGATTCCTGCCACCTTGCCGGATTCGGAATACTGCCAGTAATCCACCCGATAGGGAAAATCCATTGCCCCGTCATACATAGCCAGCCAGAAGGGATATTGCTGCAATTCCTCCAATTCCAGCATATCCAGCCCTTGACTTTCATTAAAATAGATCATCGGCTGAATGCCGGCATCCTCGATCACCTGACAAAAGGCTTTTGTACATTCTGTCAGCACGCTGCCTGTCATATCGTCGGTTCGGGAGCCCTTTTCACTCCACTCCCAGTCGTATGCCAGGGGAAGATCCAACTGCCAATCCGCCACCTGCTGTAAGGCAAATTCCGCCTCTTCCCGGGCTTCTTCGGGGGAGACCGCCTGAGAGAAGAAGTAGGCACCCACCTGCAAGCCTGCCTTTTTTGCCCCCTTGTAGTTTTGCTGGGCATTATCGTCGGTGTAGAGCTTGCCACTGGCACTGCCTCTGCCGCCAATGCGAATAAATACATATTCCACTCCGGCATTCTTTACCTGCTGCCAGTCAATTTCCCCCTGATAGACGGAAACATCAATGCCGGTGGTGAAGGGTACAGTCACACATTCCATAAACCCATCTTTATTCAGCACAAAGTCCTCGGGGGCATAGGGAATGGTTCTGGTGCCGGGTGTGATCTGGATCGGCGTGGCTTGGGGCACCGGCGGCTGGGCGGAATCCATCAGCAGAAATACAGAAACCAAAATCAGTACCATAGCCAATACCGCACCGATCACGCTGTATAGGAGCGGATTCTTTTTCAATTTTTTCTTTAATTTCTGCATTTCCCGATTCCTCCAACAGTTTTTATCAGCCTTTGATTGATAAAAGTGAAGTTGCTGCGCAGTGAAGTATCTGCGATGTGAAGTTTGGCTACCGCCAAGTGAAGTTGTGCCTTTTGGCACAGTGAAGGTATCGCTTACGCGATTATTTAAAATTATTTTTGAAATCGACATTTCAAAAATACTATCACTGCCGTACGGCAACTTCACTACGAAGTAAACTTCACTGCGCAGCAACTTCACGCAACCTTTTTACTCCGCATCGGCGATGGGACGCAGGACGCTGAAATCGTCAAACCGGGTATCGTGGATCTCCGTCAGGAACACCACTCGGGTCTGCGGGTCTTCAAAGCCAAACTGGGCAGCTAAGGTGGCGGCCTCTGCCGCCGCGGCATTTTCCAGATACATACGGCTTCTGCCCCGGGGGGCTTCAAAGTAGGAATCTACGGTAAAGGATACCGCAAAGGTATCGGTGGCGCAGGAGTTGATCAGGGTCTGCGCCGTATCGGACAGTGCCTTCTGCTTATCGTCCTTGAAAACGATTTTGTCGGTTTCCGGGAAATAGTAGTCGCAGAAAACCACTTCATCAAAGCCTAAATTTTTCAGCTCGTTGGCGATCTGTGCCAAATAGGTCACGGTGCCGTCACTTTTGGGGTTGAGCCAATAGCAGCCCTCGCTGTCCATCCACAGATAGCCCGCCGCCACCGGCAGACCGTCGCTGACGTTATTCAGGCCGTACAGCATATCCCGCAGGGCAGGCAGTCTGCCAATGGCATAGTAATTGCCGCTGCACAGCTCCTTGATCAGCGCATCCATAGCCCCGATATCCAGGTCATCATTGCGGTTGCTGCTGACAGCGGAGGAGTAGAAGAAATTGCCGTAGATACTTTTCAGATCGATCATCACCGGCGTTTTGGCAGGCAGCTTTTTCAGCTCAGCCCGAACTGCCTCGATATCGGTCTCCAAGTCTTTGGCGGTGATGTAGTAGCCGATAATAGGGGACAGCTCCTTGTCGGTTTCAGTCAGCTGGCTCCGGTCAATATATTGGACACCGATGGGATCCTGGATCACCGTGGGCTGAGGCACCTGACCGGTCAGATTTTTGGTGGAGCGGGAAAAATCCAGCTTGACCCCATCCCGGGTATAGACGATGTACTGCTGCAGATCGGCAAACAAAACCACTAATAAAACAGCGGCGACCGCCAGCAGCACCAGCAAAGCAATGCCCAGCCGTTTTAAAAAGCATCGGGTGCGGTATGGAATGCTCATAGCTTTTTCCTCACTTTCAGGCTGCGCCAGTCTTCTTTTGCCTTTTGCCCGGCGACGGTCAGGTTTTCCTTTTCCAAAGCGCAGATCACATCACCCAGCCGGGTATCCAAAATGCCGGAAAGCAGCAGCACACTGTCTTCCTGTAAAAAGGCGGGCAGTACCGGTGCCAGAGAGATGATCACATCGGCAACGATGTTGACCAGAACCAGATCGTAATGCTCCCGGCAAAGGCGCTGCATCAGCTTTTGATCTGCTGTCACATTGCCGGTGAGCGCGGTAAATTCCGGGCTGGCAAAGCCGTTATAGGCGGCGTTTTCACGGGCAATGTCCTCCGCCTTGGGGTCGATATCCACGCCGACGGCGGTTTTTGCGCCTAAGCGAAGGGCGGTGATGGAGAGGATCCCGCTGCCGCTGCCCAAATCCAAACAGCTTTTGCCTGCCAGGTTTTCCTCCTCCATAAATTCCATTACCATCTGGGTGGAGGGGTGGGCGCCGGTGCCAAAGGTCAGGCCGGGATCCAGGATCACCGGCAGGCGGTCTTCTGCCTGCTGCACATCCAGCCAGCAGGGGAGAACCATCAGGTGGTTACCTACCGGCTGAGGGGGGTAGTTGTCCTTCCAGCTTTCCTCCCAGTTCACCGATGCAAGGGGCTTGACCGTCAGCTCCAGTGAGCCTAAAGTGTCGCCGTTTTTGTCCTTAAGCTCCTGCAAGAGCTGCTTTAAGCGTGTAAGACCGGCCTCATCCCCAGCTTCTAAGTACAGCTTGATCTGGGAAAGTCCCTGAAGCTTATGTTGCAGACTTTCGTCAATATAGTCCCAATATTCCCGGTTGTCCTCCAAAAAGGACTCAAATTCCGCCTGATCCTCGATCACCAGATCCTCAAAGCCAGCCGCAGTCAGGCTGGAAACCACAATATCAATCCCATCGCTGACCGTGGCGATGATAAGCTCCAAATAGTCCATAAATTTCTCCTGTCAGGTTGGTAAATTATTGTTTACCTTATTATTGATGCGCCGTAGGCGCATAGCTTCCCCCTGGGGGGAAGCTGGCAAAAATCTTTGATTTTTGACTGATGAGGGGATAATATCACGCTTTCTTCCCCTCATCCGCCCCTTCGGGGCA
>JAFTTQ010000025.1 GCA_017466665.1 Oscillospiraceae bacterium
ATAAAAACACAAAAAAGTATTGACAGGATGAACTTCCAGTGTTAGGATGTAGAAAAAATAAATCGCCTTGATAGAGGCGCGGGCTTCAAAAGTACTTTTCGGCAAGGTCAGGCAGCCGCCGGGGAGAAAAGGGGAGACCGCCGAAGTTCTGCAAATGCCTGGATTTGCGGTGCTGGGTCGGCAGAGAATATCTGTCGGACTGTCACAATATATTTTGTGAAGCGCTATCGATGCAGTGGTTACTACGATTATATTTGTGGTATTGCTGACAGATCGCTTTGCGGGCGGTCTGTTTTTTTAATTTAAAACCGAAAGGAAAGAAAAACTATGAGAAGAATTTTCGCAATCGCACTGGCAGTTATGATGCTGCTGTCCCTGGCCGCCTGCGGCGGTGAAGCAGCCAAGATGGATGTTTCCGCAGCCAAGAATATCAGTGACCTGAAGGGCGCTAAGATCGCTGCCCAGACCGGCACCTTCCACGCCGACGCTATGATGCAGATCCCCGAGGTTCAAAGTTCCACACTGCCTGAGTTCGCTGACCTGCTGACTGCCCTGAAGGCCGGCACCATCGACGGCTATGTGGCAGAGGAGCCCACCGCTATTGAGGTTTGCCTGGGTGACGACAGCCTGGATTACCTGCACCTGGTAAATAACGACACTGGCTTTTCCGCTACCGATGCCGATGTGGGCATCGCTGTTGGCCTGAAGACCGGCAACGAACTGCGTGAGCAGATCAACACCATCCTGGCTGAGATTTCCACAGAAACCCGTGCCGAGCTGATGAATCAGATGGTTCAGCTCTCTGCCGGTAAGGAAGTCACTTCCCTGGCACTGACCAGTGAGGCTCCTGAAAACCCCACCGGCACCCTGAAGGTAGCTATGGAATGCGCATACGCTCCCTTTAACTGGACAGATATGGACACCCCCTCCATCGGTGCTGTGCCCATCAGCGGCGAGGGCAAGGAGAATATGTACGCCAACGGTTACGATGTGCAGATCGCCCAGTACATTGCCAACAAGCTGGGCATGAAGCTGGAGATCTATGCCATTGAATGGGACGGCCTGATCCCTGCTTTGGATTCCGGTGCTGTGGATGCCATCGTTGCTGGTATGAGCCCCACTGCTGAGCGTGAGGAGCAGGTTGACTTTACCGATGTTTACTACTCCTCCAACCTGGTCATTATTTATAAGAAGAAGTAAGGTAACATGATAGAGTTTTTAAATGATGTTATTGAAATCGTAACGAAGCACTATCCCTTCCTGCTGCGGGGCATTGGCTATACCATGCTGATCGCGCTGGCCGGTACGCTGGCAGGTCTTTTGATCGGCTTGGCTACCGGTGTGGTTCGGACTTGCCCCTTGTCCAAAAATGGCTTTGTCCGCCTGCTGCAGAAGATCCTCAATGGCATTATTGCGGTCTATGTAGAGGTGTTCCGGGGCACGCCTATGATGGTGCAGGCTATGGTCATCTATTGGGGCTATGCCTTTGCCACCGGCGGATCTACCTTGCCCCTGATCCCCTCCGGCATTATTATCGTTTCCATCAATACCGGCGCATATATGGCGGAGATCGTCCGTGGCGGTATCATTTCCATTGATAAGGGTCAGTTTGAGGGCGCTGCCGCTGTGGGTATGACCCATTGGCAGACCATGCTCCACATCGTACTGCCCCAGGTTTTGCGGAATATCCTGCCCTCTGTTGCCAATGAATTTGTGATCAACATCAAGGATACCTCCGTGCTGAACGTGATCGGTGTGACGGAGCTTTACTACTTTGCCGGTATCATCAAGCGTGAGAGCTTCCAGACCTTCCAGACCTATCTGGTGGTCTGCGTGATCTACTTCGTTTTGACCTTCACGGTAACGAGAGTTTTGCGCCTGATCGAAAAGAAACTCCAGGGTGCGGACAGCTATGTGATCTGCGGCTCTCAGTCTGACCCCAGTGCGGAGATCCGTGTACCCAAGCAGCAGGAGGTGCCCAATGACTGATATGAAGCCTGTAATTGAGATCCGTAACCTGCAAAAGAGCTTTGGTAAGGTGGATGTGCTGAAGGGCATTGATATGCAGGTGGCTGCCGGCGAGGTGGTTGCGGTGATCGGCTCCTCCGGCTCCGGAAAGAGCACGATGCTGCGTTGTATTAACCTCCTGGAAACGCCAACCGGCGGGCAGATCCTGTGGCACGGGAAAAATATCCAAACCGAGATCGATTCGCTGTATAAGTACCGTGCCTCTGTGGGTATGGTGTTCCAGCAGTTTAATCTGTACAATAATCTGACTGTTCTGCAAAACTGCACATTGCCTCAGGTCAAGGTGCTGGGCAGAAGCAAGGCAGAGGCGGAAAAAATCGCCAAGGACTACTTGGATCGTGTGGGTATGCTGCCTTATCAGAATGCCCGCCCGGCGCAGATCTCCGGCGGTCAGAAGCAGCGTGTTGCCATTGCAAGAGCACTGGCGATGAATCCTGAGGTTCTGCTTTTTGATGAGCCTACCTCCGCCCTCGACCCGGAAATGGTGGGCGAAGTGCTGAACGTTATGCAGCAGCTTGCCCAAGAGGGTATGACCATGATCGTGGTCACCCATGAAATGGCTTTTGCCAGAGATGTCAGCTCCCGGGTGGTCTATATGAACCAGGGCGTGATCTGTGAGCAGGGCACACCGGCAGAGATCTTCGGCAATCCCCAAAAGCAGGAGACCCGCGATTTCCTTGCCCGGTTCCGTAATAATTAAAAAAAACACGGCTGTGAGCATTCACAGCCGTGCTTTTTTGTCAGATCTTCTTTCCGCCAATGTAAACTGTTTTTTCACTGTAATCGCTGTTGCAAACCACAAAGTCGGCCAGCTTGCCGGTTTCGATGGTGCCGATCTTGTCCTGTACACCCAGGGAACAGGCGGGATTATAGGACGCGGCACGGACGGCATCCTCCTCGGGAATGCCGAAGGACATTGCCCGGCGCATACATTCAAAGAGGTTTGTGGCTGAGCCTGCAATGGTGCCGTCAGAGAGCTTTGCGATGCCGCCGGAGAGGAATACCTGCTGGCCGCCCAGTTCATATTCGCCGTCAGGCATACCACAGCAGCGCAGGGCATCGGAAATGATGATCATTCGATCCGCGCCAAACATTGTAAATGCCAAACGGACAGAAGCAGGGTGGATATGCAGACCGTCGCAGATGATCTCTGCCCGGACATTGGGGTTTTCCACAGCGGCGGGAATGACACCGGGATTGCGGTGGTGGATGCTGGGCATACCGTTGTACAGGTGGGTCAGGTGGGTGGCACCGGCATCAAAGGCCATTTTGGCGTGGTCGTAGTCGGAATCGGTATGGGCAACGGAAACGGTGCAGAGCTTGCTTGCCTTTTCTACAAATTCCTTGGAATCTGCAAGCTCCGGCGCCAGGTCAACGATGCGAACCAGTCCGCCGCATTCATCATAGAGCTTTTTAAAGCCCTCATAATCCGGGGTTTTCAGGTAAGCACCGTTTTGCGCGCCCTTTTTCTTTTCGGAGAAGTAGGGGCCTTCCATCTGAATGCCCATCAGACGGCTGCAGCCCTCGGGCTGCTGGTCAGCCAGTTTTCTGCCGGTGGCAAAGGCCTTGCTGAGCACATCATAAGGCAGGGTCATAGAGGCTGGGGCAAAGGAGGTCACGCCTTGGGATGCCAGGTATTTGGCGATCTTGACCAGACCTTCGTAATCACCGTCAGAGAAGTCCTTACCGGAATTGCCGTGGTTGTGGACATCGCACAGGCCGGGAATGACGGTGGCTCCTTGGAGGTCGATGGCATCGGCAGGCATATTTTCAGGAAGCACAGCGCCAAATTTTCCGTCCCCGGTGACTTCAAAAGCACCCATACGGAACTGAAAGTCGGAACAATAAATTCTTGCGTTTTTATAGAACATAATTCATACTCCTTATCGGCAGGATATGTAGGGCGGGGCTTGCCCCGCTGAGCGCCTCCCTCTGATGAGGGAGGTGGCACGGCGCAAGCCGTGACGGAGGGTTTTCGGCTCCCTTGTGTAAAGGGAGCTGTCATATTGCCGATTTTAGGCAATATGACTGAGGGATTGTAATGTATCGACACACGACAATCCCCCAGTCAAAAATCAAAGATTTTTGCCAGCCCCCTTTGCACAAGGGGACCTTTGGCGGGGACAAGCCCCCGCCTTGCTGATTTATTTGCAGATTTCGGGAAGGCTGGCGGCAGCGGCGCTTTGACCCACACGGCGGGTCTTTTCGTCCGGCAGCATCACATTGACCTTTTCAGCCAGGGCAGGGAATTCGTCCTGTAAAACCTGATTACAGGTGCTGAGGATCAGGTCGCCGCCCTTGCCGGACATAACACGGCCTAAAAGCATCAAATGGTGGATGTCGTAGAACTGGCAGTACTGCTGGACGGTATAGGCAAGATAAATGCCGATATCCTTGTAGACAGCAGCGGCTCTGGGGTCGTCCTGCTCCATCAGTGCCTGCACTACCTTCAGCTTTTCAGCCGGGGTGAGGCTCTCGTCCAGCTCAATACCGGCACGGGGTGCCAGCTTGTTGACAGCGTCCTGAGAGAAGTATTTGCAGCCTACGCCAAAATCCGTAGACCATTCATCCTGCATTGCGTTTTCATTCAGATCAACAGGGGCAAATGCCAGCTCATTGATCCAGCCAAGGACATTTTTATCTTTGTCCACATAGCCCACAGCCTCGCTGGTGCCCATAGCCATACCCATAATGGAGCCAACGTTCATACCCATAGCGCCGGCAAGGGCAGATACGTCGCCGTCGTTGGCAACTACGATAGGTACATCACCGATCTCAGCGGCAGCACGGTCAAATACGGTCTTGACCTCATCCCAGCGCTCTCTGGGCACGCAGTAGAAAATACTGGAGATCATAGGGGCGTTGCCGATGAACACACCGGCAGAGGATACGCCGATGGCATCCACCCGGGGCATTTTGGAGGCAGCAGTGCGGAAGGAATCCAGGATGCCCTCATACTGATAATTAGGGTCGGGATTTTTCTTGGGATGCCAGACCACCTCCTCGGAGTAGACGCACTCGCCATCGATCACCGCGGAGACCTTCCGGTCAGAGCCACCGGCATCAAAGCCAATGCGGCAGCCATCCAGGTGACCGCCGATGGGCTGTGCCACCTCGTAAGCCTGGGGACACTGGTCTAAAGGCAGGTCGATGATCTCCAATTCCCGCTCATATAGCTTTTGGAAGAAATCATAGTCAAATGCCCGCTCGCCGTTTTCGGCGTAGGCCTTTTGCAGCTTTTGGGCAATGGGGGAGTCGCCGCAGATGTAGACCCGGAAACCGCCGATCGACCACAGCAGAAATTTCACATACCGCTCCACATACCGGTAGTCGGCATCAAACATATCCTCCGTGCCGTGGATGAAGGTGTTGCGGACGCTGATATAGCCGCCATTGCGCTCCACTGCTACGGAAAGGGGCTTTTTGGCACCCTTGCGGTAAGCGTCTGCCCAGATGCCGAAGGGAATAAACCCGGGATCCAGGGCAGGCGTGTATTTCATTTCATAATTTACGCCTAAGTATTGCATATTGCGTGCCTCCAAAAGCTATGTATTATTTGCGGCGAACCTGGTCAGCGACCTTTGCTACGATCAGGTTCATTTGTGTCCATTTTTTCTCCATATCCTTGACCAGCGCGATCTGGCTGCGGGCACGGACAAGATTGTGCTCCGGGTATGCGATCTTGCTGAAATAAAGGTCGCCGTCCAGGTAGTCTTTCAGGAAACGGACAGCCAATTCCAGGGTCATAATGTAAGCGCCTAAGGGCAGCATGGTCACTTCCATATCCGTCAGGGAGGGGGCGGCCTCCAAAAAGCCCTTGGTGTAGACCTCAAACAGGTGCAGATCCAAAGACATTTTCGAGGTGTCAGGCTCGTCCTCGGCGGCAGTGGCGGCACCGAAACGGATGGAATCGCCAAAGTCGTACAGGCTGGAGCCGGGCATAACGGTGTCAAGATCCAGTACACACAGGCTCTTGCGGGTAGCGGTGTCCAAAAGAACATTGTTCAGCTTGGTGTCGTTGTGGGTGACACGGAGAGGGAGAAGACCGGCAGTGAGCATCTTTTGCAGGGTGCCGCCCTTTTCTTCCCGTTCCAGCAGAAATTGAATGTCCTCCCGAACCTCGTCGGCCCGGCATACAATATCCATATCCACAGATTCCTTAAACTGCACATAGCGGTCTACGGTGTTGTGGAAATTGGGGATGATCTCATAAAGGGTGTCAGCGGGGTAGTCGGATAAAAGCTCCTGAAATCTGCCGAAGGCAAGGGCGCTTTGATAGAAGTCCTCGTCGCTTTCCGGCATATCCAGGGTAAAGCCGCCAACAAAGTCGTACATACGCCAAAATTCGCCATCACAGCTTTTATAGTAGTATCTTCCATCCTTTGTGGGTAAAAAATGCAGGGTCATACGGGGATCCTCCACCCGCTGACGCAGGTAGTTTGTGACGGAGCTGGTGTTCGCCATGACCCGGATGGGGTTTTTAAAAACATATTTGTTGATCCTCTGCAGAACATATTTGGCACCGGAATCGGTGGTGACGCAGAAGGTGTTATTGATGTGTCCGTGGCCAAATGCCTTGCAGTCGACAGGGGCGCCGTCTGTTTGAAAAGCAAATGCCGCCTTTTCGATATACATAGGAAATTCACCTCGTTTTTTATTGGATGGGCAAAGTCCATCAGCCCATACTATACCATATAATGGATGAAAAAGCAAATGGATTTCTGGCAGATCCGTTCCAAAACAGGTTATTTATGTATCAATATCGACTTTTACATCGGAAAATCAATTTTTTAAAGGGCGGTGATTGACTTTTGATGGGGAAGTCTGTATAATATTTTCGGAAATTTTAATAAAGGCGGGATCCCGCCTTTCAAAGAAAGGAAAATAAGCCATGATTTACAGTACTGAAGTACAGCACATGTGCCCCGTGGGTAAGGGTGCCTACCACGGCCCCGCTCCCATTCCCGAAGAGGGTAAGTGGGTACAGGTCAAGGAAATTAAAGATGTCAGCGGCTTCACCCACGGCATCGGCTGGTGCGCCCCTCAGCAGGGCTGCTGCAAGCTGACCCTGAACGTGAAGGAGGGCATCATCGAGGAGGCTCTGGTTGAGACTCTGGGCTGCTCCGGCATGACCCACTCCGCCGCTATGGCTTCCGAGATCCTGATCGGTAAGACCCTTTTGGAGGCTCTGAACACCGACCTGGTCTGCGACGCCATCAA
>JAFTTQ010000026.1 GCA_017466665.1 Oscillospiraceae bacterium
ATGCGTACACCCTCTCCCTATGGGAGAGGTGGCAGCCCGTAAGGGCTGACGGAGAGGGCTTTTAGGTATTTTGCCCTCTCAGTCAGCTACGCTGACAGCTCCCCCAAAGGGGGAGCGTGTAATAAGGTAAACAATAATTTAGCTTTGTTCTTTCAGCTTATTCAGCTCCAGTTCCTCCAAGACCCGGTATGCCACCTTTCCCACCAGGGTTTTGGGCATATCCTCCCGGAACTCGATATCGTAGGGCATGGCGTATTTGGCAACATGTTTACGGCAGTGCTCCATCAGCTCCTGCTTCACCCCGTCACTGGGCTGAACACCGGATGCCAGCTTCACAAATGCCTTGACCTTCTGCATCTTATAGGCATCGGGAATTCCAATGACACAGCTCATCTGCACCTTTTCATGGGCATCCAGGATATTCTCAATCTGTGCCGGGTACACATTATAGCCGGAGGTAATGATCATCCGCTTGGCTCTGCCCTTGAAGAACACAAAGCCCTGCTCATCCATCACACCCAGATCGCCGGTATACACCCAGGTCAGGCCATCAGAATGGGTCTGCAAGGTCATAGCGGTCTCCTGGGGATGATTCATATACTCCTTCATCACCGTGGGGCCAGCAAGTAATATCTCGCCCTCCTGCCCATAGGGCAGCTCATAGTCGGTGCCGGGAGAAACGATCTTGATATATGTATCCGGGAAGGGCAAGCCGATAGAGCCCTCCTTATGCATATGGCTGGGAGTCAGGCAGCAGGCCGTCACAGTTTCGGTGGTGCCGTAGCCCTCACGAACCTGAATGGATGCCTTATGGTCATACAGGAATTTATCCAGCTTCTTTTTCAGCTCAATGGAAAGACTGTCACCGCCGGAGAACACGCCCTTCAGGCAGCTCAGATCCGCGCCATCCATATCCGGCAGCCGCAGCAAGGCTTCATAAAGGGTGGGCACGCCGGCGATAAAGTTGCAGCGGTTCTTCACCAGATCCTTGGCATAGCTCTTGGGGGTAAACTTAGGCACCAAAATGCAGCGCCCGCCTTGGGTCAGCATGGTATGGATACACACGCCCAAGCCGAAGCCGTGGAAAATAGGCATTGCCGCCAGCATCTTATCCCCGGGACGGAACATTTGGTTTGCCGCCACCACCTGCTGGCTCAGGGCGTTGAAATTCAGGTTCGTCAGCACGATGCCTTTGGTGGTGCCGGTAGTACCGCCGGAATAGAGGATCACCGCCGGATCCTCCCCTACCCGCTTAACAGCATATTCTCCTGAGCAGGCTTTTCCCTTGTTCAAAAAATCCTTCCAGCGGATCACAGGCGCGTCTGCCGGGAGCTTGGGGATTTTTCTGCCCTGGGTCAGAGCGTAGCCCACCTTCATAACAGGAGAAAGGGCATCCCCGATGGAAGCGATAATGAGATGCTGCAGCTTGGTATTTGGGCGGATATTGGCGAATTTTCCGTAAAACTGATCCAGGGTAATGGCTGCCACAGAATCGGATTCATTGAGATAAAATTCAATTTCCTTTTCCGCTGACAGGGGGTGGATCATATTCGCCAGTGCGCCGATCCGGTTAATGGCATAGAACATATAGATTGCCTGAGGGCAGTTGGGCATTGCAATGGTGACCCTGTCCCCCGCCCCAACACCGATCGCCTTCAGGGACTTGGCACAGGCTTCCACATTGCTGACAAGCTCCGGGTAGGAGGTGGACTTGCCCATAAAATCAAATGCCACATTTTTGGGGTATTTTTTCGCAATGTTTTCCACTGCCTCAAACATAGACCCCTGGAAATATTCAATGTGCATGGGCACATCGCCCATATAGTCCTTCCAGGGAGTTTTCGCGGTTATCTCGTGCATACCAGTTCTACCTCTTCATTCAGTGGTTTTTCCAAAAGCTCAGGGTTTTCCAGCAGTGTTTTTAAAAGCTGCACGGTTCTGGAGTAATAATAGCCGTCGGCGATCCGCTCATCAATGGTCAGACCCAGATCCACACTGGTACGCATAGTCACATTGCCTTCGTCATCATAGAAGGGGCGTTTTTTGATCTCACCGATGGCGCAGAACACGGAGTTTGTTCCCCAGTTGGTCAGGTGGTGATAGCCGGCGTGAAGCTGGATCGAGCCAAGGTTTGTCAGCACCACGGAGGAATAATAGGGGTCACCCTTAATAACATCATAGGGCATCCAGCCATGGCGATCCAAAAGCCGGGCTGCCCAGCCCACAAATTTCACCAGAAAACGGGGCAGGCTTTTCACTGCCTCCAGGCTTGCCGTTCCCGCGTCCACCTGGGTATCACTGCGGCCAATGGAGATCTGCCGCAGGATCTCATTATGTATGGTGTCGATGGTATCCGTGGGCTTGCTGCGGATGATCGCCAGGGATTCGGCACCGTTATCGGAGAATATTTTCTTAATGGTAAAGGCAGCGGAGACCTCATTGCGCTGGTACATGGATTTATTGGCAATAAACCGGTTCATCTTCGGACGCAATGTGATGGTTTTCAGCATTGCCGTCACCATAATCTGGAACAAATTGTACTTGTACTCCGGGTCGCCGGCATTTTTCTTCTCCAGGTACGCCATAATGTTGGTCAGGTCGATCCGCTCGGAGATAAATGCCTCGTTATCGCAGCGGTTGGGATACATGAGGGGCATCACATAATGCATTGCCGTGATATTTTTTAGTAAAACACCATCTTTTCTGTCGCCAAACTTCTTACCCATTCTGTCTTTTGATCCTTTCGTTTTTCTTACATTCCCGGGACGATGTGGTCATCGTCTCCTATAAAATACCCACCACTCGGCAAACAGGCAGACCAGGATGGCGGCAAAGCCGTCAACCACAGAATGCTGCTTTAAAAACACGGTGGACAGGCAGACCAGGATCACAAAGATCACAATGGCTGTTTTCACAGTCCAATGCACATCTCTTTCCTTCGTCCAGACAGAGGCAATGGCAATCGAATAGGCTACATGCAGCGAGGGGCACACATTGGTGCTGGTATCCAGACTGTACAGAAGTCCAACGATCTGGGTAAAAATGTTATCCCGGGGAAAACTCTGAGGACGCAGATCCTGACGGTTGGGGAATAGGATATAAACGGTCATCGCCACAACCTGAGTTATTATAATATATTTCTGCAGATTTTTAAAGCTTTTTATATGAAAAAGCAAAAAATACAGCAAAGAACCTGCCACCAAAGCATACCAGAGTACATATGGAACGATAAAATACTCGCAAAACGGGATCACATCATCCAGTGGGCTGTAAATCACCGTACAGCGGTCATAGGGAATGAACGCCTCGGTCAAGGCGTAAAACGTGAAATAAAAGACCCAGCCCAGCAGCAATTTCAGATGGGCGTATTCCGGGTCGTTGATCTTCTTGAGGCGAAACTGACTGTAATCCACCTCCGGCTTCCTGCGCATATTCTCCCTCCTTGTAAATTGGAATTTATCGTACTAACCAATTATAATGCGGTCGTAGGGGCCGATGCAATAAACAATCATTTATTGTATGGGTATTGCTTTTGGGGTAAATTTTTATAGGGCACGACCCGGTGAGTTGGCAGCGATACTGCCATATTAGTGATTTCCGCTTTCAGATAATTGCAAATTCTGCTTCTTTCCCCATCTATTGGCTCAGAACTGCAAAACTGGGTCGGCTTGCCAATATACATCGTTTTCAGGCTGGGGGCTATGTACATCGGCACAAAGCTCAGCGCCTGCCCGGTCTTTTTATAATAAAGCCTTGCAATATCAATGAACTTATCCTGAAAATCGCAGATAATGTGGTTATGGGGCACATCGTGCTCCGGGAAGATCACCACATTGGCACCCTCAGAAAGCCGCTTAACGGTGTTTTTAAAGGTGGAAATGATCCGGGCATCCTTATACACCGCAATGGTATTGGCATTATTGAACACGCATACCGACACCGGCGCGATCAAATAGGACAGCATTTTATAAAACCACCGGATATACCAGGGCTTTTCTGCCCAAAAATCCTGAAAGGCATACTCCGGAACCTCCTTCAAGTGCATCATCTGCCCGATGCACCAGGTATACCGCTTACCGGGAAAATACAGCTCACAGGCAATCGGCCCATTCATCTGGCTGTGGTTTGCCACCACCAGGCAAGGGGTATCCGGCAGATTCTCCTCCCCTTTTATCTGGATTTTGGGGTAAAACAGCTTCACAAACCACCGGATCACCCGGTAACATCGATAAGACAGCCTTTTCTTCATTTTTCTTCCCTTCTATCATCCCAAGTATTCCAAAAATCCAGCATTGCCTGTTCGTAGCGCGCCTTTTCCAAATAATGACTCATACCGTGATCCGCACCGGGCACGATCAAAAGCGTTTTCGGTGCGCTGCAAGCCTGGTAGTTTTGGTAGGTCATATCCACCGGCACAAAATGGTCACTGGTGCCGTGGGCAAACAGAATTGGAACCTTGCTGTTTTTTAAGGATGCCACGGTGCTGCAATCCTTGGTGCCCATTTGAATCTTTTGACGGCATAGCTGGTCTGCGACACCGCCGTGGATATTGTAGGATAGGTGCAGATTGTTCTCTGCCACGTGCTTCCAAATATCGTGGGCTGAGGTAAAGCCGCAGTCTGCCATAATGCCCCGTACGTTGGAAGGCAGCTCCAGGTCGGCGGTCATCAGCACCGTAGTTGCCCCCATGGACACCCCGGCAAGGTACACAGGCAGCTCCTGCCCCCAATGGGAATTGACCCATTTAATCCACTCCAGGCAGTCATAGCGCTCCATCATACCAAAACCGATATATTCTCCGCCGCTGCTGCCCTGTCCACGCTGCTCGGCGTAGAGAACACAGCAGCCATTTTTATGCCAAAAGGGGGCAATGGTGCCAAAATCCGATGACCAGCCGGATCTCCAGCCGTGCATGGCAATGATGATTCTTTTGGGAGCATTGCAGGCAAACCAATGCCCTACAAGGCACTGCCCATCATAGCTGGTAAGCCGCACAGTATCATGGGGCGTAGTTTCCAGTCTTTCCGCGCCTGCTTCCATTTCATCCAAAAATTCATCGCAGTTCAGGTAGCCCCGGAGCTGATCCCGGGTCTTTTCCCGCTCCATCAGCCTGGGCTGCTGACGATCCATAGCGATCTTCACAAGCTGCTTTGTGGATGCGTATGCTGCCGCTGTGGCTGCCGCCGCACCCACCACCGCTGCCCCGGCACCGGTAAGCAAGGCCTTAGAAACCTTTTTCATCCTTTTCATCCTTTCCGGAAAGGGTATTTTACCAGTTTTTTCTAAACCTTAGATAAATAAAATGTGAACATTTTTAAAACACTCTATTGTATGATAACCAAAAGAGATTTGCGTCATTCCTCCCCCAGGCAGATCAATCCACTATTGTGATCTGAATTATTGTTTATCGCACCGCTTTAAAAGCCCCCTCTGACGAGGGGGCTGTCACGCGAACAGCGTGACTGGGGGAGAGAAAAACAAGAAATACCAATACAATTCTCTCCCTCCGTCACGGCTAACGCCGTGCCACCTCCCTCATCAGAGGGAGGTTTTTATCGGGTGGTCATTAGTAAGGTATATTCCGATTTTGGGTAGGATCGGGGATAAGATGTTGACTTTTCAACAAATAACGTATATAATAGGATCACAACGGAAATAAAGGGGTAGAATGCTATGGTAGATCGTTTTCGGCGGTTTTCTTTATCGCTTTTTGAAATATCCCGGTGCTGGCACAAGCTGGCGGCGGAGGAAATGAGCAAGTACGGGTTAAAAGGGCCCTATGCCATTTATTTGGTAGTATTGCAGCACAATCCTGAGGGGCTGACGGCAGCCCGGCTGTGTGAGCTGTGCGGCAGGGATAAGGCGGATGTATCCCGCTGCCTGTCAGCGATGCAGGAAAAGGGACTTGTGGTTCGGGAAAAGGGAAATTCCTACCGGGCTAAAATTCTGCTGACAGAGCTTGGCATTCAGGCAGCGGAACACGTTTGCCGCCGTGCGTCAGTGGCGGTGGAGCTGGCAGGTAAGGATGTATCCGATGAAGACCGGGCAGTGTTTTACCAGTCACTGACATCCATTACAGAAAATTTGCGAAGCCTGAGTCGTCAGGGTTTGCCGGAATAAAAAGGAGACAACATTATGTCAGTTAGAATTATCGTGGATTCCACAGCCGATGTCAGTGCATCGATCCTTCCAAGGCTGGAGGTCGTTCCACTGACGGTGCATTTTGGTGACGAAGAATATATCGATGGCGTGACCATTGACCATAAGACCTTTTACGAAAAGCTGATCGAAAGCGATGTGCTGCCTACCACCAGTCAGGCGACTCCCGCTGCCTTTACCGGGCTTTATGAAAGGATCACGGCAGAGGGAGACAGCGCCGTGGTGCTGACCATCTCCTCCAAGCTCTCCGGCACCTATCAGAGCGCCGTGATCGCCGCCGAGGATTATGGCGATCAGATCTTTGTGGTGGATACCCAGTCGGCAGCCATCGGTGCCGGTATTCTGGCAGAGCTGGCTCTGTGGCTGGCTGACAGCGGAATGGACGCATCCGCCATCGCAGAGCGGATAGAGCGGGAACGGGAAAAGGTTTGTATTGTGGCAATGCTGGACACCCTGGAATACCTAAAAAAGGGCGGCAGAATTTCCAAGGCCGTTGCATTTGCCGGCTCACTGCTCTCCATTAAGCCTGTTATCAGCCTGGATGACGGTGAGATCAAGATATTGGGCAAAGCCCGTGGCTCCAGGCAGGGCAATAACCTATTGGTACAGGAAATCGAAAAGGCCGGCGGTGTGGATTTTAAAAAGCCCCTGCTTTTGGGCTATACCGGGCTTTCGGATCTGTTGCTGCAAAAATATGTGGAAGACAGCAAAGCCCTTTGGGAAACGGGCACAGACAGCTTGCGTTTTGCCCCCATCGGCAGTGTGATCGGCACCCACGCGGGCCCCGGTGCCATTGCGGTGGCGTTCTTTAAAAAGTGATAGCAAGGAAGTGATGATATGGCTCTGTCCCCGAAAACGATCCGCTCTCAGATGGCACTGTTAAAGCCCCTTCTGAAAAGCTGCTCGCTGGAAACCATGCGCAAGGGGCAGGATCTGGTGGGCGAGCTGATGGGCGCAGCAAAGGCCGGACGTTTCGTGCTTAAGGAGCATAAATTCCCGGATTTTACCGGCTTCTGGGTCACCCCTAAGGATGAACGGCGGCAGGGTGTGATCCTGTATCTGCACGGTGGCGGCTACACCTGCGGCAGTACCGATTATGCCAAGGGCTTTGGCATTACCTTAGCAGAGCGGTTTGGCGTGAAGGTGTTCTGCCCCGGCTACCGTTTGGCACCGGAGCACCCATTCCCGGCGGCCTTGGAGGATGCGCTCACTGCTTACCGGTATTTGCTGGACAAGGGTTACGCCCCTTCCCATATTGCATTATGCGGGGAAAGTGCCGGCGGCGGGCTGTGTTACAGCCTGTGCCTGAAGCTGCGGGAGCTGGAAATGGAGCAGCCAAGCTGCATAATCGGAATATCGCCCTGGGTGGATCTGACCCTCGGCGGAGCATCCTATCAGGAGAATCAGGAAAGCGATCCCTCTTTAACCAACGAGTTTTTAGAATACTGTGTAAAATGCTATGCAGAAAACCGGGAGGATCCTATGATTTCCCCTGTTTTCGCAAAACTTTCTGAAATGCCACCATCCCTGATCTTTGCGGCAAAAAACGAGCTGCTTTTGTCGGATGCCCAAGATCTGCACCGCAAGCTGACGGAGCACGGCAGTCAAAGCCGGCTGATCGTCAAGCCTGACCGCTGGCACGCCTATGTGGTCTACGGCATCAAGGAGGATCAGGACGATTTTAACGAGATCAACCGTTTTCTGAACCGTTATCTCAGTCAGGAGAAAAAACTGCGCTGGATGCGGCTGGACAATGCGGCAAAGATCTACCCCGCTGCCCGGAATCAGAATTGGAGCAATGTGTTCCGCCTGTCCGCAACCCTGACGGAGGAGATCGACAGGGATGTGATGCAGTCGGCACTGGATGTGACAGTTCGGCGCTTTCCCTCCATTGCGGCACGGCTGCGCCGGGGTGTTTTTTGGTACTATTTACAGCAGCTTGAGCAGGCGCCTACCATTCGTCAGGAGGTCAGCTACCCTTTGACGAAAATGTCCAAAAAAGAGGCACGGCAATGTGCGCTGCGTGTGATCGTCTACAAAAGCCGGGTGGCTGTGGAGTTCTTTCACTCCCTGACCGACGGCACCGGCGGAATGGTGTTTTTGAAGACCCTGGTTGCGGAGTATCTGCAGCAAAAATACGGTCTTTCCATCCCTGCTGAGGCAGGGGTTTTGGGCAGATTGGAGGAGCCCTCGGACGGGGAATTGGAGGACAGCTTTCAAAAATATGCTGGGCCTGTCAATGCCAGCCGAAAGGAAGACGACGCCTGGCGTCTTATGGGCACTCCCGAACAGGACGGTTATCTGAATTTGATCTGCTTTGAGCTTTCCAGCCCGGAGGTGCTCCAAAAAGCCCACGAATACGGTGTGACGGTGACGGCGTTTCTGTGCGCCGTGATGATGCAGGCTCTGCAGCAGCTTCAGAAAAAGCAGGTGCCTAATATTCGCCGGCGAAAGGCGATCAAGGTGCAGCTTCCCATCAATTTGCGGAAGATATTCCCCAGCAGCTCTTTGCGGAATTTTGCCCTGTACACTACGCCCCAGATCGATCCCCGGCTGGGAGAGTATGATTTTGCCGATATCTGCAAAACCGTCCATCACTGGATGGGTTTGGAGATCACGCCCCGGAAAATGGCAATGATGATCGCTGCCAATGTAAACTCCGAACGCCTTTGGATCGTGAAAATAATGCCGCTTTTTATTAAAAATATGGTGATGAAGGCGGTATTCAAGGCCGTGGGTGAGCGAAAATCCTGCCTGAGCCTTTCCAATCTGGGAGCGGTGCAGCTCCCGGAAGTAATGACCGAATATGTGCAGCGTCTGGACTTTATTTTAGGCGTTCAGGCAACGGCGCCATATAATTGCGGCGTGGTGTCTTTTAAGGACTCACTTTATATCAATTTCATCCGAAATACCCGTGAGCCCCAGTTGGAAGAAGCGTTTTTTAAGGTGCTGCAGGAGCTGGGAATTGCTGTACAGGTCAGCAGCAACGGCAAGGGAGGTTAAGCGTATGTATTGTATATCCTGTGGTGTAAAGCTGGCGGATTCTGAGAAAGCCTGCCCTCTGTGCGGCTTGGAGGTCTACCACCCGAAGCTGCAACGAACGGTGACGGAGGGATTGTATCCTGCCCATCAATATCCGCCCAAGGAGGTCAGCCCCTGGGGTATCCGGGTGCTGGTATTGACGGTGTTTTTACTGCCGCTGTTGGTCGTACTGCTGTGCGATCTGCCGGCGCATGGGCAGATCACCTGGTCAGGCTATGTCATCGGTGCGTTGATCCTGCTTTATACGGCGATCGTCCTTCCCTTTTGGTTTAAAGCCCCCAATCCCGTGATCTTTGTGCCCATCGATTTTGCTCTGGTGGGGGTGTACCTGCTGTATATCAATTATGCGGTGGGCGGACGCTGGTTTTTAAGCTTTGCATTTCCAATCACCGGCTTTTTCGCGCTGGTAGTCACAGCCGTAGTGACACTGACCCGGTATGTCCGCCGGGGCAGGCTTTACATCTATGGCGGGGCTGCAGTTGCTGTGGGACTGTTTATTCCCGTGATGGAGCTTTTGATGTATCTTACCTTTGACCGGGTGAATTTCACCTACTGGTCTTTTTATCCTATGGGGGCTATGGTACTGTTTGGCGGATTTTTGATTTTTCTTGCCATCTGCCGGCCTGCCCGTGAAATGATGGAGCGCAAATTCTTCATTTGATAAAAG
>JAFTTQ010000027.1 GCA_017466665.1 Oscillospiraceae bacterium
ATCCTCCGGGGCAGGCAATTCCCCACGGAGAGTCTTTTCATAAATTTCACGCAATTCGTTGATCGTCATAGCATTTCCTCTTAGTTCAGCATTTCCTGGCCGCCGGTGACAGGCACTGCCTGGCCGGTTTCATAGGTCTGCTCCACGATGTAGCAGATGGCACGGGCTACGTCGATGGGCTCACAGCCGCGGTTCAGAGGCACCTTGCTCTCATAGAACCGGCGCACATCCTCCACAGTCTTGGCACCGGGCACCTTGCCGGCATTGAGGTACTGGACAAAAAGACCTCTTTCCGGATCAGACCACAGGGGGCCATTGAGGTAGTTACCGGGGCAGACCGCGTTTACCTTTACATTATAGGGCGCCAGCTCCATGGCAAAGGACTGGGTCAGGCCAATGCCGCCGAACTTGGAGCCTGCGTAGGCAAAGTTCTTATTGGAGCCCAGCAGGCCGGACTTGGAGTTGACCTCCACAATATCCATCATATAATCGGGAGCGTACTTGTGCTGCAAGCGCATCACTGCGGAAGCGTACTTGGCGCACAGGAAGTAGCCGGTGTAGTTGACAGCGGTGACAAACTCAAAGGTCTGCTTGGTCATCTCGTCCAAGCCGCCGGCACGGGCAACACCTGCATTGCTGATAAACACATCCACGCCGCCAAAGTGCAGAACCACCTGATCCAGCAGGTTCTTGACGGATGCTTCGTCAGAAACATTGACAGCCACAGCCAAGCCCTTATTGCCGAACTGGGCGGCGGTAGCCTTAGCGCCCTCTAAGTTCATATCCGCAATAACAAGATAGGCACCCTCCTCAGCCATAGCTTCCGCAATACCCTTGCCGAAGCCCTGGGCGCCGCCGGTGACCACGGTGACCTTATTGGCCATCCGCTTGGCATTGCCAGAGGCCAGGGAGACCTTGGAACGGTAGCTCTCCACTTCCCAATTAACAATAAAGTCAATGAGGAAATCAGGCATCACGCTGACACCGCCAAAGGACTTAGCATAGGCAACCACCTTAATGGCATCCAGCATCACTTCCTGAGCGGTAACGGCCTCCTGGATGGTATTGCCGCAGGAGAACATACCCAAGCCCTTGGCAAAGACGATCTTGGGCTTATAGCCGTTTTCAGCGGTGAAGGCCAGGAACAGCTCCTTAACCTGATCCTGAGTCACATCCTCCGGCAGCACAAGCTGCTTTGCCTTAGCATAAACAATGTGGTCGGGAGATAGGCTCTTGGTAGCAGGATCGTAGGCAAGGATCTCAGGGTTGACGGTAAATTTCACGGTAGCAGGCTGATTCTCACCGTAGAGCATACGCAGCACAGGAGAAATGGCAACCACCTTTTCCACATCAAAGTCGCTTTCCTCCAGCGCAAGCTCACGGGAAACTGCACCCTTGAGGGTGTTCATAACATTCTCTGCCAGTGCGTCAATGGCTTCCACAGTGTCAGCGGCAAAGAAAATGCCGTGGTTTTGCAGGAACAAAACCTCCACATCCTTGCCTTTTTCTGCCTTATAGGCATCCATCACCTGCTTGCAGGCAAGCGCCAGGATGTAGCCGGGCTTGCAGGCATCCACCCAAACCGCGTTGGGCAGCAGCCGCTTCATAGCCTTCTCCCCTTCCACAGAGCAGGTCAGGCCATTGACCAGGGTGGGATGTACGTGGAGCACATAGCTCTGGGGGAACAGGTCGTGGAGCAGGGTTTCCACGGAGGGACGGCGGTTTTCACCCCGGACACGGGCGTACATCATATCCTTTAATACATCCGCCTCCCGGTCTTCCTCATTTTCGGGGTATGTCTTAGACCACATTGCACCCAGCAAAGGGCGCTCCAAAACCACAAAGTCCTCGGGCTTAATGGTGGCAAGACTGGTGCCGGAGCCCTTGACCCACAGGCGGTCAGCACTCTTAAAGGAAGTATTGCCGCCGCCGGCAAGGACATATTCCGGGTTTTTACCGTACTCATTGGACATTGCCGCCAGTGCGGCAAGCTGATTACTGTACATTCTTAGACCTCCAGTTTATACTCTCTTAGAGAGGACTTCCTGCTCGTACTGCTTGATCTGACCGAACCACTGACCGTCAGCAGGCTTGCCGCAGCGGGCACAGTACTCGTCCCAAATCTCGCCAAAGGGCATGGTCTTCATCTCTTCCTGAACCACCATCAGCTCTGTCCAGTTGCCGTCATCCTGCAGCTTCTTGAGCTGAGCCTGGGGCTGGAGCATGGCAAACAGCAGCGCCTTCTGCACATTGCGGAAGCCAGTGACCCAAGCGGAAATGCGGTTGATGGAGGCATCGAAATAATCCAGTGCGATAAACACCTTATCAATACCGCAGCGGACGACCTCCTTGCAGATCTCCTTGGTCTCATCGTCAAACAGAACCACGTGGTCGGAATCCCAACGAACACCGCGGGTCACGTGCAGAGCCACCTTCTTATCAAATGCCAGCACGGAGGACAGCTTATCGGAAACCACCTCTGTGGGGTGATAGTGACCGTTGTCAAACAGGCTGATGCAGTCCTCCCGGCTGTCGGCATACTTCAGGCACCACTCAGCAGAGCCAACGGTGTAGCTCTCCACGCCGATGCCGAAGACCTTGCTCTCGGCACAGGGGTATACCTTTTCCTTGTCAAAAGGCTCGGAGAGGATCTCGTCAAAGGACTGCTTGTAGCGCATACGAGGGCCAATGCGGTCAGCGGGAATATCCTTAAAGCCGTCGCCCGTCCAGATATTCATAACGCAGGGCATACCCAATTCGTCAGCCAGATACTGGGAGATGCGGATACTTGCCTTGCCGTGCTCTACCCAGAATTTGCGGGTTTCCTCATTGGTGCTGGAAAGAGTCAGGGGGTCGCAGTTGGGATGGGAGAAGAAGGTAGGGTTGAAATCACAGCCCAGCTTTCTTTCCTTGCAGAAATCCACCCACTTTTTGAAGTGCTTGGGCTCTAACTTGTCCCGGTCAACCCAGCCGCCGTTTTCCTCGTCAAAAATGGCGTAGCTGGCGTGCAGGTTCATCTTCACCTGACCGGGCACCAGGGCGATCACCTGATCGATGTCAGCCATCAGCTCCTCGGGGGTGCGTGCTCTGCCGGGGTAGTTGCCGGTGGTCTGAATGCCGCCGGTCAGGGGCTTGTTGGGGTCGGTATCAAAGCCGCGGACATCGTCACCCTGCCAGCAGTGCAGTGCCACTGGCACAGTTTGCAGCTTTTGGAGGGCTGCCTCCACATCAATGCCAAGATTTTCGTATTTTGCCTTTGCTTCCTGATAGCTCATATCATTTTACCTCCAGTTGTACTTTCAAATTGCCCAAAGCCGTAGCTTCAATGGGTAATGCAATGACTTTTTTGCCGGTTGCCTCTTCCGTCAGGCGGTTCAGGAATTGATTCTTTGCGCCGCCGCCTACGATGTAAAGCGCATCATACTTGGTGCCGGTATTCTTTTCCAGATTGTTAAGAGCATCCCGGTAGCAGACCGCCAGGCTGCGGTAGGCGCACCGGAAATAGTCGCCGGTGTTTTCAAGCCTGCCGCCGGTTGCCCGGTCAAAGGCAGCTTTCATACTCTCAGGTGCCAAAAACTCCTGGGCATTGGCATCCACAAGGATATCGCAATCGGAATTTTCTGCCATTTCCACAATATCCGGGAAGGGGGTATTGGGGCACAGATCCTTCCGCAGCTCGTTAATGAGCCACATACCCATAATATTTTTCAGGTAGCGGGTATAGCCTACGCCGCCTTCGTTGGAATAGTTTGCCTGGTAGCTGCCCTCGTCGGTAAGGGGCTTAGGGATCTTCACGCCCAAAAGGCTCCAGGTGCCGGAGGAGATAAAGGGCTGATTTCCCTCCATGGGAATGCCCTCCACCGCAGAGCCGGTATCATGGGTGGCGCACAGCACAACAGAGCAGTTGCCCCCTACCCTTTCGGCTATTTCAGGCAGCAGATCACCCAAAACTGTGCCGGGCTGGGACAGCTTGGGGAACAGGTGCCGGGGAAGCCCCAAACGGTCAACGATCTGCATATCAAATTCGCCGGTCTGGGCACTCACCATACCGCCGGTGGTGGCTTCTGTATACTCCCGTGCCTTCACACCGCACAGCTTATACATCAGGTATTCCGGGATCATCAGAGTGTCCGTCACACCTTCCAATCTGCCGTTCATTTTATCGTCGTAAAGCTGGTAGATGGTATTAAAGCTCTGGAACTGGATGCCGGTATGACTGTACAGCTCCGCAAAAGGAATGATCTTATGTACCTCGGGGATGGATTTTTCTGTACGGCTGTCCCGGTAGGCATAGCAGGGCCACTTTTCCTCATCGCCCTGAAGCAGCACATAGTCTACGCCCCAGGTATCCACAGAAAGGCTCTTGATATCAGGGTACTCCGAAAATGCCGCCTGAATGCCGGAGATCACGCTCTCCAAAAGGGCTTTCATATCCCACACAAGGTGACCGTCCTGATTCTTTACCCCGTTGGGAAACCGGTATACCTCCCGGGTCATGATGGTGCCGTTTTCCTGCCAGCCAACGATATGCCGACCAGAGGAAGCGCCGATGTCGATTGCAAGACAGTAGTTCATAAAACTGCTCCTTTCCCATAATACATATATTTTATCACAGAGATCAAAAAAACAAAATATCCTGATTTATCTAAAAAAGTGTCCTCTCTTGCAGTCTGTACTGCCGGGGGGATTTTCCAAAGCTCCCGGCAAAGATGCGGTGAAAATAGCTGATATTCTCATAGCCCACCGCCAGAGAGATATCTGAAACATTCCGGTCGGTGTTTTTCAGCAAAAACGCTGCCTGCGCCAGGCGCTTATCCTGCATGATCTGGGTATAGGTCTTGCCGGTCTTGCGCTTGATCTCCCGGGACAGAGAGCACACATCATAGTGCAGTATCCCGGCGATCTCGGAAAGACTGCCGTGAAGATAATTGCTTTCCACATAACGCAGGACTCGTAAAACAGCCGCTTCCTCCCCATCCTCCGTGTGCAGGCTCTCCATATTGCCGATAAGCTGCAAAAACAGGGTCGCCATAGTCATTTGACTGACCTTGCGGCGGTTGGGTGTATCCCACAACAGCGCCCAAATGAGATTTTCCACTAAATTTTGCAGGGGTTTGACCTGTGAAATTTGGAAATGCAGGTACCCTTGACCGCTGTTTTGCCCGCAAAGGCAGTCCACCAAAAAACGGCGCAGCGGGGTTTCCTCCTCACCGAGTACAGAAAGCGTGGTGGTGAAAAAATCAGGCAGCACAATGAAATTCACCGCCACATCCTGCTCCCCGGCACGGCATACCTGATGCACAGCGCTTTGGCTGAGCAGCAGCAGCTCCCCCTGCCGAAGCAAAATGGTTTTGCCGTTGACAAGGTGGGTGGTCTGCCCCTGGCACATATAGATCATTTCCACATAGTCGTGACGGTGCTGGGGAAAATCGATAAAACGGGTATGGGGGCGGAGTGTGATCAGCTTGCCGGAGGCTAACAGCTTGCGGCTGTTGACCGTGTTATCCTGCCCCTGCATATACAGATCCCGGTCAATGCTTGTTCGGCCCTGCAGGATCGCCTGCTCCTCCGCCGTGACAGCACAAAGGTGCTCTAATATTCTCGGATCCATCCTGTGACTCCTTCTCTGAAAATAACCTTTCTTGCATTCAATATACCACAGCCATCCCATTTTCGCAATACCGCCATAAATTGGAATTTACCTTACCAAACTAATTACAATGCGGTCGTAGGGGCCGATGCCCACATCGG
>JAFTTQ010000028.1 GCA_017466665.1 Oscillospiraceae bacterium
ATGCTGCCATGAATCTGAAAAAGCTGGCAAATTGGAGTTGGAATAACTCCTTTTTCTCTCAAATATTACTGCTTTTTACACCTAAATACACCAAAACCCCTTTTTTTCTCCAATGAAAACAGGGGTTCTTTGACAGACTGCAAGGCGGGGGCTTGCCCCCGCCTTACCTGTTATACGCAGCATATGGGTGATTTTTATTTTTGCTTGATGTGTCTTTCAAAGTAATGTATAATATGATAGAAGTTATGTGCGCAGGAGGAAATCCTATGGATTATGATGTGATTATTATTGGCGCGGGCCCCGGCGGTATCTTTGCCGCCTATGAGCTGATGCAGCATAAAAAGGATCTGAAGGTTGCTGTTTTTGAAGCCGGTCACGCTTTGGAGCAGCGCCACTGTCCCATTGACGGTGAGAAGGTCAAAAGCTGCATCGGCTGCAAAAGCTGCAGCATTATGAGCGGTTTTGGCGGTGCAGGCGCTTTTTCTGACGGCAAATACAATATCACCAACGACTTTGGCGGTACTCTCTATGAATATATCGGCAAAAAGCAGGCGCTTGATCTGATGCGCTATGTGGACGATATCAATATGCGTTTTGGCGGTGAGGGCACTAAGCTGTACTCCACTGCCGGCACCCGGTTTAAGACCGTTTGCATTCAAAACGACCTGCATCTTTTGGATGCCTCTGTTCGCCATTTGGGCACAGATATCAACTACATTGTTTTGAAGAATCTATACAGCTACCTTAAAGACAAGGTGGAATTCCATTTTGATACCCCGGTGGAAACCGTTGGCGTTTACGATGCCGGTTACTCTGTACAATGCGGCAAGCAGTATTTTACCTGCAAGAAATGTATCATTTCCGTAGGCCGCAGCGGCAGTAAATGGATGGAAAAGGTTTGCAAGGAGCTGATGATCCCCACCGAATCCACCCGTGTGGATATTGGTGTTCGGGTAGAGCTTCCCTCTGAGGTCTTTTCCCATATCACCGATGAGCTTTATGAAAGCAAGATCGTTTACCGCACAGAAAAATACGGTGACCGGGTACGCACCTTCTGTATGAATCCCAAGGGTGCCGTCGTCAATGAAAACACCAACGGCATTATCACCGTCAACGGCCACAGCTACGAAGATCCCGCAAAGCAGACAGAAAACACCAATTTTGCCCTTCTGGTAGCAAAGCATTTCTCCGAGCCCTTTAAGGATTCCAACGGCTACGGCGAATCCATTGCAAGGCTGAGCAATATGTTAGGCGGCGGTGTGATCGTGCAGCGCTTTGGCGATCTGATCCGGGGCCAGCGTTCTACCCCCAAACGGATCGAAGAGGCCTTTATCACCCCCACCTTAAATGCCACCCCCGGCGATCTGAGCCTGGTTCTGCCCAAGCGGATATTAGACGGCATCATTGAAATGATCTACGCTCTGGATAAGGTCGCACCCGGCACTGCCAATGACGACACCCTGCTTTACGGCGTGGAGGTCAAATTCTACAATATGGAAGTTGAGGTCAACGAAAAGCTGGAATCCCGCTACCCCGGACTTTACATTATCGGTGACGGCAGCGGAATCACCCACTCCTTGTCCCACGCCTCTGCCAGCGGTGTGTATGTTGCCCGAAATATTGCTGACAAATAACACATTGAATCAAACACCATCCGCCTGAAAAATCAAGCGGATGGTGTTCTCATAATTTTCCAGCCTTAATCAGTTTTTTACATTGTAATCCGCAAAACTTAAATATGCAACTGTTTACAATATATAACTTGCCTGTTACAAAAAATTCTGCTATAATCAGGAAAAAAGAGGGGTGTTGTCGGTATGAAAACATCAACAGAGATCGCATCGGCGGCAAGGATCGTCGGTGAACATAAAGCCATCGAGCTCTATGCCAAGGCGGGCTTTGATGCTTGGGATTTTTCTATGTTCTCCATGTGCCGCTATGATTGGGCTTCCGGGAAGTGTCTGGAAAACAGCCACCCGCTGGCGGGAAGGCAGTATTTACAGTTTGCCCGGGAATTGAAAGCGATTGGACTGGATAACGGCATACGCTGCAATCAATCCCACGCCCCCTTCCCGGTAAGCTGCCCGGAGATCCGTTCTTATTTAAAGCGGGCCATCGAATGCACCGCCGAGGCCGGCGGTGAGATCTGTGTTATCCACCCGGATAACAACAAATCGCCAGAAGAAAATGCCCAGATGTATTTTGAGCTCCTGCCCTTTGCCAAAGGCTGTAATGTGAAGATCGCAACAGAAAATATGTGGAACTGGAATAACGAAAAAGGTCACTCCACCTTTGCTGCCTGTGCCACAAGCGAGAGCTTCTGCCAGCATTTGGATGCGGTGGGTGATGACAGCTTTGTGGCCTGTCTGGATCTGGGGCACGCGGAAATGAAGGGCTCCGGCTCGGGTGCCGCCAATATGATCCGGGCTTTGGGCTCCAGATTACAGGCACTGCACATCCACGATAATGACTGTCTACACGATTCCCACCAGATCCCCTTTTCTATGGCAATGGATTTTGACGCAATCGTGAAGGCATTAAAGGATATTGGATACAGTGGGTATCTGACTCTGGAGGCTGACCAGTATTTGAAGTCCTTTGATCCTGACGATGTTTTTGAGGGAATACAGGATCTTGCCGCAGCCGCCAAGAAGCTTGCCGATATGTTTGAAAACTAAATCATCTTGGGAACGCTGCCCTCAGTGTTCCGTAAAAATCCGGGTCAAAACGACCCGGTTTTTTCTTTATTCGGCAATAGTATCAACGATTTTTCACCACACAAAAGCTCCCATGTATAAAGGAAACATTTTGCTGCTACGAAAACGGCCGAACAGAACAGTCGGGTTCAGGGGCAGAAATGGCTGACACGCCTTATAAGTGGCAGCCGGATAGAACATTATGGCTGAACCGCTCCCTGTCAAGTAGACAGATGAAAAAAAACAAAAATAGTTTTCTCCAGGATCTCAGGAATGAGGTCCTGGTTTTCTTTTAGGCAGCTTCCAGCAAACTGCGGTAAGTTGCCGGTGGCAGACAATTCAGTTTA
>JAFTTQ010000029.1 GCA_017466665.1 Oscillospiraceae bacterium
CACAAATAGGTTTTTACCTTGCCGGAAACAGCCTGCATGGTCTCGTTGGTGATATTCACAGTAATATGGCCGTTCTCGTGGAAAAGTGCACAGGCAACAGGTGCATAAAATTTCTTTGCAGCATAATGCAGTGCCTTGTATCTGCCGAAATAATCCAGACTGGACCAGGAAGCTACCGGCCAGCAGTCATTGAGCTGCCAATACACAGAGCCCATACAGCAACCCCGGATCCTTCTGAAATACTCCACGCCGTACTTAATGGCATCTGCCTGCAAAATTTGAGAGGTATACACCAATGACGGGAAATTGGTGGGGTAAGGATAATTGGCCTTAATATAGAAATCTGTATTCCTGGTTCCAAAATTGCATTTTTGATGGTTTCGCATAACCTCGCTGAACAGATCCAAATCCTTTTCTTCTGCGAAGGTGCGAATTGTCTTCATAGGCGGTAATGCCTCGAATCCAAATTCGGAACAGAACCGGAATTTGTGTTTGCGGTACTCTGTAAAAGGCTTTCCCCCATTCCAAACCTCCCAAAAGTGCTGGTCACCCCGGGAAGGATCATCGGGGTCGTCAAAATTTCCACCGTTGGAGGGAGAGGACGGCCAATAGAATACATCCGGCGCTACCCTGCTGCACATTTCCGGCAGAATATTTTCATAGAATTCTAAATAATGCTCCTTTACCAGCGGGCCGTCACAAATCAAATTACCCTTGCCGTCACCCCAATGCAAAATCGCAGACTCCATCTCATTATTGCCGCATACCAAGCCAAGGCAGGCACGGTGACGGAAACGGCGAAGCTGCTGCTCGCATTCCAGGCAGATATTCTCCTTGAAGTCCTGGCTCAAATAGATGTTGCAGCAGGCAACCATAAAATCCTGCCATAGAATCAGTCCGTAACGGTCGCACAAATCATAGAAAAACTCCTCGGGATAGTATGCGCCGCCCCAGACTCGCAGACAGTTAAAGTTGGCGTCGATGCAGCTTTTGATCAGCTTTTCGGTTTTTTCCTCTGTGATCCGGCTCAGAATGTTGTCCTGGGGTACATAGTTGGCGCCCATAGCAAAAATCTTGACGCCGTTGACCACAAAACAGAATTCCTCACCGTATTGGTCCGGCATTCTGCTGACCGTCAGGGTTCTCAGACCAATTTGCTTGGTTTGTCTGTCAATGACCTCTCCCTGATAGACAAGCTCAACTTCTACGGGATACAGATTTTGTTCGCCGTAGCCATTGGGCCACCACAGCTTGGGGTCGTTGATTTTAATTTCTGCGTGTCCGTTTTCCAGTAAATAACGATTTCCGTCCACTATAGCATACTGCTGACACTGAGAATCTGCGTGCTTTGTCTGCACATTCAGCGTAATCGTCACATCGCCGTTTTCGTGTCTCTGCCGAATCTCCACATCCTCCAGCCGATCCACATCATAGGCCCGAAGCCACACCGGCCGGAAAATGCCCATATCCGGCAGCTTGGGACCCCAGTCCCAGCCGGACATATAAAGTGCCTTTCGCAGCTGTGCAGCACCCTGGAGGGTGTCCAAATTGGTGTATACATGCCGCTGCGCCTCCATTTTGCGGAAATACGCATTGGGGGAAGCAAAGCAGAGCTGGATTGTATTGGCACCCAGCTTCACTTTTTCCTTCACATCGTACACAAAGGTTCTGTGCATATTTTTTACGCTATCCAGCTTTTCGCCGTTTAGGAAAATATCGCAGATGGTGTCCAGGCCCTCAAAAATAAGCTCCATAAAGTTATGCTTCTTTTCCACCTGAAAGACGGCAGAAAAGCTGCAGGGATCTTCACAAAGCACTGTGGCCTTATGCTCATTCAGGCCATAAAAAGGATCCTCCATCAGCTTATTGTCCAGCAAAACACTATACAAAGAGCAGGGGGCATCACAAGGAATGTCCCGGTACTCTTTATATGTCAGCTTCCATTTTTTTATCTCCAAATGGGTCATTTGTCATACCTCTCTCCCATCTTCTTTGGGGCATTCAAACTATTGGCACCACGATCCGGTTCGGCACCTGACGGACAGATACATTGTTTTGCACTGCGTAGGCCGCCGCCTTTCCCGCGGCTTCACCCATAGCGCAGCAGTTGCCTGTTACACGGTAAGAAGCCATGGCAATGTGACTGCCGGAAATACACCGCCCGGCAACCAGCACATTATGAAGGCCTTTGGGGAGCATTGCCCGATAGGGGATCTGATAGGGCTTTACATCCTGATTATGCTGCTCCGTGCTGTTGGGAACATGGATATCCACATTGAAGGTAGCAGTACACACCCCATCCGGGAACTGAGTTCCATTCAGCAGATCGTCCTCTGTTATGTAGTACTCTCCAATCACCCGCCGGGATTCCCGCACGCCCAGCTGGGCAGCAGATGCGATCAAACTCAGATCCTTAAAATCCTCGTCAAAGCCCTTGAGTGCTTCAAACACATCGATCATTTGACGGCGACCCTCAACAATCGCCATTGTACGCTTTTTGGCATCCAGTGCCACGCCGCCATCCATATGGGTCAGCTGTACGGTTGCGTAGTCGCTGTTGGGAATGGGGATCAAATAGGGCATTTTAAAGGGAGAATGCTTTCCCAGCCCCTGCTTGGCATAGGCTGCCTCCAGCACCTGATACATAACAAAGCCATCTTTGTATTTTTCGGGAATGCCGCCAACCAGGAACATCAGCGTCATAGACTGACAATTACCGTTTTCATCGCCCATCACCCACTGTGCGCCTGCATCTGCCGCCAAATGGGCATCGCCGGTGGCGTCAATGACAACTGCGCCTTTATAGTAGGTTTCGCCCTCCACATTGCGGACATAGACGCCCTCAACTTTTCCATTTTCTGCTTTGACACCAGCGTACTTCGTTTCATAAAGCAGGGTAACACCGGCAGAAAGCGCCTTTTCCTCCAGGAAATGCTTCATATACTCCTGAATATAGCTGATTTGCCAAAATCCGCCCCAGGCGTTTTTGGCAGTCAAATCCTCCACCAGCTCTTTCATAATGCCGGTTTTGTTATGGGCATCAAACAGCGGGCTCAGCAAACCCGAGGTCCACATACCGCCCAGACAGTTTTCCTGCTCAATTAACAGCACTTTACTTCCGGCTCTGCCGGCAGCAATCGCAGCTGCACTGCCTGAAGGTCCGCCGCCTACAACGATCACATCATAGCTTTCGCCCACTGTCACATTCTTCGTAACCGTTAACGCATTACTCATAGTGTCCTCCTATTTCTTGTTGAAGTAGACATGCTCTACTTCAAACAGATCCTTGTTTACAGTGATTTTTGTGCCGCCCAATTCGGATTCTAAATATCGGTCAAAGGTGCCCGCCTTCAGTCCAAAGGTCAGACGAATGCCGTCATAGAGAATACTGACACTGTTTTTGTGGGAATGGCCGCAGAATACCCCTTCAAAATTGTATTTTTTCAAGATGTTCCACAGACCGTATTCCGAATGAATGCCCTTAAAGGCCTCACCCTTTGTACCAAAGTCCCCATTTTGGGCAGTTACATCCTTTCCAATGGTATAAAGCTCGCTATTGTCCAAAGCAAAGCTGGACTGATATCCCGATTCATAGGCTCCCGTAGCGAACTGAGAAATGGGAATATGGAAGGCGATCAGCTTGCCTACTTCCCCATTGGTGGCTGCATCGATCATTTTGCAGCTTTCTTCCAGCCAGTCCATCTGATCTGAGCCAAAGCCAATCTCGGTCTTTACCTTCTCTCCGGCATTGTAGGTCAGTACCTCACCGGCTGCGTTTTTGGCGCCGTAGCCATCCTTAAAGGCATTTGTACAGCCGTTGGAATCCATCATAAACACCGTTTTGATCAGCTGGCCGTCCTGCATAATACCAATGCTGTAATTGCCGTTGCCTGTCAAGTCATTGCGCTTGAACAGACAGTTTTCCGCCTGCTCCAGCTGCTGGCACTGCCAGGTTACACCCATCATAGATTCGTTGTCGTGGTTGCCGAAGATCGGTGCCCAGGGAATGTCCAGGCTCTCCATATAGGCAATCAGCCCTTTAAAGACCTCACCGCTGTCATCAAACTCACCATAGACCAGATCTCCGGTCATGATGATCAGATCCGGGTCTGTCTTTTTGACCGCATCCTCGATATAACGGTAGCAGTTTGTATACTTTGCTTGCTCTGTCAGAGGGTTTTTGTTTCCCAAACGCTCCATCGTGCGTGCCTGACCGGCATCAATGATCTGCGTGTCAGTCAGCTGCAGGATCACCACATCCCGTCCGCTCTCTACCTCCACGACAAAGTCCACAAGCTCGGAAATTTCCCGCTCTCCGGAGATCCACCGGGCGGTCAGGGTTTCCACATAGGTGTAATTCCAGGCACCCTTTTTGCTGATATACAGATCATCACTATACCATCCGTCAAATACGCAGCCTTCCTTTTCCACCTGGGGCAGCTCATAGCTTGCATTATAATCGATTACGAAGGTATCGTTTTCCACCGGCAGAGAAGATCCGGTAATGGTTCCTCCGTCCAGGTCCAAACGAACGGTGTACTGCTTTGGCTGCATAATGGCCGTTACCAGTGTGTCCTCGGTGATTGCAGAAAAGTCTGTGCGATCCCACGCAGTTTCATAGCCTTTGACCTGTACCGGGCTGGGAATATCCGTAAGCGCCGTACCTTTTGCCGTGGTTTTCACCACATCTGCATAGCCCTCCTGCCGGAAGGTAACGGAAACAATGGATTCTTTCCCCTGGTCCACGCTCTGTTTTGCGCAGCCTGCGAAGCACAGAAGTACCGCCAGCAGCAAACAAATCCATCTTTTCATTGAACACACATCCTTTATAAAGATTATCCTTTAATACCGCCCATTGTCAGGTTGCCAAGCAAGCGCTTATGGAAGCAGGCGAACAAGACCAATGTAGGAATCAGCATAAACACCGCCGCTGTCATACGCATAGGGATGGTCGCCAGGGCGTTGATCGCCGTATAGGACATCCGGTACATACCCAGTGCAATGGTGGGGTGAGAGGGCAGGTAAATAAGCGGTGTTTGGTAATCGTTCCAATACATAATAAAGTTGATCAGCATAACTGTAAAGAAGGTATTCTTTGCCAGAGGCATTATCACTCTGAGCATAATTGTCCAGTTGCCGGCACCGTCAATCACAGCTGCCTCGGTATATGCCGCCGGCAGGGAACGGAACAGATTATAAAATACCAAAAAATACATACCCAGGAAGTGCGCCTTCATCAGCCACAAACCCCAAATTTTATCAAAAATCCCCAGAGTAGTTGCCATACTGATTTCCGCAGGCAGATTGCCCACAATGGGCAATGCCATTACAACGATGACAACAGAGTAGACCACCTTGGAAAACCGATAGGTATACCGGGCGCACAGATAAGCCGTCACGCAGGGCACCAATGTACCAAAGAAGGAACAGCCAACACTATACAGCACGGAGTTGAGCAGCAGCTCCCCAACAAACACATTTCTGGACCCCTCCGGGGTGGAAACCTTAATATAGAACTCCTCCCAAATCGTGGAAAAATTCCAGGTCCATTTTTTAGGTAAGCCGATAATATTCAGACGGAATTCCGATTGGGTCTTAAATGCGGTGATGATCGCCCACAGCAAGGGCAAAAACAGGCAGACAGCGTATATAAGCAATCCAGCCAGCATCACAACTCTGAACGCCGACCATTTCGGGCGTTCCAGTGTATTTCTTCTTGATCTTTTCATATCATCAATCCTCACGAGGTCCGTACTTTTCCAACAAACGCTTTACAAGTAGTGTCAGCGGCACCACAACGATCGTCATCATTAGGCCCATAGCAGACAACAGCGGATACGCTGAACGAGACTGGAGGCCCTTTTGGGCTTCCACATACAAGTAGTAACCGTAGGTCTGCACCTTATCCGGTGCAGTGACTCCATAGAAGGAAAACAGGTTAAACTGGTTGGTAAAGATCGTTGCCACGCCTGCGATCAGGAATGGCATCAGGGTGGGAAATACCGCAGGAAGGGTAACATGCCAGAATTCCTGAAATACGGATGCACCGTCGATCTGTGCCGCACCGGACAGATCGTGGGAGATGCCGCTCATAGAATTGGAATACATAAGAACCGATGTACCAAAGCTGATGAGCACATTGTAAAACACCAAAAATGCATAACAAGTGTCAGTATTGACCATCAGGCCTTCAATTTGCATATCGAAAAACTGCAAAAGCATTGCCGGCACAGCACGCTCCACAAAGAACTGGTAGATGGTAGCCAGCACGATGGAGGAGATGATGGATGGTACAAACAGAATGATACGGAAAAATCCGTGTCCGGGCAGCTTCTTATAAATGTAATAGGAGAAAAACAGTGACAAAGGAATGCCGATTCCCTGAGTCAGCAGATAGGAAACAAAGGACACTGACAGGATCGACAGCATCTGAGGCGTGGTGGTCATCATACGAAAGGCTTCTTTGATGTTATCCAATGTCCACTGGGTCGTGCCGCCCACCATATCGATTCTCTGAAATGCCATCATAATAGATTTGGCATTGACACCGATATAGAAAACAGAAAACTGGATGACAGGGAATGCCATCAAGAGGATATAAAACCACAAATTCCTCCGTTTCCAATTTGCTTGTTGATTTAATCTTTTCTTCACAATACAAAACCTCCCAGTTAAACGAAGTATGATGTTCTGCTTGCTTCTATAGCAAATGTCGAGAAAAGGATGTCCTTTATGATCAATGTCATTCCGAGACCAGTTAGCAAACTGGTCGTGGGAATCTCCTGCTTATCGTTATACCGGAGATTGCCACACCAGTGACACGAACGGAATGACATTCCTTTAAGGATACGCCTTATTCTTTCCTCCACATTCAATATAGACCACAGCAGGGTGTGCGTATACAGGCGCATTTCCTATATACGCACACCCAAAAGGGTTTTGGAATTATTTACTTTTCGGCACAGGTGTCTTATTTTCGCCTTCCACCCAGAAGTCGGTTTCATACCAGGCAGTAAAGTCAATATCCGCAGCCCGGAATGCTTCTCCGTCCGCATAGCAGCCCATTGCAGGAGCGTTAGAGGCGTTCATCAGGCTGTTGTATGCTCTGTCTGCGCCTACAATGTACAAACCGTCCACCGTTGCCAGGGTGTTCAGGCTGCCAAAGGCGTAGCCCCAGCTGTTGTTATCTGTCAAAGGCGTTGCATATTCCAGAATGACATTGTTGATGTAAATACGATGGCTGGGAACCGTGTTGAAGAATACGCTGGTATTGTTGATCCAACCGTTGGTGGTATAGCTGGACACCAGACCGTCAATTACCACCTGCATATACACATTTTCCAATGTACCCTGACCTTTACAAGCCAGGAAGGAGCCTTGTCCCTTAACCGTAGCATTCATAAAGGAAATGTTCTTTAATGTTGCAAGCGCACTGCCGTCCTCCTTGCCGAAGAACTTACCGAACAGACCGCCATCCCAATCCGTTGCGCTTACCTTGGTGCAAAGGTCATAGATGGTATGTCCCTGACCGTCAAAGGTGCCGGTAAAGGGTACGGTATTGGTATTTTCATAAGTACCTTCAAAGTGGATATCTGCGCCCAGCGCATAGTAGCCATCGGGATTTTCCTTGGCAGCAGTGGGGAAGCTCCTCAGCTCCGCCGCAGTATCAATAACCTGGGTACAAACAATCACAGAAATATCGACCTGCACGGTTTTGCCGGTGCTCTGGAAGGTTGCCTGCACCATCTTTTCCCCAACCCCGGTTCCAAGGGTAGCTTTATCCAGCCTCAGAATCCCGTCGGCATAGGTATATGTGGTAAAGCTTTTTCCGGCTACCGATACGCTATTTAGTGTTGCGCCTGCAACAGCAGCCTTTTGCTCTCCAAAATTCACCGTAAAGGTACTGCCGGTGCTGCTCTTATCCAAAAGCACTGTGCCTGCAAGCTTCAGCTGAACGGTTTGCGAAGGTTCGGTTTCCTCCGGCTCGGTGGGTTCGCTTTCCTCAGGCTCAGAAGGCTCCGGAGGATTGGAAGGATCGTATCCTACCAAGCCATCAGGCACCGGGAAACCATCCACCACAGTCCAAAAGCCGTTGCCGTCCCAGGCGGAGACATCGGCATCAAAGGACGCTCTGTCTGCATAGCAGCCCATTGCCACGGCGGTAGAGGGATTTGCAAGGCTGTTGTATGCCCCGTCTGCACCCACGATGTACAAGCCGTTCACAGTTGCCAAGGTGTTCAGGCTGCCGAAGGCATAGCCCCAGCCGTTGTTACCTGTCAAAGCCTTCCCGTACTCAATCACCACATTATTGATATAGATCTGGTGGCTGGGTACGGTATTGAACAGGATACTGGTGTTGTTGATCCAGCCGTTGCTGGTGTAGCTGGACACCAAGCCGTCGATGTTCACAAGCATATACACATTTTCCAATGTGCCTTGTCCCTTACAAGCCAAGAAGGAACCCTGACCCTTGACGGTGGCATTCATAAAGGAGATGTTCTTTAGAGTTGCAAGCTGCGAACCATCTTCCTTACCGAAGAACTTACCGAACAGACCGCCATCCCAATCCGTTGCACTGACTTTGGTACAAAGATTAAAGATGGTGTGACCCTGACCGTCAAAGGTGCCGGTAAAGGGTACTGTGTTGGGATTCTCATAGATACCTTCATAGTAGATGTCTGCGCCCAGTGCATAGTAGCCATTGGGATTTTCCTTGGCAGCAGCGGGGAATGCTTTCAGCTCCTCCACAGTATCTATAATTTGGGTACAGAGAACAATCTTAACCTCGATCTGAACCAGATCGCCGAAATTCACAAGCGCCGTCTTCTCACCAAGCAGCCCATTGACCGTAGCTGTATCCAGTGTCAGAATACCGGTATCGTAGGACTTTACTGCAAACGCCACGCCATCTACAGTTACATTCTTCAGCTCCAGGCCGGAAAGCTTACCTGCCACAGAACTTAAATCTACGGTAAATGTGCTTTGGGCACTGCCCTTTTCCAGATACACGCCGTCATCCAGTGTTACCGTCTCCGGTTCTCTTGGTGGCTCATAATTTACCAGTCTGTTGGGAATGGGGAAGCCATCCACAACCGTCCAGAAGCCGTTGCCGTCCCAGGCAGAAACATCAGCATCAAAGGAGGCTCTGTCTCCATAGCAGCCCATCGCCACGGCGGTAGAGGGATTTACAAGACTGTTGTACGCCCCGTCTGCGCCCACAATGTACAAGCCGTTGACGGTTGCCAGAGTATTCAGGCTGCCGAAGGCATAGCCCCAGCCGTTATTATCCGTCAAAGCCTGCGCATACTCAATAACCATATTGTTGATGTAAATCTGATGGCTGGGTACGGTATTGAACAGGATGCTGGTGTTGTTAATCCAGCCGTTGGTGGTATAACTGGACACCAAGCCGTCGATTGTTACCTGCATATACACATTTTCCAATGTGCCCTGACCTTTACAAGCCAGGAAAGCACCCTGACCTTTGACAGTGGCATTTACAAAAGAGATATTCTTTAAGGTTGCCAGCGCACTGCCGTCCTCCTTGCCGAAGAACTTACCAAAGAAGCCGCCATCCCAATCCGTGGCACTTACCTTGGTACACAGGTCAAAAATGATGTAGCCCTGGCCATCAAAGGTGCCGGTAAAGGGTACGGTGTTGGTGTTTTCATAAGTACCTTCATAGTAGATGTCTGCGCCCAGTGCATAATAGCCATCGGGATTTTCCTTGGCAGCAGCGGGGAATGCTTTCAGCTCTGCCGCAGTATCAATAATTTGGGTACAAAGAACCAATCGGAGCTTAATCTGAAGGAGGTCACCAAAGCTCACAAGCACCGTCTTCTCACCAAGCAGCCCATTGACCGTTGCTGCATTCAGTGTCAGCACACTGGATGCCCCATCATAAGACTGGGTGGTAAAGGATACGCCGTCTACAGTTACATCCGTCAGTTCCAGACCGGAAAGCTTATCTGCCACAGCGCTCAAATCTACAGCAAAAGTGGTCTGGACGCTGCCCTTCTCCAAATACACGCCGCCATCCAGAATAACTGTCTCCGGCTCCTTGGGAGGCACATAGTTTACCAGTCTGTTGGGTATGGGGAAGCCATCTACAACTGTCCAGAAGCCGTTGCCGTTCCAGGAAGAAACATTGGCATTGAAGGAGGCTCTGTCTGCGTAGCAGCCCATTGCCACAGCATTGGAGCTATTCACCAGGTTGTTGTATGCCTTATCTGCGCCCACAATGTACAGACCATCCACTGCTGTCAGGCTGTTCAGGTCACCGAAGGCATAGCCCCAGCCGTTGTTGTCCGTGAGCTTCTGTGCATACTCAATGACCACATTGTTGATATAAATATGCTCTCTGGGCGTGGTATTGAACAGCACGCTGGTATTGTTGATCCAGCCGTTACTGGTGTAGCTGGACACCAGGCCGTCAATGCTCACAAGCATATACACATTTTCCAGAGTGCCCTGACCCTTACAAGCCAGGAAAGCACCCTGGCCCTTGACAGTGGCGTTCATAAAGGAGATATTCTTCAGGGTTGCCAGTTCTGAGCCGTCCTCCTTGCCGAAGAACTTACCAAACAGGCCGCCGTCCCAATCGGCTGCGCTTATCTTGGTGCATAGATCAAAGATAATGTAGCCCTGACCGTCAAAGGTGCCGGTAAAGGGTACGGTGTTGGTATTTTCATAAGTGCCCGTGTAATAAATATCTGCACCCAGAGCAAAGTAACCGTCGGGTTTTTCCAGCATAGCAGTGGGGAAGTTTTTCAGTTCCCGGGCATCGTTGATCACCATATCGCAAGCGAAAACGGGGATATTGACCACGATCAGTTCTTCACCCTTTTCAAATACGGCAACTACCAAATTCTCACCTGCAGCATCCCCCAGGGAAGCCGTATCCAGGGTCAGTATGCCATTTTCATAGGAGGCAGAAGCAAATTGCTTTTCTCCCAGGGTGACATTTTTCAGGGTTACACCCTCCAAATCTGATGCCAAACCACTCAGATCCACGGTAAACTGCTCTGCCACCATTCTTTCTGCGTAGGTCACGCCTTCCACATGCAGATGCCGGGCGTAATTCACAAGAATGTTCAGCTTTACAGCGTTATTGTGGTTAAATACGGAACGGACAGTAATTTGCATCACAGTGCCGTTTTTCATATTCTCAGGGATGCTCAGCACATTGTCATCTACCTTTAATCCCTGTCTTTTCAGCTCCCCGGATACCACGATCTCATCAAAGAAGCCAACACCCTGGATGGTCACCGTTGTGCCGGTCAGCGCCTCCGTGGGGGCAGTGACTTCGGGCATATAGCTGCTGTGAATATTTCTTCCGCTGGGATAGGGCACCTTGTTATAGGTAGCCCAGAATTCATTGCTCCAGCCATTGAGATTCTTGCCGCTTGCCAAAAATTCACGGTAATTGGGGTAAATCCCAATCACATCCGCGCCGGACTTATTATCTACAACCTTTTCGCAGACCTTCTCTGCACCGATGATGTACAGACCCTGGATATTGCCGTATTGACCCAAATGGGTGATGGCATAACCGGTTGCGCCCACATCCACCAGAGGATTGCTATGCTCAATAAAGACCTTATCCATTGCCACCGTGTTGTACATATAAGAGAACAATACGGTGGTTTTGTTTTGACCGCCCTTGTCCACCAGGTCAGAAAGCCCGATATTGATGTACACATTTTCCAAAAGGCCGCCGCCCTGCTGGGCAAGGAACGCACCGTCCTTGGAGTGCTTTGCATTGATAAACGCAATATTCTTCAGTACTGCATTACTCTTGCCCGGCACGCCAAAAGCTTTGCCGAACAAGCCGCGGCCGTAGCGGTTTTCATCGGATGTGGTGAAATTATAAATTGCATGTCCCCGACCGTCAAAGGTGCCATTAAAGGGCTCCGTTGCATTGGAGGCATAGGTGCCGGAGCAACGAATATCATTGCCCAGAATAAAGTAGCCCGTAGGATAGGATGAATGGAACTTGGGGAACTGCTTCAGCTCACTTTCGGAATTGATAACAAAGGTAGCCATCATACCTTCCGTGGTATACTCTGCCTTTTCGGAAAGAATGGACAGTTTAACTTCCTTACCGATTTCCGGGAGCATTGCTGAATCCAGCACCAGTTGTCCGTCCTTGATTTCCTTCAGAACACTCTCCCCGTCATACAGCACATCGGTGATCTCACCGGAGCCGCTGAATTGGGAAATGCTCAGTTTATAGTCAACAGCCTGCTCCACATCCACATTTTTGCGCACGATCTTTGTGCGGTATACTTCTACAGCAATGGGAATCTCTGCATTGTCATAGAAGCCAACGATCCGGGCAGTGCCGGCACTGACAGCCGTGATTTTACCGTTTTCATCCACGGTTGCAATCTCCGGGTTTTCGCTTTCCCAGGTGATCACGCCATTTTCCACCTTCTGGCCCTTATTGAACAGCGTGACCTGCGGCACAATGGAGGTCGCATCTACATCCGTTTCAATCAGCCCCAGTGCGGTCTTATAAGCCCACACAGATTTCTCCATATTGGCAATTTCAAAGGTAATATCCAGGTTTGTAACCTTAATATCCACCCTTTGCGCAACCAGTTGTCCACGGTAGGTGGTACTGACAATATATGCCGTTTTTCCGTAGGCTAATGCCTTTACGGTTGTACCGTCTGCCGTTTGTTCCACGGCCGCCACATCCGGCTTTCCGTCTTCTGCCAGCATCCATTTATATTCAACAGGTTCCGTGACCTCTGCACCCTTCCAACGCAGCTTCACGGAAATGCCGTACTGTTCATTAAGTCCCAGGCAAATGTTGGGTGTGTTCACAACAATAACCGGCGCAGCATAGGAATTGACCACGCTCACCTGACAGGCACAGAAAGCCTCTCCCACCGTAGCGATCACATTGGTGGTACCCTCGCCCACTGCTGTTACAATACCGTTTTCCACAGTTGCAACATTGCTGTCCTGGGTTGTCCAGACTGGCTGCTGCTCAGAACCGGTCACCGTCGCCTTCAGCTCCAGCGTTTCGTGGATATCCAGTTGGATGCTGCTGGCACTTAAGGATACAGTGACATCCCCTTTCTCCTGCACCGGTTTGGACAGGCTGCCTTTTATGCCCATAAAAACAGCTAAGCCAATTGCTGCCGCTATGACGACCGCGATCACGATCACAAGCCATTTTCTCTTGGAAATCCAGTTTTTCATTTCCGTAATCCTCCTTTTATTTGAATCAAAGAAGCGTACGAAGCCTCATAATTTTTTACTTTTATGGAAAGCGCTGATCAAATCGTCCGTATGTACAGGCGATTGGATCAATGCTCCTCCACCGAGGCTTAGGCGGCAGAGCCGCCTAAGCCTATGGTGTTTGGTTTTATACGATTATGCTGTTATTTGTATTACAGGTCGCCTAATGTTTCCTGCTCAGACAGATGGGTGAAGCCTCTGGACTCGGCATCTGCATTAAAGTCAGCCGCCAAATCGCTGTAGCCGTAGGCAGTGATCAGCATATAACGGACGAACATGCTCTCGTCGGTGATATGGTTCAGTGCCGTAGTGTCGCCTGCAGCCAAAGTCTTGGCTTCCTCCAGCAGCTCCTGCCAGTGCAGCAGCAGCTCCTCGGGCCAGTACTCGGCAGCATTCTGACCTTCGTTTGCAATCCAGCCGTTAAACATATCGGGATGATAGATGGCCAGGTCATTCAGCCATGCCTCCAGCTCCTCATAGTACTGCTGCATGGGCTCGCCGGCAGCGCCGTAGTACTTGGAGAAGAACTTGTCTACCAAAGCATCATAATCTGCGTTTACATTCAAGCCGGTTTCGGCATTGAGGTAGACCTTTAGTGTGGTGAAGCCGGTGGAATTTTGGGCGTTGTACTGACCCTGGATCATCACGATATCTGCGTTGTTATTGTAGCTGTGACGCAGGTTCTCGGTGCTGGTAAACCAGCTGCCAAAGGGTACCATATAGTTCTTAAAGCCGGTTTCATACAGCCAATAGTACATATGGTCGCTGAGACTTGCCCACTTTTCCATATTCTCAGCGATATCGCTGTTTACATCGTGGTACAGGTCATAGGTGTACATTGCCTCGATGGGGGCGTACAGAACACCCACATTCTCGCCGCAAACCACGCTATCGTCGATGGGAGAGTAGGTGCCGTCAGCATTCTTTACCACGGGAGCAATGGCGTACTCATGGTAAGCCATCAGATACAGGGTAAACTCTCTCTTTTCCGTGCCGGCCTCGTCAGCCTGAGCTTGCAGTCTTTCCTGAATCTCTGCGCCCAACAGGTTAATAAACTGGATCACCGCAGCGGCGTCGGTGCCATACTTTTCCTTAGAAGCCGTACAGGTAGCGCAGGTGCAGGCGGTGTGGGTATCGGACACGGAGAACTGACCGGCAAGAACCGTGGGCTGTGCATTGATTCTTACCATCATCTCGTCGGCTGCGGCCTGTACCATTTCTGCCAGCTCAGCACTGTCGCCGTGAGCGGTGTAGCAAAGCTGATCCGGAACATTTACGATGCTGTCCCACATACTCTCACCGCTGTACCACTTCCAGTTGCCGTTGCTGACACTATAGTAGGTATTCTTCGGCAGATAATTCATGCTGGTGTGGTTGTCGGAGCCGTAATCGTAAACACCGTTGCCATCGTTATCCTTAGACATCAGGAAGTAGTCTGCGTAATCGGTGTAACCCATCAGATACTGGACATCTGCATTGGCACTGTCACGCCAGTTGCCCATAATCTGGGTGTCGATATCAGGCTGCTCGGTGATGTTGAAATCAGGCATCCATGCCCAGCTTCCCGCAACAACGGAGATGCTGTCAGGTGTGCCGTAGACCTCCAGACCCAGCGTGTGCTTCAGGAATGCGGCGGCGGCATACTGGATGCCCTCTACGCCAACACTCTGCAGGAACACATTGTCATTCACAGTGACAATTCTGTAGCCGGAAACGCCCAGGTTATCGGGCATTGTCTGTCCGGCAGCTGCAAACAGCGTATCGTTGTTGATGACGATGAACTTGCCGTCAGCAGTGTACTGATCTGCAGTTACGATGGGAAGGGTGACGCCGCTTCTGCCCAGATATTTAATCATAATATCTGCAGCCTTCTTGTCGGCAGTGTTGGTCTCATCGACGATGATCTTGTAGTCGGATGTGCCGCCCTGAATGAGTTTCCGGGTGGTATTGGCAGTTACGCTGACCTGGTGGATCGTGCCGGAAACTGTGCTCTGCTTCTTATTTGCGGCTGCACGGGCAGCGGCAAATACGCAGGCGGGTACGGGGGTGTTATTGGCATCGCTGACCCAGAATCCGTTTTCATACCAGCTGCTGAAGTCGGTGACTGCTGCTGCCAAAGCCGCACGGTCTGCATAGACACCGTAGATACCGTTAGAGCCGGGCAGGGTTTCCGCACTGATGGCACTTGTGCCAATCACATACAAGCCGTTAAACTTGGAGCTGCTTGTATTTTTGTAGATGGCATAGCCGCCGTTGGCCGGGGTCTCGGCATACTCAACGATCACATTGTTTGCGTAGAGATAGCTGCCTTCGCTGTCATTGAACAGCACACAGCTATCGTTGATCCAGTTGCCATCGGCAACCAGACCATCAAAGGAAACCTTCAGATAAACATTTTCCATAGTGCCGCCATGGTTCCGGAATGCCAGGAAGGAGCCCTGACCCTTAACAATGGCGTTAGCGAAGGCGATGTTCTTCAGCGTTCCTCTGAAGTCCTTGCCAAACAGGCCGCCGTCCCAATCTGTGTAGGAGGTCTTGGTTGCCATATTGGAGATGCAGTAGCCGTTGCCGTCAAATACGCCGGTGAAGGCATCGGTCATGGTGTTTTCGTAGGTGTAGCCTGCAAAATCAATATTGTTGCCCAGTGCATAAGTACCGGCAGGATTTGCAGCCATCAACGCGGGGAAGGTCTGCAATTCCTCTGCGGTGTAGAACACCATGTCAGCAGGAATCAGCTCTGCGTAAGCCACATAAACCGCGCCGTCCTTGGTGAAGTTCAGCTTGACGCTCTGTGTTTCGGACAGAGTGCCGATGGTGGCCTTATCCAGAGTCAGAACACCGGTATTGAAATTATAGGTAGCGTTTTCAATGGTGCTGCCGCCCATCACTGCTCCTGCGAAGTCCATGCCTGCAGTTTCCACTCTCTGGATGCCAAAGTTCACGGTGACAGTGGCTTCTGTGTTGTTCGCTCCCACATAGGTGGAGGCAGTCATATCCAGTTCGTTTTCTACCACATAGCCATTTTCATAAATAGTGCCAACCAGTCTTTCGGGGATGGGGAAGCCATCAACCACAGCCCAGAAGCCGTTGCCGTCCCATGCAGAAACATCGGCATCGAAGGAAGCACGGTCATCGTAGCAGCCATAGACTGCGGTAGAGCTGCTCAAGCCGGCAGCACTGATATCATCTGCACCAACGACATACAGGCCGTTCACCTTGGTAAGGCTGAAGTTCTGGTACACAGCGAAGCCTGCACTTGCCGTCAGAGGCTCTGCATACTCAATAACCACATTGGTGGCATCCAGGTAGTTGCCGTTGCCGTCGTTAAACAGCACGCTGGTATCGTTGATCCAGCTGCCGTTAGCAACCAGACCGTCGAAGGCAAAGCTGATATACACATTTTCCAGCTTGCCTGCAATGCTCCGGAATGCCAGGAATGCGCCCTGACCCTTAACGGTTGCATTGGCAAAGGCAACATTCTTTATGGTACCGGCAAAGAGCTTACCGAAGAAGCCGCCGTCCCAATCATCGGCAGTAGTCTTTGTGGTCATATTGTAGATCACATAGCCCTGACCGTCGAAGGTGCCGGTGAAGTTAGCAGCAGTATTGCCGTTAGTATAAGCAACGCCGGACATATCAATGTCGTTGGCCAACACATAAGTACCTGCCAGGTTCTCAGCCATCACGGTGGGGAAATTAGCCATCTGGGCAGGTGTGCTGATAACATAAGTAGCAGATGCGATCTTTGCGCTGACGCTGATACGCATATTGTCGTTTTCGAAGGTCAGGATGATGTCCTTCTCACCGCTTAATGTACCTGCAGTAGCCTTGTCCAGAGTGACAATACCGCCCTGGTAGCTCTTGGTTGCGAAGGAAACACCGTCCACAGTCACATCCACCAAGGATGTGCCTGCCAGCCGATCCTTCACATCGCTCAGATTCAGGATAAAGGTATCTTCTGTATTCTGCTGGCCAATGTAGCCCACTGCATTGGAGCTGATAGCGAAGGGAATCTTCACGCCAAGGAGTCTGTTGGGGATGGGGAAGCCGTCGACCACAGTCCAGAAGCCGTTGCCATCCCATGCGGAAACATCGGCATTGAAGGAAGCGCGGTCATCGTAGCAGCCATAAGCTGTAGAGGAGCCGGGCAGTGCTACAGAGCTGATAGCATCTGCGCCAATGACATACAGGCCATCGAACTCGGAAACGCTGACGCCCTGATAGAACGCATAGCCGGCGCTTGCTGCTGTCAAAGCTTCAGCATATTCCACGATCACATTGGTGGCATAGAGGTAGTTGCTATTGCCGTCGTTAAACAGCACGCCGGTGGTATTCGTAAAGTTATCACCGGAAGTCAGTGTATCGAAGGAAACCAGCATATACACATTTTCCATCGTAGCGGCGTTGCATCTAAAGCCCAGGAATGCACCTGTGCCCTTAACGATGGCATTTACAAAAGCAACATTTTTGAGTGTGCCATGGAACTCTTTGCCGAAGAAGCCGCCGTCCCAGTCGGTAGTGGAGGTCTTGGTAGCCATGTTATAAATCACATAGCCCTGACCGTCGAAGGTGCCGGTGAAGGCAGTGGTGCTGGTATTTTCAAAGTTCACACCAGCCATATCGATGTCGCTGGTCAGTACATAGGTGCCTGCCAGATTGTTTGCCATTACAGTGGGGAGGGCAGCCAGTTCAGCGGAAGTACCCATGGTATAGGTGCAGACCGTCAGTGTCAGATCCACGGACAGCTTGCTGCTGTCGCCTTCCAGCTTCAGGTTGACAGCCAGCTCTTCACCCTCGGTCAGGGTCAGGCCGCTGCGGCTCAGAGTCAGGATGCCGTCTGCAAAGGAGCCGGTAACTGCAGTGCCGCCCACAGTGGCAGATGTCAGTGTGCCCTCCAGGTCATAATCAGACAGATCCACTACGATATCGCCGCTATTCTGTGCGCCCACATAATAGGTATCTGTAATGGTCAGCTCATCGGCATAGATGGGGCCGTTTTCGTAGGCCGTGCCGATCAGGCACTTGGGAATGGGGAATCCGTTCTTAACAGTCCAGAAGTCGCCCTCCCAGCCAGTCACATCCACATCAAAGGCTGCGCGCTTTGCATAGCAGCCATAAGCAGCAGAGGAGCCGGGCAGGGTTGCAACGCTGATCTTATCAGCACCAACCACATACAGGCCGTTGAACTTGGAAACGCTCAGGTTCTGATAGAACGCATAGCCTGCACTTGCTTCTGTCAGAGGCTCTGCGTACTCAACAATCACATTGTTTGCGTACAGGTAGTTGCCTTCGCCGTCGTTAAACAGCACGCTGGTATCGTTGATCCAGCCCTTTCCGGAAACCAGACCGTCGAAGGAAACCAGCATATATACATTTTCCAATGTGCCGGCATTGTTCCGGAAGGCAAGGAATGCACCCTCGCCCTTGACGATAGCATTGGCAAAGGCAACATTCTTCAGTGTGCCCTTGAACATCTTGCCGAAGAAGCCGCCGTCCCAATCGTTGGCTGCGGTTTTGGTGGCCATATTGTAGATGGCATGGCCACGGCCGTCAAAGGTGCCGGTAAAGGCAGCAGTATTGGTGTTTTCATAAGGAACATCAGCCATATCAATGTCGCTTACCAGCGCATAGCTGCCTGCAGGCTTTGCTGCCATAGCTGTGGGGAATACAACCATATCCGCAGCAGAAGCGATCAGCATGGTATAGAGGTTAACATTGACACTGGTGTGCAGGGTTCTGCTTCCGCAGGTAAAGGTCAGTGCAACAGTCTGTTCACCTTCCAGTGCCTGAACAGTTGCACGATCCAGAGATACCACGCCGTTAGCATAGCTTGCAGAGGTAAAGGCAGTGCCGTTTACCGTTGCGCCGGACAGGCTATAACCAGCCAGTGCGCCGCTGTAGTCGCTCAGATTGATGGCAAAGGTTGCATCTGCGCCGTAAACGCCAGCCTCAAAGCTGTCGCTGATCACCAGAGTTTCCTCGCCCGTTGCATAGGTTTCAGCGGCATCAAAGTAATCTGCGGCATAGGTCAGCATCGTCTTCAGTGCATCACTGCTGGAGTCCTTACGGTACATACGGGTGATGTAGTCCATGGGGCTGTAGCTTACACTTAAGCTGTCAGTGCCGTCGGAAACCCCAATCTGTACCTTGGTATCCATCGCTTGGGGATTCATATCCGGTGCTTCCACATAGAACATTCCGTCCTTTGCCACTACCTCACATTTTTCACCGTTGCAGGTATAGGTGTAGCTTGCGTCACCGGTAACAGTGAAATAGAAACGCAGAGCGATCTTGCTGCGGAACACCATACTTGTGCCGTAAAAGCTTACACCACTTAATTCGTCGGAAACATCCACACTGGGGACTTCCTCAGGAATTGTCTGATTGCTTTCCAGCTCGTAGCCGGCATTGGCAGGCTGCTCGGTATTGACACCAAAGTAGCCCTGTGCCGCTGCACCGTAGTTCAGCATCCACTGAACCAGACTCTTCAGTTCCCCGGTGTAGTTACCTGCCAGGATGGCATCGGCATACTCCCGGATGGAGGAGGTTTTCTCCAACACAGTCGCGCCACCGGAAACAAGGGTCAGCTTCACCTGTGCGGTCATTTGGGGCGCGCCCAAAGCCACAGGGAATACATACCCATTGTCACCTGCGGTCATTTCACTGACCGTATAGGTCTCATAGGTCTGACCGTCTACTGTAACGGTCATCACGCCGTCGGCGGCGTGCTCATCGGAGATATTTGCATAGAAACGCATGGTCAGATCTTCGCCCAGTTGCAAATCCGTGCCAACCCATTGGGTCGTGCCGGATGCGGTAGCGCTTGCACTGACAGGCAGCATACCAACGATCAGCACAAGCGCCAGCAAGAGAGAACAAACTTTCTTTGCTGTTTTTTGCATAATAACACCCTTTCAAAATTTTTATTTTTAGGCGACCTCTAAGAATCAGAGGTGCCCATAAGTTTTAAGAGATTCCCCAATCTCTGTAAACTTCTGTAAGCTCCCGCTGCTCTCTTTCGTGGGTAATACCCAGCGCCATACAGTCTGCCTTAAAGGACTGCTTCATGGTTAGGAGCTGTTCTGCGCTGTAGATACCGGAGTGGGAGCTGATCAGCTCAAAACGCAGGAATATGCTTTCCATATTGATATGGTTTACATAGGTTGCATAATAAGGATCATCGTTTTTGTGAGCTTCCAATTCTGCGTAAGCCTGGTCAATCAACCCCTGCCACCGCAGCAGCAGTTCTCTGGGCCAGTAGGCCTCACCGGACAGAAGCTCATTGGAAATCCGGCCGGTATACTCCACAGGGTAAGCCTCCGCCAAATGACGCATCCAGCTTTGCAGCTCCTCAAAATACTGCTGCATCGGCTGTGCGGCAGGACCGTAGTAGTTTTGGAAGAAGTCATTTACCATATCCTGATAGTTCAAACTCAGATCCATAGCCGCTAAGCTGTCGGTATAAACCTTCAGGCTGGTAAAGCCGGTAGAGCAGGCCATATTGTGCTGACCCTGAAGCATCACGATATCCACATTGTTTTCATGGCAGAACCGGAGGTTTTCCACATCAGAATCCCAGCTGTCGAAGGGATACAGATAGCCTGCATAGTTGGTCTGATACAGCCAGTAATACATTTTGCTGCTGAGCGTTGACCAGGCCTTCATCATTTCCGCGGAATCCACATTTTCCTGCTCATAGAAATTGTGGATATACAGTGCTTCAATGGGGGCATACACAACACCCACATCCTCATCGCAGATCACCGATTCGTCTACCGGGGAATAAGAACCGTCTGCATTTTTGATTACGGGAGGCTCCACGAACATATGGTAGGCCATTAAATATAATGTAAAATCTCTCTTTTGGGTGCCGTTTGCATCGGCCTCCTTTTGCAGGCCGCTTTGGATCTTCCGGCTCAGCTTATTGGTAAACTGAACGACCGCCGCACTGCGGGTGCCGTACTTTTCCGCCGAGGCTTTGCAGCCGTCACACTGGCAGGAAGTCCAGGTATCCGCCATAGTAAACTGACCGGCGGAAATATCCGGATTGGCTTCCAAATTTGCCAGCATCAGCCGGGCAGCTTCCGAAATTAAAGCATCCAGCTCCTCCGGATCACCACCGGCGGTATAGCAAAGCTGGTCCTTTTGCGCCGAATACCAGGTGGGATGCTCGTTATAATAGGTTTCCACCGGCATATACAACAGACTGGTATGGTTGTCGTGTCCCTGAATGCTCAGGAACAGAGACTTATAGTCGGAATAGCCCATCAGATACAACGCATCTCTGGAGAAGGTATCCCGCCAGTTGCCCATCAGGAGCGTGTCGATATCCGGCTTCTCCACGATCTCCATATCCGGCATCGTGCTGCCATCCTTGGTGTAGCGGAAGGTGTCCTGGCCGTAAATTTCCATTCCCAAAACATTTTTCAGGAAGGAAATCACTGCATAACGCATTCCGTCGGGATGCTCTGACATCAGAAAGACACTGTCACCGCTGGTTTTCGCGTAGTAACCGGTAGTTCCCAGATCTGCCTGGGGCATAGAAAGAGATGCCTCCCCGAACAGCTCCGGGACATTCACCACAATGAATTTCCCGCCGACGGTGTATTGCGCCGGCTCTGCATAGGAAAGACGGCAGCCGGTAACCATCTCCACATAACGAACAATGAAATCCGCAGCAGTTTGATTTTCCTCCCCTTCTGCCACGATCACCTGATAGTCAGACTGTCCGTCCACCACAAAGGGGCGGCTGCTTTCGCTGACCTGAACCTGATGCAGCGTGCTGCTCACCTGATGGGCTGTATAATCCTCCACCGGGTTGACAGGGGTAATGGTTTGACCGCTGGAATTGCCTTGATTTTTTCCGCAGGCGGATAAAAGCAGCATAGTGGCCAGTGCGCCTGCACAAATGCTTTTCAGTTTTTTATTCATTTGCACCGCCCCCTTACTGCTGATTTTCTGTAACAGTGACAGACCAGGTTTCATTATGGACATAGCCGTCGGCATCCACAACCATAATCATAAACTTATAAATGCCTTCCTGGCTAACCTTTATAGCGTTGGAATCGGCAGGAACGGTCACAATCACACCGCTGGGACACACCACAGACTTCATAACGATCAAGTCTTCCACGCCTGTCTTATTATCGGAAAGCGTGAACTGAGGAATACACACGGTATCTCCCACCTTAGCCTGGGTGGGCAATGCCTGCTGGAACTGAAGCTCCGGTGCGGAAGCATCCACAATATGCAGGATATAGGTAATGCCGCCTTCCTTTTCGCTGAAGCTTTCCTCGGTGGTATACTGCACAGTGTACCGATCAGCCACCTGCGCCATAATGGTGTATTCCTTTGTGGGATCGGCATGATCCAGCACGGTGCCGTCCAAGGCGGTCACGATCTGATTGCCTTGTTTCACCGTCACAGTAAACCGGACATTGGGATTCAGGACATCGCCTGCAAATGCTGCAGGCAAACGAATCTCAGAGCCCTGCTCGTGACGGCCGCCGTAGGTTCCTGCGATGTCGATCCAGGCTTCCACTCTGTCACGGTTGGAATTGTTCATTGCGTGGTTGTTCAGGGAAAGCAAGCTGATTGCTGCGCCATCGGCAGCCTCCCGGAAGAACAGTGACAGCATCAGGAAATTGGATTGGAAGCCTTCAAAATCTCCCGTATCAATCTCGAAGCCTGCAATATGCAGGGTATTATTTTGATAGGTAATGGGAATCTCGTGGCCGGCTGCAATGCTGACCTCTCCCATACGGATCTGCTTGTCCCCTACCTTGACGCTGAGAACGCCGTTCAGATTCAGCAGCTCCACTTCCAATTTTTGCGTACTGTCGGTACTGTCGGCAAAGACCAGCTTCAGGCCGGCAAAATCCGATTTTCCCGGTACGCCCCCCAGTACCATAGAGAAATCTGTGGCAAGAAGGGCATTGGCAAAGGTCCATTTGGCATCTGCAGCAGATGCGATAAATGTAATATTGTTTTCCTCACGCAGGGTGGTAAAGCCTTCCCCGACGAAATAGTTTTCCAGGAACAGTCTGGTTTTTCCCTCATCCTGATCGTAAGCCTTCACCACCGGACGCTCCACCTCGTAGGTGGCTCCGTCACATTCAAAAATCAGCTTTGCCGTGTCCAAATGCTTATCCACCAGGATCCGATATGTGTCGCCTGCCTTCAAATCTGTCGTTCCGGCTGCATCCACAAGCTTACCGGTGGCCAGTTTTTTCTCCATCTGACCACTGCGGTAGTCATTAAAATATACCTGGGGGAATGTGTATTCCGACTCCTCAATCAGGAACCGGGGCAGGTTGACCCCGTCCACCATAATGGGCTTGTCGCCCACAGTGACCTCTGCGGTATGGCTGTAGGTACCGATCTGACCGGCACAGTCCATAACCTCATAGACGATGGTATAGCTACCGGTTTTCTCAAAGTAGTATTTATCGTTCAGCGCCACCTGCTTGCCATCCACCTCGGTGTAAATCTCCACAGCCGGCTCGCCGCTATGGCACTGGGTTTCATAGGGTGTGCTTTGGAAAGCCTCACCCAACACATAATCGGTCTTGGGAGCTTCTTTCAGGGTAACAGAGGGCTTTGTAAGCTGGTTTTCAGCCTTGATCCAAAGGATTTTCCTTCCCAAATTGCCCGAAGAATCGGTTGCCTCATAGACAATGGCGTAATCGCCCCAGTACTTTGTTTCAATACGGCCATCCACAATATTTAAGATGGATGCATCCGCAGAGCTGTAGTTGTACCAGGCTGATACCGTCACCTGACAAACGCCGCTGACACTGTCCCTTGCCTGGGCAGCCGGCACGCTGTAGCTTCCGCCGACCACGGCAGGGGGCATTGTTTCATAGGGCGTGTCAACTGTGATCTCAGGAGCTTCTGTATCCCGGATCTTCTCTCTGGACAGGTTCACATCACCGACTTTGCTCAGGAAGAAGCCGGCAGTGGTGCCTCTGTAGTTTTCTGCCCATACGGTCAGATAGGCCTTGCCGCTGGGGAAGCCGCTCCAGGGGGATTTTTGGTACTCCACACTGTCCAGATCCACAACAAATTTATCGTTGGCAAGAATCTGCATCGTTTCGCTGTCCAGTCTCAGATTGATGGCATTGTGATCTATATTGGTGCACTGGAATGCAAAGCCGTGATCAATGGAACGTCCAAACAAGCCCTCATTCCAGAACTTATCGGCAAAGTCATCATATCCGATGATTTCCTGCCCGTTGCCGCCGGCAGTGATATAGGACACCTTGATATCCGGTCTGTTGGTGTACTGACGGGCGGACATATATAAGGTAATATTGGGGTTTTCCGCATCTGTCAGCTGGAAGCAAAGCTTTTCATAATCAAAGTTCCCCACATTGGAGGGAACGGCAAATGCCTGAATCAGCAGACCATCCTCCAATTTGCTCATATCAATCGGCTGATTGATGGTGAGCTTGTCGCCGTATTCCAGCTGTACATTTAATCCCGATACACCGTTGATATGAGGGTATCTTTCATACTGCGCGGCAGAGGCTTCGGATGTCAGAGTAACAAGATCCTGAAGAACAAAGAAGGATTCTTCCTCTATGTATATCTTGTCATTTACAGACACAGTGTAGGTAACGGTATATTTTCCCACCTGCTCCAACTGCAGGCTGCTGTTGGTCGTAACCGTACCGTCCGGCAAAAGCACCGTTGTACGGGCTGTCACCTTGGTTCCCCCAACCGTTATGTCACGGGTCGGAATTACCAGATGGGTTCCCAGATCGTAGGAGCCCTCCAGCCCACTGGGTGTCCATTCCGTTTCCGCACGGACATCTGTAATAAAAACCGTGCCTATCATCAAAAGAACAAGCAGAGCCGCTATGAATTTCCTATGTTTTCTCATAGCACCGTCTCCTTCCGTTATTAGTAGACCATCTGCCCCCAGATGTTTTCATAATAGCTTTTCAGACCACTAAAGTAATTTTCAACAGATGCCTGATCCTTACGCAGTGCTACGCTGGGCGCACTGAAATGCTCAGCGCCAACATTGCTGTTCCACATATTCACCATAGCAAAGCTGCCGGCCTGGTTTGCATAGATCGGCTCAGAGGAATAGGGGAACACAATATCAGAGCTGCTCTGCAATTCCATTACAGAGCGGCCGAAGTAAGTCATCCCGTCCATCTGCTCCGTTGTCATTTCGTACTTGAGTGCCTTGGGCGTATTCGTCACCTGGGAGAATTGGGCAAGTGCCTGATTGGAATTGGCAAACTGAATGAAATCTATAGCAATGGGCTTTTTCCAATCCGCAACATTGGCCTTCATAAAGCACAAAGAGTAGCTGTTTTCGCACAGGGTATTCTTGCCGTTCTCCTCCGCACTGATCTTGGGCAAAGGCATAATGGCAAATTTTCTGTTTTCCTGGGAGAAGTCGTCGCCCATAGCGTCCACCATATCTTTATAGGTGGACTCGGCTTCGTTCTCCCACCAGGTGCCTTCCACCAGCATAGCGATGGGCGCTGTCTGGCCGCCGTCATTACCGGCATAGAGGAAGTCTTCCTGGGCATTCATATGGGAATAGGCACTGTTGAAGCCCAGCTCATTATAGTAGCTTGCATTGCTGACCAATCCGTCCACAAAATTCAGCGCATAGTATCTACCCTTGGAACGGAGCATTTCGTAACCGTTGGCAGCGGTAATGGTGGTGGGCGCTGCATCGGCAGTAAAGCCATCGGCAGTAGCCGTACCCAAATTCTCAGCAACGCCGTTCATCGTAAAGTTCAGCATCGTCTGATCCAGGCCCTCCACATTGGCAACCATTGCCTGCATCAGGTTGCCCAAGTAGGTATCTCGGTGAGAACCGTTCCAGTTGACAGGGGTCTGTCCGTTGGAGGCAATGTAATCACACAAAATGAAGAACTCTTCAAAGGTGGCAGGCAGACCGTCGTCAGCCGTACCTTCTATCCCATCAGGACCTGCGCTCTTTGCATCCGTGCTTTTTACAATAAAGTAATCCTCGGTAGTCTGAGGATCCACTACATCCTTGGCAAAGTAGTACTTTTCCTTTTCAAACAGATCTACATTGTACATCAGGCTGGTGTAGGAAGCGTAGTGGGGATAAGCATAGTATTTTACTTCACCGTCTTCTTCCACGCCTAAGTAGTTTTTCTGCTCGTCATACATTTTATCCAGCAGAGTGGTACCGGCAGGATCTCCGTAAGCAGCCATATCGCCGGTCACAGCCTCGGTGATATCGCCCAAAACGCCCTTGTTCAGCAGGGAGTAATAGTAGGCAGACTCGGTAAAGTAGACCTCATCCCGGTTGTTCAGAATTTGGTCTTCCAGCTCAGTTGCCAGCTTCTTCTCATTATTAATAATGATCTGAATGCCCTTCTTGCCTTCTTCGTAAACATCGTCCTTGTGAAGCTCCTCATAACGATCCTTCAGAAGCTTCAGCCACTCTACGCCGTATCCGCCGGCGAAATTGAAAACATACAGCTGGGTACGCTCGGTATCCACGGATTCGTTATTCACATCCGCTCCTCCGGAACCGCCGTCTCCGCCACAGGCAGCCATGCTCAGGCTCATCACCAGTGCCAGCAGCAAAGCCACAATACGGCTTAGGTACTTACTTGTCTTCATTGTTCATTCCTCCATATTTATTCAAAAATTTTTTATATGTATCGTACGCAAATGGCACATATCCGCTTAGGTAGTGGTTACGCCCTGATCCCAACGGCGTTTTCCACGATACGAGCAAGATCCGCTTTTCTGCATAAGAATACGGGATCCGTTCCAGCAGAAGCACCTCTTCTCCCACCGACATTTCACCGGCAGTCAGCACTTCATCGGTCAAAGCGTCCTTCACCTCATAACTGCAAGGCAAAACCTTGCCTGTGTCATTGACAGCCTTCAGACCAACGCTCCAATTCTCCGGCTCCGAAAATGCCAGTAGGAACGGCTGCTGTACATTTTTAATGTAATGATAGGCCAGCTTCTTTTGGTAGTAGTAATCCACCACGGCATCGGAAAACTGAGGCCAGCCGTCAATCAGATTCCACCAAATAATACCGCCCCGTTTTCCCTTATCCATGCGGAACATTTCAATAAAGAATTTCATAGCCTCCGCTTGAGATATCTGACTGGCGAGCGCAAAATCTTCTATATTCTCAGGAACAAAGCCAAACAGCTCCCGAATCTGATCTGCCATTAATTTAATACGGTATGTCCAGGGCCCCTCCTTGGCAGGATTGGAGCAGTGAATGATCCAATCGTCATTGTCTTGCCATGGCCACGCCTTTTCCTGGGAGATAAACTTGTAAACAGAGGTTGGACTGGGGCAACCGTGATAGCCCATTTCGCTGGCAAAGTGCGCAATATTTTTGCTGTAATATGTACTTTTGAAATAATCTCTTGGTCCCCACAAATGCTGCTCAGAGAACAGGCCGGGATCCTTCCCAAAGCATTCACCGTCAATAAACGGGGAGCTGGGCAGATAGGGTCTTGCGGGATCCTCCTGGCGAATCACCGCAGGCAGCACCTGCCTTGTGAGAATATTGTCATTGGGGTTACGACGGAAGGTGACACAGTACGCAAATTGATCTACCTCATTATCTCCTGCCCACAGCAAAATACTGGGGTGCTGACGCAATCTTCTCACAATTGCCGTCGCTTCTGCAAAAAGCATTTGGCACATCCGATCATCCTGCGGATACAATCCGCAGGCCATCATAAAGTCCTGCCAGATCAGAATGCCGTGCTCGTCGCAGAAATCATACAGATAATCATCTTCGTAAACATTGCCGCCCCACAGCCGAATGGCATTACAGCCAATATCATCCAGCAGCTCGCAGGCTTTGGGCAGCCGTTGCCGATCTCTGGAATGAAACGCATCCATAGGCACGAAATTTGTACCTAAAATAAACACCTTTTCTCCGTTTACCTGAAATTGGAATTTACCGGACATCTCCGAATCCGTCAAACTGGTGCGCTCCAGTGCAACCGTGCGGATACCGGTGCGGAATTGCTTTCTATCCAGCACCGCATTATCTTTTTTTAAGGTTACACAGACATCATACAGGTAGGGGGTGCCGCTTCCCTTGGGCTGCCACAGCTTTATATCCTGCAGGCCCTCCAGGAAAATCTCCCCTGCCACGCTCCACAGCCGCTTTTTTGCGAAAAACCGGCTGTCACCGCAGATGCCTTCCAACTCGATGGTGTATGCAGACAGATCCGCCGCCTTTATATCCAGCTCATAGAAAAACAGCAATGAGGCTTCTTTTTTCCATTTATCGACCGATACCGTCATCAGGTATGCTTGCTTAATGCTTTCTATAGGACGGTATTGCAGATATACCGGGCGAAAAATTCCGCAGGTAACGATTCGGGGCATAATATCCCAGCCATAACTATGGGGCGCCTTTCTCACATGTAAGGAATCAAAGTTATAGGGCATATGGGTATTGCCGGCTTTGACCTCATACTTGCGGGCTTCCATCGTCACCGGCAAGAAATGCAGGATCAGCTCATTTTCCCCTTCCACCAAATTGTTCGGCTGGAAGGTATGGGGAATAAACATATTTTCCGTCTTCCCCAAAAGCTGTCCGTTGAGCCAAACCTCACAAATGGTATCCAGCCCCTCAAACACCAATTCCGGAATATAGCCCTCCTTTTTTTGATAAGAAAAGCTGCAACCGTAAAAGACATGATAGCTTTCATATTTTTGAAGCTGTAAAACATTTTGATCTTTATATATTTCGGGAACGATTCCGTTTTCCTGAAGCGCCAGAGCAAACTCTACGGGCACCTGAACTGTCATCTGTCCCTCGCCATAAGAAGAAAGCTCCGCAACCGTTGTGGGAACCGGCTGGGTATCCACAGCTTCATGGGCAATACATGCGATTTTCCACTGCCTGTCTAATGTAATTTTTTCCCATTTGTTCACGGTGATACCCCCTCAACTATATATGTGATAACATTTTACCATTTTTCTATCCAAAGTTCTTGTTGATATTGACTGTAAATTTGCTTTTTTTCTCTGAGGTCTTTTATATTTTCAACAAATATGATAGTATTATGACAGCACTCCTCATCACCTCTTTGAAGGGAGTTTTGGATATGAACAATATGAACACGCCCCGTTATTTAAACGAGCCCCGTTATTCGGTAAATTGGAATGCATCTGATGTGGTATCCTTAGACCTTGCAAGTCCTTTCCATAATTTAGATGTGGCTTTTCATTGGAAAAATGTGGATTATCCCTTCATGCACACCCATGAGCATTGGGAGATTTTCATTGTTATGCAGGGCGAAATTATGCATACCATCAACGGCAAAAAACACCTTTGCAAGCGGGGGGACGCCTGGCTTGTGCGCCCCAACGACTTGCACGAGCTGCGTTTTTCTTCCCAATCTTCGCAAAACTATCAGAATATCAACTTTGTCTTTTCTTCTGAATTTGCTGAGCTGCTTCTGCGTCCTCACCGGGACTTAAATGAACTGATAAACGCAGACAAGCCCCTGTCCTTTTCCATCAACGACTCGGACTTAAGCAGCATTTACGACAAATGCCTCTATACACAGAACCTTCCCAAGGAGCAGTATGAAGCCAACGCCAAATTGTTGGTTGCACGGCTGATGCTGATCTTTTTGGAGCAGGATACGGTTTTTGACTCAAAATACCCGGTTTGGTTCAATAATTTCTTAATATATATCAGCACACCTAGCAATTTTGACTTTTCCCTGAAGGAGCTTGCCAAAATCACGCCCTACTCCTACTCCCGGCTGGCGGTTCTGTTTAAGGAATATACCGGCACCACCTTCGCCAGTTATGTCACGCAGAAGAAGCTGACCTACGCCAAGCAGCTTCTGCGCACCACCTCTATGACCACATTGCAGATCTGTGAAAAGTTAGGCTATACCTCCTTGTCCGCTTTTAATCATCTTTTCAAAAAGACCTTTTCCATGACTCCCTCGGAATATCGGAAAAAGCATAAATAACACATTGGGCACCTCTAAAAAGATTTAGAGGTGCCCTAAAACTTACCGGTCTAAAACCTGACCCATCATCTGATCCAACAGGATCAGGCAACGCGGTACATGAAAGGGACCTTTAAAGGTAGAACCCTTGCAAGCAGGCTCAGTTGGCTTGCCATCCCGACGCAGATAGCCATACCACTCGCCATACTCATCAGCGAAGTAGGTTTTGCAGTAATCCAGAATTTGGTAGAAGATATCTAAATATTTTTCATTCTTTGTGTCCCGATAGATCATCATCGAGGCGATTAATGCTTCGTTATGGGGCCACCACAGCTTCATATCATGCTCGTAAGCCTCCGGGGGATTGCCCAGGCAATCCAAAAAGTACAGGATACCGCCGTACTCCTTGTCCCAGCCTGCGTGGAAGGCCATATTGAAAATACTGACAGCCTTGGCGTGAAGTTCTTGATTGCCAATATCGTTGGCATAGTCCATCAAAAACCAGGCACACTCAATATCGTGACCGGGGTTGACCATACGCCCTTCGGTGATATCCAGCCGGGCAGTGCCATCAAGTGCTACAGACTCCAATGTACAGCCTAATTCCGGCTTGACATGGTAACGGAAAATGTCTGCCACGCACGCAGCAGCACGCTCGTCATAAATGTGCTTTCTTTCCGGGTCGACACGCTTTAAAACACCGGTAACATTCAGAAGGATCATGGGAATCCCCAGACTACGGCCGGAACGGGTGGACTTCGGTCCCATACCGGTAGGATCCGGCATACCGTGGTTCAGATTCCAGTACATATCATAGGCTCTGCGGGCACGCTCCAAATGCTCCTGCTCCCCGGTGATACCATAGTACTCCGCATTTGCCATGCAGTAAAAAGCTTCGCTATAGCAGTAGCGGCGCTGGCGCAGGGGCTGACCGTCCTCCTTGACTGTGAAGTATAGGCGGCCGCCGGCATCGTGATTGATACAGTATTTCTCCAAAAAGTCAATACAGCTCTTGGAGGCTGCCAGCCATTCTTCCTTTAAACCGTAAACGCGGCACAGGTAGGCATAGGTCCAACCGCAGCGGCCCTGCATCCACACACTCTTGTCTGTAGAGAAGATTTTTCCGGTTCGATCCAGGCAGGTATACACACCGCCGTGAATCGGATCCATACCGTTTTTCAGCCAGAAATTGGCCACATTTTCCAACTGGTCGCGAATCCACTGCCGCTCCAAATCGAGTTTCCGATAATCCATAGGGCATTTCCTCCTCAATTGGTATGGCAGGTTAAATTTTGTAATGCGACCGATAAAGTGTATTCAAATTATGGGCAGAGACGAAAATAGATTGGGGGCTTAAAAAATGCGAAAACTCAAAGGTTATGATTTTTTCCGCATAGGCCTGATGAATCTCTAATTTTTGTTTTAAGTCTTGGAAGGGAATGGGGAAATACAAATGCCGCACATCACGCTCGAAGGTCTCCGTATTGACCCAATGGCGGATATTGTACTTTTTGCACAGCTGGGCTGTGGCCTTAAAATACTCTTCCATCTGCTCTATCGGGGCAGAGCCATCCTGAAAGGCACAGATATCAACATAATCTGCAATTTGTGCAAAAATGCGATCCCATCTCTCGTAATGGATTTGCGGTGTAATACCCCTGTGCGGTCCAAAGAAGGGGCTGATCAAGACCGGCTTGTCAGGAGCAAGGTCTTTGCAAATTTTGGAAAGACCCTGCATGAGATCAATAATATTCAATTCATCACAACAGGTTTCCTGGGGAATATACCAACCGGCAAAGGCGGGGCTTTGACCGTACCGTGTCCAAACCTCCTGGGCAAAGGCCTTGTTTATGGCAATTTCCGTCTGTGCATCGCCGTGATTCCAATCCAAATTGGACATATATAAACCAAAGAAAACTTGCATATTCCGCTTTTCTGCCTCAGAAATGATCAATCCGGCAAAATCATCCCGATGCTCGGTGCCCAATGCCTTTGAAGGAAAAATCGATTTGGAGTACATACCGCCGCGAATAAAAACCAAGGTATCAATTCCAATATCCTTCATGTGATCCAGGTCAGCCTTCCACTGCTCATCCGACCAGTTTGAAGAAGGAACATCGTACGAGATTTCATCAATAAAAGTACCGGTAATGAGGGTTTTTCCGTTGTGCATAAGCATTCTCCTATATGTGAAATTATAGAAAAATTATAGCAGTACTTTTTTCCTGTGTGCAATATTCAGGATTGCGATATAACAGTCATTTTTTTGCGGTAGGCGTTTGGGCTTTCTGACATATACTTTTTAAATGCTAAGCTAAATGAGTGAGCAGATGCGTAGTTTAACTGCTCTGCAATTTCCTGGATACTCATATTACTGGTTTTGAGCATATTTTCTGCTGCGATCATTTTCTTTCGCGTCAAATACTCCTTGATGGTAAGTCCCATTTTCTCCCGGAACAAATGGGACAAATAATATTCACTGTAATTTAAAGCAGCTGCAATTTCCTTGATGCTGGCAATGTTCAAATACTCCTGATCGATATACCGCAGGGTGCGATAGACCGCAAAATTTGAAGTGGAGCTGCTGCTTTTTTCTTTTGCTATTGTACTGTTCGTCAAGATTCGATACAGCGAAAGCAGAATTTGCACCAGATAGGCATTAATCATAATGTCGCTCTGCGCATCCCGCAGATAAAACTCGCCCACCAGCTGCCGGGACAGGTTGCGAATTGCGCCCCCATCTTCCGCAATGAAGTCGGTTATATTTTGGGTTGCCTCTAAATATGAAGCAATATCGGCACAGCTCTCGTTGGGAATATAGCCAATACAGATGTATCGAAAATTCTCATTGGCATCGGCAATAATTTTATGCCGGATTCCTTTTTTAATAAAATGAACTTGTCCGCCGGTGATTTCGGCACACTTGTCACCGGTGTACATTTTTGCCTTTCCGGAAATGGCATAGGTAATTTCGTCGCAGGACTGTATATGCTCCAGGATTTCTCCGCTGCGTATGACAGACAACTCCGAAACCTGAAAAAGTATTCCTACAGGTAAATATAGGTGCTTTTCAAAAAAGAGATTGTCGTAAGCAAACAGCTTGCTGGAAAAATTCATAGTTTTTCCTCCTTTTTTAGATGTGATTGGGTCAGCATTACGCCTTTCGCCATTTC
>JAFTTQ010000030.1 GCA_017466665.1 Oscillospiraceae bacterium
GAGAATCGCCCAACTGACTCAACTTTTCTAAACGCAAACTTTCATCCCAAAATCCTATTTGCATCTCTCTCGCCCCCTTGTTGGTTTATTATATCATATCTTTATAATTTGTGCGAGTTTTTAGAGATGCCCTATTGTTTAGCGCACCGCTTTAAAAGCCCCCTCTGACGAGGGGGCTGTCACGCGAACAGCGTGACTGGGGGAGAGAAAATAAGTAATGCCAATATTTTCTCTCCCTCCGTCTTCGCCTACGGCGAATCCACCTCCCTCATCAGAGGGAGGTTTTTTCCAGTGCTCTTAGTGCGCCAAATTCCAATTTAGCCTGTTGGGGACAGGTCGGCGTTGATGTTCCAGCTCAGGTAATAGGTGCCGATCTGGGGAGCGATCACAAACTGCTGTGGGTACTGCTGCTTTAAGGCAGCGATCTCATTGGTGGGCACGTGCTCAATTACGAGCCATGTGCCGTTTTTGAAGTTAGACAGCATATTATTGGCATCGTCGGAAAGGTAAAACCGGATCTCATTCATCGTCACGGAAGATCCATCGTGATAGTTGGGATTCTTTTTCATTGTGATCACAGAATCGTGCTGCCATCCTGTCATGGTATACGCGCCGTTGCAGATATAGGTGGCAGGATTCGTCGCCCAGCCCTCATTGCCTTCCACCACATCCTGCCGCACCGGCATATACGCAGGCAGTGCCAGCAACTCCTCCCAATAGCCGATGGGATTATGCAAGGTCACGGTCAGGGTCTTGTCATCGGGAGCGGAAACTTCCAATTTCCCCGTTCCGTAGCCCTGTATCACCTCAAACAGATACCCGTGGCCGGTATCCTCCCCGGCGGCACGGTTCCAGGCATATACAAAATCCCCGGCGGTCACTTCTCTGCCGTCAGACCATTTCAGCCCATCCCGGAGGGTGTAGGTGTAGGTCACCGTACCGTCGTTATTGGGCACGCCCTCCGGCAGGCTTTCCGCACAATCTGCCAGCAGAGTCAGATCCCCGTTTTCATTCTGGCTCCACTTTGCCAGCCCCGCAAACAGGTGGCTGATCAGGGTCGCTCCATCCACCGTGGAGTTCAGTGCCGGGTCAATGGAATCCGGCTCTGAAGCAAGGCACACCGAGATCCCGGCGCCGCTGCCATTTACCGTGGTGCTGTGGAAGTATTTATAACCCAGCACATTGGCATAAAAGCCTTCCACGCTGCTGTCGATCATATAAAGATCCGTGTAGTAGTACAGCGGCAAAATGCACCCTGTTTCCATCAGCATATCCTCAGCCAAGTGCATCAGCCAATACCGGGTGTCCCGGTCCGCTGTGGACTTGATCTCACCGATCAGCACATCATAGGTTTCTGCCCATGTGCCGTCGTCCACCTGAATATCCAGCCCGTAGGGAGTCAAATCCAAGTCATAGATCGCCTTGGCGGCGTGATCTCCTCTGCCGAACTGGATGTCATTGTTGCCGGAATGGGATGTCCACATATCCAAAAAGCAGATCGGGTCATTGTAATCCGCCACCCAGCCATTTCGGGCAAGGGTAAAATCTCCCTGCTTACGGGTGTTCAGGAAGGTATTCCACTCCTGGTTTTCCAGCTCCAGCGTAATGCCCACCCCGGCAAATATGCTTTGCAGGTACTCTCCCACTGCCTTGTGGGTATCGGAATTGTTATACAGGTAGGTCAGCACCGGGAAATTGAGAAATCTGCCGGTGCTTTCATCGTAGGCGTAGTATTTCCGCAGTGTTTCGATGGCCTGGGAAAAATTATCCTCGTAGGCATCCTCCGATACATCATAATAATCGGTATTTTCATAAAACTGGGAGCCGTCGGCATCGGTCATACCGCTGGGCACAAAGGAAGAAGCCGGGATCTGCCCGCCCTGTCCAATGGCCTGCACCACATAATTTCTGTCCACCAGCAGGCTCAGGGCATTGCGGATCTCCGCTGATGCCGCCTCATCCACCGGCTGCAGATCGTCACCGCCCATGGAAGCATTTCCCGTGCCGCCACAGGCTGCCAATGAGCAAAGCATCAGTACTGTTAAAAAAATCGCCAAACATTTTTTCATCATAGAAACCCCTCTCAATTTGCTTGATCTACATGATGGCAGGCTGTAAAATGCCCGGCTGATACCTCTGCCATCTCCGGCATTTTCTCCCGGCAAATATCCGTGGCATAGGGGCAGCGGGTGCAAAAAGGACAGCCGGGCGGTGCGTTCAAGGGACTGGGCACATCCCCTTTGAGCATCAGCCGCCGTTTTTGCCGTGCCATTTTGGGATCCGGCAGAGGTACCGCGCTGATCAGGCTCTTGGTATAGGGATGCATCGGGTTTTTGTACAATTCGTCCGCTTCCCCACTCTCCACGATCTTCCCCAAATACATCACCGCGATCCGGTCACAGATATGCCGCACCACCAATAGGTCGTGGGCAATGAACAGGTAGGTCAGCCCCATTTGCTCCTGCAGATCGGTGAACATATTGATGACCTGCGCCTGAATGGATACATCCAGCGCGGAAACCGGCTCATCGCAAACCACAAACTTCGGCTCCATTGCCAAGGCTCTGGCAATGCCAATGCGCTGACGCTGACCGCCGGAAAACTCGTGGGCATAGCGTCCCGCCTGCTCCCCGTTCAGCCCCACCTTTGCCATCAACTCCAAGACCTTCTCCCGCCGCTCCTGCCGACTTTTGTAAAGCCTGTGAATGTCCAGAGGCTCCGCGATCAGGTCTGCCACCGTCATTCGGGGATTCAAGGAGGAATAGGGATCCTGAAATACCATCGCCGCTTTTTTTCGGTAAGCCCGGATGTCCTCCCGGGTCATGAGCTTTTTTCCCTCAAAAATGATCTCCCCAGCGGTCGGGGTGTACAGGTGCAGCATTGTGCGCCCCACGGTGGTCTTTCCGCAGCCGGATTCTCCCACCAGCCCCAGCGTTTCTCCCTGGCGAATATGGAAGGTCACGCCATCCACCGCCTTTAGGGGTTTTGTTTGAAACCAGCCTGTGGAAATGGGAAAATACTGCTTTAGATCCCGTACCTCAATAAGATTTTCAGCCATCGTCCCCACCGTTTTCTTCCTTATGGTTCAGCCAGCAGGCGGCATAATGCCGGTCATTGATGGCTGTGCGCTCACAGCGTTTTTTCAGGCAGATCTTCATTGCGTCCTCACACCGGGGCGCAAAGGGACAGCCCTGGGGCATATTCAAAAGATCTATGGGCGAACCGGCAATGGGCCGCAGTCTGCCGCTATGCTCCAACGTAGGAATGGAGCGGAGCAGGCCTCTTGTGTAGGAATGCCGGGGATTATAGAAGATCTCCTCCACCGTGCCCTGCTCACAAATCGTGCCTGCATACATCACAATGACCTCGTCACACATCTGGGCAACCACGCCCAAATCGTGGGTAATCATTATGATTGCCATTCCCATTTCCTTTTGGAGCTTTTGCATCAGCTCCAGGATCTGCGCCTGAATGGTCACATCCAAAGCAGTGGTAGGCTCATCGGCAATCAGAATATCCGGCTCACAGGCCAGTGCCATAGCGATCATAATGCGCTGGCGCATACCGCCGGAAAGCTGATGGGGGTACTGCTTCATCCGTTTTTCCGGCTCGTTTACGCCCACCAGCTTCAGCATCTCCACAGCTCTGTCCCACGCCTGCTGACGGTTGCGCTGGGTATGGAGCAAAATCCCCTCCATAAGCTGATGACCGATGGTAAAGGTGGGATTCAAGGAGGTCCTGGGATCCTGGAAGATCATAGAGATCCGAGTTCCCCGTAAATTCTTCATCACCTTTTCCCCGGCACCCACCAGCTCCTGTCCCTGAAAGCGAATAGAGCCGGAGACGATCTTGCCGCTTTTTTCCAGAATCTGCATAATGGAATAGGCGGTCACGGATTTCCCGGAGCCGGATTCTCCCACGATCCCCAGCACCTTCCCCTTTTCCAGTGAAAAGGAGATGCCGCCTACCGCCTTCACCTCGCCCGCCGGTGTAAAAAAGGATACTTGCAGATCTTTTACTTCCAATAATGCCATTTTTGCTCCTCTTTCGTACCTTGTTACATCAAAAACTTTATAGACCAATCTGCTAAATTGGAATTTATCTTGTTAATAGCAACAGCCCAAACCTCCCTCTGACGAGGGAGGTGGCACGGCGTTAGCCGTGACGGAGGGAGAGAATTGTATTGGTATTTCTTGTTTTTCTCTCCCTCAGTCTCGCTTCGCTCGACAGCTCCCTCATCAGAGGGAGCCCAAATGAGCTGTACCGTAATAGAAAGCTAAACAATAATTTAGAAGTATGCTATTAACCATTACCACATATCAGTGCTTCAGCTTGGGGTCAAAGGCATCCCGCAGACCGTCACCAAACAGGTTTAATGCCAGTACGATCAGGCTGATCGCCAATGCCGGAACCACCAGGCGGTGGGGGTAGGAATGGATGCCGTTGAGGGCTTCTGCCGCCAAAGAGCCTAAGCTGGGCATTGGGGCATTGACGCCCAAGCCCAAAAAGCTCAGATAGCTTTCGGTAAAAATAGCGTTGGGAATTTGCAGTGCTGTGGAGATCACCACCACGCTGATACAGTTGGGGATCAGGTGCTTACGGATGATCCACCCGGCTTTTGCCCCCGATGCCCGGGCTGACAGCACATATTCCTGCTCCCGCAGGCTGAGGATCTGCCCCCGGATCAAACGGGCCATGGACACCCAGTACAGGGCGGCAAACACCAAAAACAGGCTCAGCATATTGCTGCCAAGGCTGCCCAATACTGTTCCCTGAATTTTGGCGCCCAAAGCGGTTTTTAACACCGATGCCAGCAAAATGACCATCAGGGTATCCGGCAGAGAATAAATAATATCCACGATACGCATTATGACCAGATCCACCTTGCCGCCAAAATATCCGGCGACAGCACCTACGGTGAGGCCCACGATCAGCACAATGATGCTGGCGAAAAAGCCCACCAGGAGGGAGATTCGGGTGCCGTAGACCACACGGATGAAGTAATCCCGCCCGGAGGCATCCGTTCCGAAAATATGGGGGAACACCTTCTCCCCCGCCTCTATCCGTTTTATTTCCGATTGACCGTATGCAAAGGGGGCTAAATTATTATAGCTGGCATCCATTGGCTTTCCCGGCCGGTTGCCCAGCATTTGGCTGTAACCGTAGGGCCAAAACAGCGGCAGGATTACCGCCATCAGTACCACAAGGATCAAAAGGACGGCGCTGACCGTCGCCACCTTATTTTGCAGCAGCCGTTTCATACCGTCTTTAAAAAATGTGGTTGCAGGGCGATCCGGCGCTGCATAGGTCTTTTCTTCTTCCGTTGCCGGGAGAAAATCCTCAGAAGAAAACTCATTTTCCTGCATTGATACCACTCCCTATTTCAGTGTGATCCGGTGATCCACCGCCTGATACAGAAGATCACTGACAAGATTCATTGTGACGATCAGCACTGACAGCACGATGGTCGTCCCCATGATCATGGGATAATCCCGCCCGGAAATGCTGCTGACAAAGGTTCTGCCGATGCCGGGCACCGCGAAGATCTGCTCCACCACCAAAGAGCCTGTGACGATATAGGCGATCATCGGCCCCAAATAGGTAATCACCGGGAGCACGGCATTTTTCAGTCCGTGACCGAAGATCAGCTTCACCCCGGATACGCCCTTTGCCTTGGCAGTACGGATATAATCCTGCCCCAAAACATCCAGCATGGAAGACCGGGTCAGCCGGGTAATATATGCTGTGGGGTAAAGCGCCAGGGTGATGACCGGCAGAATCAGCCCTCCGCTGACCGCGCCATTGGCAGGCAGCACCATCAGCTCCACCGCAAAGATCAGCAGTAAAAAAGTGCCCATAATAAAGGAAGGCATGGAAACAAAGGCTGTGGTCACCACCATAATGACCTTATCCGCTGTTTTTTTGCGCCGTATGGCGGCAAAGGAACCCAAAACCGTGCCGGTAACGATGGCGATGGCGGCGGCTGTCAAGCCTAACTTGGCAGAAACCCGAAAACCGTCCAGGATCACCTCCGCCACTGTCCGCCCCCGCTGCTTCAGGCTGGGGCCAAAATCCAGCCTGGTCACAATATCCCTCAGATAGGTGGCATACTGCTCCAAAAGGGGCTTATCCAAGCCATATTTGGCGTTCAGCGCCGCCTCTGCCTCCGCCGTCAGTGCCTTTTCTCCCAAAAAAGGCCCGCCGGGCACGGCACGCATCACAAAAAATGTCACGGTGATGACCACCCAAACCGTCAGCGCCGCCAAGGCAATTCGTTTCAAAATATATCCCACGGTCTTTGCGCTCATTTCCACCGCCCCCTGATGCTTCTGTATTTCCTATTTTGTACAAAGCTTTCCGTTTTATTCCCAAGAAAAAAACTGCCCGGTGTTTATCATTTTCAGCCTGTATTCAGTCTTTTGCCGTATGATAAAATAAAAGTTGTTGATTCTTCAATTTCTACTTGTCATATGCTATCAAAATATGATAATATACTTATAATGCGAAAAAAATGGCTTTGGAGGAATCCCGGTGAAGAAGAAAACCAAATGGATGAAATTCCGTCACCGTGTAGTACGGAATTTGGCTTTTGCGGTGCTGTATCCCTATTCCAAATGGAAATACGGCATCACCGTCGAAAAATTTAAGGAGCAGGGTGACCGGGCGTATTTTGTCCTGATGAACCATCAGACCGCCTTCGACCAGTTTTTCTTAGGTATGGCATTCCAAGGGCCTGTCTACTATGTGGCATCGGAGGATCTGTTCTCCAAGGGCTGGGTCTCCTCCCTGATCCGCTGGCTGGTAGCGCCTATTCCCATCAAAAAGCAGGTCACCGATGTAAACGCTGTGATGAACTGCATCCGGGTAGCCCGTGAGGGCGGCACCATTGGCATTGCCCCGGAGGGCAATCGGACATACAGCGGCAAAACCGAGTATATGAGTCCCGCCATTGCGCCCCTTGCCAAAAAGCTGAAGCGGCCCATTGCCCTGTACCGCATTGAGGGCGGCTACGGTGTCCACCCCCGCTGGAGCGACAGCCTGAGAAAAGGCAAAATGCGGGGCTACGTTTCCCGGGTGATCGAGCCGGAGGAAGCCGCCGCTATGACCAATGAAGAATTGTTTGCAGAGATTGAAAAGGGTCTTTATGTGGACGAGGGTGTGGCCGACGGCATTTTCAGATCTGCCAAACGGGCAGAGTATTTGGAGCGGGCAATGTATGTATGCCCCTTCTGCGGTCTGAGTACCTTCCAAAGTCAAGGTAATGAGATCGAATGTCAAAAGTGCCGCCGCAAAATTACATATGGCGAGGATAAGCGGCTGGCCGGCATTGACTTCGATTTTCCGTTCCGGTTTACGACCCAGTGGTATGACTATCAAAAGGATTTTGTCAACCGCCTGGATGTGACCCAATATACCGATGCCCCGCTATACCGGGAGCATTCCGGCCTCTGGGAGGTCATTGTTTACAAAAACAAAAACCTTCTTCGGGAGGATGCCCAGATCGCTTTGTACGGCGACCGTATCGTTATCGACGAGGGCAAAGAAAACGAGATCAGGCTGCCCTTTGCGGACATTATGGCAATGTCGGTGCTGGGCAGGAACAAGCTGAACATCTATTATGGCGATCACGTCTATCAGCTCAAGAGCGACAAGCGGTTCAACGCTCTGAAATATGTAAACATTTATTTCCGTCATAAAAATATCCGCAAAGGCGATGAAACCAGCACCTTTTTGGGGCTGTGAACTGATTGGAGGAGTTGACTTTTTATGAATGATAGCTTTAGCTGGGATTTTACACTGGCAAATTATGATGCGGTTTGGGGCTTTATGGTACAGCTTGGCCTTCTGCTGCTGTTTTTGATGGTAGGCAACATCCTGCGGCGCACCATTCCGCTGTTCCGTAAGTGTCTGATTCCTTCGGCGCTCTTAGGCGGCGGCATGCTGCTGATCGTGGATATCATCTGTAAGCAATTTGGCTTTGTATTGGTGGACAACCGGCTCATGCAGGTCATTACCTACCATTGCCTGGCCATTGGCTTTGCTTCTATGTCCCTGAAAACCGAAAAAAGCACCCATAAGACCAATAACGCCCAGATCGTGGAGTTTGGCGCGTTGCAAGGTGGCAGCTATATGCTCCAAGCCTTCGTTGGCCTGGGCATCACCCTGGTTCTGTTCCTGCTGACCCAGTACGGCGATAATGTCATTTCCTATATCTGCGGTCTGATTTTGCCCCTCGCCTACGGTCAGGGCCCCGGCAATGCCCTCAGCTGGGATATTAACTTCACCAACACCCCTGCCACCCAGTTTGCCGGCAACGGCAGTTTTGGCCTGTCCCTGGCCTCCATTGGCTTTGTGGTGGCATCTGTTTTTGGCGTGCTGTATATCAACATTCACAAAAAGCGGGGCGATCTGTATGTCCGCAAGGCCGGTCCCGATGCGGAATTTGTAGATCAGACCAACCCCGGCGGTGATGAGATCCCAGACAACGAATCCGTGGATAAATTTACCATTCAGGCAGGCTTCGTAGCCCTGGCCTACGCCCTGTCCTTCGGCTTTATGTGCCTGCTGGGTGCGCTGTCGGATTTCACCAATTCCATTGCTTGGGGCTTCAACTTCCTATGGGCATCCCTGGCAGCCATGCTGATCAAAGCGGTGATCAAGCAGCTTCGCAAGCACAACCAGATGCACCGGGAATACATCAACAATTATCAGATGGATCGCATCTCCGGCTTCTCCTTCGACCTGATGATCGTAGCCGGCGTAGCCGCCATTGAGATCAACGACATCAAAAACTACATTCTGCCCATTGTGATCCTCAGTCTGGTGGGCACCGTCATCACCTATATTTACATCCGCCTGGTTGCCAAGGAGTGCTTCAAGGGCTTTGAGCATGAATTCTTCCTCATGAGTTTCGGCACCATGACCGGCACCGCCTCCAACGGTATGATCCTCATGAAGGAGATCGACCCGGGTCTGCGAACCCCCACCTCCAGCCTGTATATCCTCTCCAATTTCCCTGCCATGGTGATGATCGCGCCGCTGCTGCTGTTTTTGAACTTTGCGGGGCAGTCTGTGACCAATGCCGCCATCGCCTGTTGCATTTTCTTTGTGCTGTGGCTTTCCTATACCGTGTTCCTGTTCCGCAGAAAAATCTTCAAAAAGCGGTATGCCAATACCCCTGTAACTGTTTGGAAAGACGAATCCGCCCAATAAGCAGCTTTACTATTTCCAAAAATAAATAACATAAAAAACTCCTTTGCATTTAAGTGTGATGTCCTTAACGGAGAAATAGCATAAAGCAACTGGCAGATTGCTTTGATCTGCCAGTTTTCGCATCTTTGTGGGCTTGGGCAACTGCCCGACCTTTGCAACCGGTGGACAGCCGGATGCTCTGCTTGCCATGTGCGCTTACCATGTACGCTTATCGTAGGGCGGGGGCTTGCTCCCGCCGAAAACACACCACTGATATTGAAACCGTTTTGTCACCGTGTTATAATCAATTTGACCAACTTGAATTTGTTTGCACAATTTAGAGGTTTAAAAATGAAGATTATTGCATTTGCTGCTGTAACCGCAGGTGGAAAAACAACCATTGTCAACGAAATAAAGAAAATATTAAAAAACGCAAAATCACTACATTTTGATGATTATTCGTTTGAAGGCGAAGTTGAAGATTTTAATGCTTGGGTAATGAACGGAGCAGATTACAATGTATGGAATTTGAGTCCGCTAATAAAAGATATTTTAGAAATTAAGAGTAATAAAAAGTGTGATTATTTGTTGTTAGATTATCCTTTTGCATATTGTCATAATGAATTAAGCAAGTATATTGATTGCGCTATTTTTATAGATACGCCATTAGATATTGCAATGGCGAGAAGAATACTTCGTGATATGAATGATGCTACCGCTGAAGAAATACGATACGATATGGATATGTATCTCAAATATGCCAGAGTCGCTTATGTTCAAATGTTGAAAGATATATTGCCATCATCAGATTATGTAATTGATGGAACAAAAGAGTTAGATGAGAAAGTTCAAGAAATCATTAACATAATCACAGCACTATAAATCATAATTTACTGTATAGTTAACCGCAGCATCCGTCATGGGTGCTGCGGTTGTTTATTGAGAGAGCGGCGGGAGCAAGCCCCCGCCCTACTGTTAGAGAATGGTTTTTCCGTTAAGGATATGAAGCATAAGCGAAGGAGTTTTTGTTTTTAGAGTAGTACAATCTTCTCCTGTTTACTGATATTAACAGCGTAATTTGTAAAATTATTGTAGGGGCTATCGACTACTGTCTGCTGGGTAATCTGCTGCCGGGTATGAAGTCCGTGATCTTCGGCTTCAACTTCCTGCTGGGTGTGAGTTCAGCTTCCCTGCCTCCGATAATCTGGTGTATCAGAATTTCCCTGCCATTGTCTTTGGCTTCCCCCTGATGCTGCTGGCAACGCTGGCGCCCCAAAAGCCCTACCTGACATTGGGCATCCTTTTTGCCTTCTTTGCGGTAATGAATATCATCCTGTTCCGCAGTAAGATATTCAAAAAGAAAAAGACCGCAGTCAAATAAAATATACAGTCGGGGGTGTCTCATACCACGAGACACCCCCTATCTTTGTATCATTAACTGAATTCAACACTGTTTACTGTAACGATATACAATTCTCAGCTTCAACCTGATTTTCCTATATAGTTTTTTTACAAAGTCTATATGTTTGTTACCCACAAGTTCATTGTGCGGTGTTGCATATTCGACATTTTCTAATATATATCGGATCAAAGCATCATTTGCATTTAAAAACTCTCTGCTCACTTCGTCATTAGAATCCTTTTCCACAAAATACATAGTAATATCGGATGGGATTCTGTGTGAATAAGAAACTTCTTTATTGGCTACAAATACAATATAATTTTGACAATTATAGTTTTTTAGCGTTTCTAAGATTAATTCGTAATTGTCTAAAATGTACTGAATATCTTTTTCTGTTACATAACGTAAAAACAATGTAGGTTGTTTTATCGTACTATAAAACCGTTCAATCCTACGGTTATACTTTTCCGATACTTCTTGAAATTGAGATTGGAATCTTTTAAACGGTGAGAAATCATGATAAAAATCTATGTCCCATTTTATATTTCGATAATATGCTGGATATTTTTTGTGTTGAAACATGTATTCCTCAGACAGAAAGTCCATAAAATTATTGTTTATAAGTTCCATTACAACGGACAAATGTGGTGTTATCAACCAGTCAAATGGCAAACTACATCTTCTTCTATTGATTTTTTTGAACTCAATAGCAGGTGAACAAAAGTGACCTAACGAAACAATGTTTTTATATCTTTTGCTCCCCTGCTCTATGACTGTTGTTTCGCACAGAGTAAGCATGACCTCATTTGTATTTGACTGATCTTCGCAACGATTGTAATCCACCTGCATAATTTATCCCTCTCCTCAAAATGTAACATATTGTTATATTTTGATTGTAACATATCGTTACAATTAAAGCAAGGGGTGATTATGTGATTGGGTTAAAAAACATTCGCAAGAAACGTAACCTAAATCAACAAAAGGTTGCTATGGACTTGAATATTTCCCGAGAAGCATTATCCTATTACGAAAACGGCAAGCGAGAACCTTCTCTTGCACTACTTGTTGCCATGTCGAAATATTTTAATGTATCGATCAATTACCTCATTACCGGTGAAGAATTTCAAAAAAGATGAACCTACCTTGGAAGATGAAAGGTAGGTTTGTTTTTTGTTTGGCGGTATAATCTCCGATTGTTTACAGATACTAACAGCGTAATTTGTAAAATTATTGTAGGCGCGGGAAAGGCCCCCTCTGATGAGGGGGCTGTCACCGCAGGTGACTGGGGGAGAGAACGACTACCCCTCAGTCAGCCTGTTCGGCTGACAGCTCGCTGAGGCGAGCCCGGTCGGCGGCTCTGACAGTCCACTGGACTGTCATTCACTACCGCCGACTGCGCTTCGCTTACCCCTGACAAGGGGAGCCTTTACGGCGCACCACAGAAAAGGAGAAAGATATACTATGAAGGCAACAGGAATTGTTCGTCGGGTGGAGGAATATGGTATAATAGGACAAAAGTCGAAAAAACCGCATAAACACTGGGGTTTTCGCTGATTATTGTCCCACTCACTTTGCCGAAATCCAAGCGCAAATCGACTTTTTATACCATATGAAAGCGAGGTTGCAAAAATTTAATACGGGATTTCAATTGACTGAGTCCCCTGTCACGAATGAAAGCCGAATGGGTATGTGAAACTCATTCGGCTTTTATATTTTCACAGAAAGGA
>JAFTTQ010000031.1 GCA_017466665.1 Oscillospiraceae bacterium
CCATTTATGATTCGCTGCGCGGAGCACCACCCCCGGGGGAAGGTATTATTGAACTGTTCTGCTAAATTCCAATTTGCATTATCAATAAAAATATTGACATTGGATTTGCTCTACTATAAAATAAGTCCATTATTATAAAATAGAAAGAGGGGCTTATTATGAGCGACAAACTGCAACGAAAATACGGCTTGTTCACCGCCATTTGCATGGTGGTCGGCATTGTGATTGGCTCCGGTGTATTTTTTAAGGCACAGGCAATTTTGGAGAAGACCGGCGGCAATATGCCCCTTGGTATTCTTGCCTGGATCATCGGCGGTGCCATCATGCTGGTGTGCCTGCTGACCTTCTCCTTTATGGGGCAGAAATATGAACGGGTCAACGGACTTGTGGACTATGCCGAAGCAACTGTCGGTTCCCGGTATGGCTATTTTATGGGTTGGTTCACCGCAACCATTTATTTCCCCGGCATGACCTCGGTTTTGGCGTGGGTATCTGCCCGGTATACCTTGGTGTTTATCACCTCTGCATTTCCCAATTTCCCCATGACCATTCCCGCCGCAGAGGGCGGCTGCCTTATTGGCCCGGAGTGTATGGCGCTGACTCTGTTCTACCTGTGCTTCTCCTACGGTATGAATGCCCTGTCCCCCAAGCTGGCAGGCAAATTCCAAACCAGCACCACGGTGATCAAGCTGATCCCCCTGGCGCTGATGGCTGTGGGCGGTCTTATTGTGGGTCTTGTGGGCGGTCAGCTTCAAACCAATTTCGTGACCGTCGCTCCCAACATTGAGGTTTCCGGCAATCCGCTGTTTGCCTCTGTGTGCGCCACTGCCTTCGCCTATGAGGGCTGGATCATCGCCACCTCCATCAATGCGGAAATCAAGGATTCCAAGAAAAATCTGCCCAAAGCACTGATCATTGGCGGCATCATCATCGCAGCCGTTTATATCTTCTATTACATCGGCGTTGCCGGCGGTGCCAGCAATGCGGATTTGATCAGTCAGGGTGCGACTGTTGCCTTTACCAACATTTTCGGCAGCTTTTTAGGCAATGTCCTGAACCTGTTCATCGCCATCTCCTGCCTGGGCACTACTAATGGCCTGATGCTGGGCTGCACCCGGTGTATGTACTCCCTGGCTGACCGTGGTGAGGGCCCTGCGCCTGAGGTTTTTGGTGAGGTGGACAAGAAAACCAATATGCCCACCAACTCCGCGATTTTCGCTTTGATGGTCACCGCTGCATGGTTCCTGTATTTCTACCTGACGAACCTTGCCGGCACCTGGACTGGACCCTTTGTGTTCGACTCCTCCGAGCTGCCCATTATCACCATCTATCTGGTGTACATTCCCATCCTGATCCAGTGGATGCGCAAGGAAAAGGATCAGAATGTGCTGCGCCGTTTCATTATGCCGATTTTGGCGCTGTGCGGCAGTGTATTTATGATCGTAGCCTGCGTCATCGGTCACAAAATGGCCTGTGTTTGGTACCTGATCGTCTTTGTGGTCATTATGGCCATCGGCGGGATCGTGGATAAATCCCGAAAAACAAAAAAATGATCCTATGGGTGTCCCCACCGGGGGCACCCATATTTCTTCGCTATCCTGTAAAATATTGTATAGCGCACAAACCGTAGGGGCCGATGCATTGTAATTGGTTAGTAAGATAAATTCCAATTTAGCGTACGAATGCCTTCCCCCGGTAAAAGCGATATGCCTACGGCGTACCAATAATTTACTGTAAGGGAAGATTCGTTGTAAAAAAGTCGTGAATTTTCCGAAAACGGGGTAGAACTATGGTCGAAGCTGTGCTATAATGCACTTAACTATAAATTGGGGCAGAATGCCCGAAGCGTACAAAAAGATAAGTTCCTGACGGAATGGAGAAATATTTATGCTGGAGATCTTAGCGCCGGCGGGGTCAATGGAGGCTCTGCGCGCGGCGGTTCAAAACGGCGCCAATGCGGTATATTTAGGCTGCGGTATGTTCAATGCCCGGCAAAGCGCCAAGAATTTTACCCCGGAGGCCTTGGCAGAGGCTGTGAAATACTGCCATATCCGGGGCGTAAAGGTACATCTGACTTTAAATACCATCGTTTCTGACCGGGAAATGCCGGAACTAACAAAGCTGATCCGCCACGGGGCTGCCTGCGGTGTGGACGCTTTTATCGTGCAGGATCTGGGGGTTTTGCAGCAGTGCAAGGCAATCGCACCCCATATCCCCATCCACGGCTCTACCCAAATGACGGTGCACAGCCTGCCCGGTGTGCAGCTTTGCGCCGCCTGGGGCTTAAAGCGTGTGGTGCTCAGCCGGGAGCTGAGCCGGGATGAGATCCGCTACATCTGCGCCAATTCCCCCATTGAAATTGAAGTGTTTGCCCACGGCGCGCTGTGTATGGGCTATTCCGGGCAATGCTATTTATCTGCCGCCATTGGCGGACGTTCCGGCAACCGTGGGCGCTGTGCCCAACCCTGCCGGCAGAGCTACGGCTATGGGAGCTGGAAAAAGAATTATCCTTTGAGCCTGAAGGATAACTGCCTGGTGCAGTACCTGACGGAAATGGAGCGTATGGGCGTGACCTCTGTAAAGCTGGAGGGACGGATGAAGCGCCCGGAATATGTGGCGGCAGTCACTGCGGTGTACAGCCGTGCCGCGGATAACGGCGAGGTCACCCCGGAAATGATGGAGCAGCTCCATATGGCGTTCAACCGTCAGGGCTTTACCGACGGCTATTATCAGGGCCACACCGGGGAGCAGATGTTCGGCATCCGGGAAGAGGAAAAGGAAAATCACGCCTGGAATAAGGCGATCCGTCAAACCTATGAGGGCACGGAAAATCCCCGTGTGCCCATCACTGTGGAAATGACTGTCACCCGGGAAACCAGCCGCCTGACGGTACAGGATCCCGAGGGACGCACCTGCACCGTGGAGGGGCCAGTCCCGGAGGAAGCCCGGTCAATGCCCCTTACAGAGATCGCTCTGGCAGAGCGGCTTGCCAAGACCGGCGGCACACCCTATCAGTGCGCCCAGGTCAAGGTCAAGGTAGAGCCGGGGATGATGCTGCCTGCCGCAGCCATCAACGGTATGCGCCGGGAGGCGCTGAATATGCTGACTGCCAAGCGGGGACGCATGGAGGCTGCTTCCCTGGGAAAGCCTCAGAAAAATATGGTTTATCCGGGCAGCCGCAAGCACCCGGAGCTGACCGTACAGGTCACCACCCGGGAGCAGATCACCCTATCACTGTTAAAAGCCCGGCCCTCGGTGCTGTATGTGCCGCTGCACATTTTGGCGGGGGATCTGGATCTTTGCCGGGATCTTGTGCGCTATGTGCGGGTCTGTGCTGTACTGCCCCGAATCGTCCATGATGGGGAAATGCCCCGGCTGATTCAGGATCTGCAAGCGCTGAAAATGATCGGCGTGGACGAGGTTTTGGTAGGCAATTTGGGGCTGATGATCCCCGCCCGCAGTGCCCGGATGGGGATTCGCGGCGATTTTGGCCTGAATATTTACAATTCCGGCTCGGTGAACAGCCTGCGGGAGTTGGAGCTGAAATCTGCCTGCCTGAGCTATGAAATGACCCTTCCCCAGATTCGGGATGTGAGCAAGGCAGTTCCCTGTGAGATCCTAAGCTATGGCCGTATGCCCCTGATGGTAACGGAAAACTGCCTGATCCGGGGCCGTACCGGCAAATGCACCTGCCACCTGTCGCCTGCAAAGCTGACGGATAAGACCGGCGCGGATTTTCCCATTATCAAAGACGGTAATTCCTGCCGCAGTGTGGTGCTCAACGGCAAAAAGCTGAACTGGCTGGACCGTCAGGATGATCTTTCCCGATTGGGCTTATGGGCAACCCGGGTATACTTTACCACGGAAAACGCCAGGGAGGTAGATCAGGTGATCGCCTCGATCCATGATCCCAAGCCCTTTGACCCCGGCGCCTGTACCCGTGGATTATACCTTCGCGGCGTAGAATAAATTGCTTCCCCCGGGGGGAAGCTGTCACCGAAGGTGACTGAAGAGGAATGGCGATAGGTTCTGATAAAATAAGCACATATTCAGAACATTACAGGGTGAAAAATATGGAGAAAAATCAAAAGCTGACACCATTGGCACAGGCGCTTAGGAAAAATCAAACCAAGGAAGAAGGACTTCTTTGGTATCGTTTTTTAAGTAAGTATCCACTGCGTTTTCGCCGTCAATATACAATTGGAAACTATATAGTAGATTTTTATTGCCACAAGGCAAAGGTCGCAATTGAATTGGATGGCTCACAGCATTATTGCCCAATAACAGAGGAATATGATATAAAGAGAAGTATGTATCTGGAATTACAGGGAGTAATGGTTTTGAGGTATTCCAACTTGGATGTTCTTAAGAACTTTCCCGGCGTTTGTGAGCATATTGACAGGATTGTAAAGCAACGAGAGAGTACTTTTTCTACGAAAACTGGATAAGTGCTCGCCATTCCTCTTCCGGCCCTATGGGCCACCTTCCCCCCGGGGGAAGGGAGTGATGTAGGCAGAAAGGAAAAAGAAATGAACTTGATTTTGGCATCCCAATCACCCCGGCGTAGGGAATTGCTGGGGCTGCTGGGAATCCCGTTTACCGTGCAGGTTTCTCAAGCCGACGAAACTATGGAGCCGGGGAAGTCACCTGCCCAACAGGTGGCGGAGGTCAGCCGCCGTAAGGCGCTGGCGGTGAAAGCAATCTCCGACGATGTGGTCATTGCTGCCGATACCATCGTGGTATGCGACGGAGTTATTTTGGGAAAGCCCAAGGACTGTGACGATGCCTGCCGGATGCTGCGTATGCTCTCTGGCCGTACCCATCAGGTGATGACGGGTATGACGGTGCGGTTCGGTGAACGGCTGCATAGCTGTACAGAGGTGACGGAGGTGACCTTCCGGCAGCTTAGCGACAGCGAGATACGCCGCTATGTGGAATCTAAGGAGCCTATGGATAAGGCCGGGGCTTACGGCATCCAGGGCGGCGGGGCACTTTTTGCCGAAAAGCTCTGCGGAGATTACTATAATGTGATGGGACTGCCGGTATGCCGCTTGGTGCAGGTGCTGCGGCAGATCGTCCCGGAACTGATGGAGGATGGAAAATGAAGCATTTTTTTACGACCCGAATCCGGGTGGTTTTGATCGTGGCGGTGCTGATCGCGGCGATCCTGGCACTGATCAGCAGCATCACGGGGCAGAATTTGCCCAATATGCTGGTGCAGGGCGTTTTGACACCCATCCGCACCGGCGTCAGCCGGCTGACTGACCAGGCGGAGAAGCTTTATGACTATATGTTTAAATTTGAATCCATCTCCGCGGAAAATGAGCAGTTAAAGCAGCAGCTTGCCGAAATTCAGGACGATGCCCGCAATGCCGATGCCATCGCCCGGGAAAATGAGCGCCTGCGGGCACTTTTGGAGCTGCGGGAGAGCAATGAGGAATATGTCTTTATGGATGGCTATATCATTGGCTGGAGCTCCAATGAATGGAGCAATACCATCACCATCAACCGGGGCACCAGCTCCGGCATCCAAAAGGATATGTGTGCCGTGACTGCCAACGGCGAGCTGGTGGGACTTGTCAGCGAGGCAGGCCCCAATTACGCGGTGATCAAAACGGTGCTGGATTCCTCCCTGGAGATCAGTGCCACCATTTCCGGCGCCGGCTACAACGGTATGGTCAAGGGCGGCTATTCCACGGAAAGCCCGGATAAGCTGCGGATGAACTATCTGCCCAGTGACGCCACCATCCATATCAACGATCAAGTGGTCACCACCGGTTCTACGGTGTACCCCCGGAATCTGATCTTAGGCTATGTGATCGATGCGGGCTTTGACGATACCGGTGTGGCAAAGTTTGCTCTATTGGAGCCTGCGGCGGATATTGCTTCTTTAGAGCAGGTATTCATCGTTGTGGATTATAACGCAGGGTGAAGCATATGGGGTTAAAAAAAGAATTTAAGTCAGATAAGCCCCATTCCGGCTTTTGGGGCAAGCTGTATTTGACCCAAAAGCAGCGGAAGGAGCTGCTGAAATGGTCGCTGTATGGCGCACTTCTGCTGGTGCTTTCTCTTTTGCAGGATGTGGTGCTGTGCCAGATTCGTCTGTTTGGCGCTACCACAGAGCTGGTGCCGGTGGGCATTTTCCTGATCTGCATTTTAGAGGGCGCGGAGAGCGGCAGTATTTTCGCATTGGTTTCATCCCTGCTCTATCTGTTCTCGGGCACAGCCGCCGGGCCTTATTCTATGGTGTTTATTACCGTGCTTGCCATTGGCGTGACCATCTTCCGTCAGGCATACCTGCAAAAGGGTCTGGCTGCGGCGATATTGTGTGCCGGCGTGGCAATGCTTGTTTATGAGCTGCTGCAATTTTTGATGGGGCTGTTTTTGGGGCTGACCATTCCGTCCCGGTTCATCGGCTTTGTGGTCACGGCAGCCCTGTCCATCATAGCCATTCCCATACTGTATCCCATTGCACTTTCTATTGGAACCATCGGAGGAGAAACATGGAAAGAATAACCCGTGTTCGTGCCCGGGCACTTCTGCTGATTTTTGTGCTGATCGTATCGATATTTGCCTTTTACTTATACTATTTGCAGATCGTTCAAACAGGCGGTCAGGCGGATAATGCCACCGTCTACGAAACCTGGACAAGTGTAAAGGCGGCAAGAGGAGAGATCCTTGACCGCAACGGCAATGTACTGGTTGGCAACCGTGCCGGCTATAAAATGATGCTGAACCATTATGTGATCCTCAGTGCTGACGGCACATACGATCATCTGTACCGGTTGGCGATGCGCTGCAAGGAGCAGAACATTCTATATAATGAGAGCTTCCCCATTTCCAAGGAGCGCCCCTTTACCTATACCTTAGATGAATATAATTCTGCCCAGCAGCGGTATTTTCAGGCATTTTTGAACCATTATTCCATCGACTCGGATATTACGGCACCCTTGCTGATCCAGAACCTAAGGAACCGTTATGAGCTCCCGGAAAGCTGGACGGATGAAGAGGCACGGCTGGTAATTGGGCTTGTGTATGAGGTGATGCTGCGTAACTGTGTGCAGGAGCTGCCTGTGTATGAGTTTATCAGTGATGCCGATGATGCCACCCGGTCTGCTGTGGCGGAGCTGAATGTCCCCGGTATGCGCGTGGAGGCCACCAATATTCGCGTGTATTATACCGACTATGCCGCCCATATCTTAGGTCACGTTGGTTCTATGAGTGCGGCGCAGTGGGAGGAATACAAGGATATTGACGGCTATCAGATGGATACCAAGATCGGTCAGTCCGGCCTGGAAAAGGCGTTTGAGGAATATCTGCACGGCGTGGACGGTGTCCGTAAGGATACGGTGGCAGCCGACGGCACACTGATCTCCTCTGTTTGGGAGAAAAAGCCCCAGGCAGGCGCAAATGTGGAGCTGACCATCGACATCAATCTGCAGCGCATTGCCGAGGATCAGATGGCAGCAATGGCGGCGCAGCTGATAGAAAAGGGCGGCGACGGCTCGGATGTTGAGGGTATGGCCGTCGTGGCGTTAGATCCTAACAACGGCGAGGTGTTGGTCTGCGCCAGCTATCCCACCTACGATCTGGATACCTTCTTTGAGGACTATGATAAGCTGATTCAGGATCCCCTGATCCCCACCTACAACCGGGCACTGCTGGGTTTGTATCCTCCCGGCTCTACTTATAAGATGAATATGGTGGTAGCGGGCATCAATGCCGGTACCATCACCTCCCATACCACGATTTATGACGCCGGTAAGTTCACCAAGTATACCCACGATGGCCCGACCTGTCTGGCATATACCAACGGCAGCGGCTCCCACGGCACCATCAACGCGGCAGAGGCATTGAAGGTATCCTGCAACTACTTCTTCTATGAATTGGGCGACAAGATGCGCCTGAAGGACATTGACAGTACCGCAAAAGCCCTTGGCTTGGGTGAAAAAACCGGCGTGGAGCTTTTTGAGGAGCCGGGATACCGTGCCAATGAGGAAACAAAAGCGGTTTTGTATAACGGTGATTTGGGTGTTTGGTCTCCCGGTGATCAGGTGGCAATGTCCATCGGCCAGTCTGACAACCTGTTTACCCCCATTCAGCTTGCGGTGTACACCGGCACGCTGGGTATGAAGGGTCTGCGCTATCAGGCGACCTTCTTAAACCGTGTGGTTTCCTCCGATTACCGCACCCTGGTGATGGAAAAAGAACCGTCACTGGCAAGCACCCTGGAGATTTCTGAGGATGCCTATGCCGCTTATTCTCAGGGTATGCAGATGGTGACCAGTGAAAGCGGCGGTACGGCCTATTCCACCTTCCGGAATTATCCCATTGCGGTTGCCGGCAAGACCGGCACAGCCCAGCATGGCGGCGGTGGATCGGAAAACGGTGCTTTTGTGTGCTATGCGCCTGCAAACCAGCCGGAGATTGCCATTGCGGTCTACGGCGAAAAGGCCGGTCACGGTAGTACGCTGGTGTCGATTGCCAAGGCAATGCTGGACGCCCAATTTGAGGTAGGCGAAATCGGTGATGTGCCCACTTACGAGAATAAATTGAGTTAAAACACACCCCCTCTGTCAGCAAAGTATAGGCTGACAGAGGGGGTGCTTTTAGAAAAAGAGATTATTCGTTGGTCAGCAGCTTGAAAACTGCCATATCTGTGCGGCTCAGGGTCATCGGTGTGATGGAAATATAGCCGCTGACTACGCAGTCTGTATCGATGGTCAGATCGCCGGTGTTCTCATGGATGCACCGTCCCACAGGCATATAGAGGCTGTTTTCCCGTGGGTCAAAATCATCGGTGTAGTAGGGGCCGCCCTGACGGGTGATGTGAACGCCCTTGGGATCAGCGGGAATATTGACGTTATAAAGGCTGTGCTTTTCCATCAGGCGGTTTTGCACAAAGTAATCCAGAACCATATCCAGATGCTTGGTGGCACTGTCGTAATTGGGATAGGGGACAGAAAGGGCAATGGCGGGAATGCCCAATGCGGCGGCTTCATAGATGGCGGCAACCGTGCCGGAGTACATCACATCCAGCCCCATATTACAGCCCCGGTTGACACCGGAGATCACAAGGTCAAATTCCCTGTGCAGACCCATCACCGCAAAGCGCACACAGTCTGCCGGGGTGGAATCCACTGCCCAGACCTCCACGCCCTCCATAAAGTCCCGCTTTTCTGCCTTGAATGCCTGCAAAAGCTGAATGCCGTGGCTTTTGCCGCTTTGCTCGTATTCCGGCACCACGACGGTGACCTCTCCCAGCTTTTGACACCACCTTACCAGGTTGGGAAGCTGGGCGGCAGAAATGGAATCATCATTGGTAATCAAAATTCTCATAACCAGCCCTCATGTGTTTCTTTGTACTGTTTAACGTGTGCATCGGCATCGGCAAGCAGTGCCTGCATTTCCTCCAAAGAGTAAACGGTAGCACCGCTGGCGCAGGCGTGACCGCCGCCGTGGTATTTTTCCGCAATCTCGTTGATGGTGACAAAGCGGGAGCGCAGACGGACACGGATAGAGCCGGCTTCGTCGTTGTTCTCAATAAATACCATCCAGCAGATGACCTCCCGGATGGAATCCAAATTGCCAACACAAGCGCTTGCTTGCTCCTGCGTCAGACCAAATTCCTCCTGCATAGCCTTGTCCACAAAGAGGTACGCGACGCCGTTTTCTGTGATCTGCATACGGTTATAAACGTGGGCTTTGAATTTCAGATAGCCGTAGGCTTCCAGATACAGCCGGGCGTACAAAGTGTCAATATCCACACCCACATCCAGAAGCGTGGCGGCAGCCCGGAGGGTGTCACCGTTTGTGCCGCTGTACTTAAAGCGGCCGGAATCGGTGACCATGCCGGTGTACAGGTAGGTGGCGGCTTCAGAATTGATCTTCAGTTCATCCTTGAAGGCTTCATAGAATACGGAGATCATCTCACAGCAGGAGGAGCGTTCCTCCTCCACCCATTGCAGATCGCCGTACTGCTCCAAGGGGATGTGATGGTCAATTTTGATCAGTTCTTTGCAGAGCTTGTAATTTTTGTTGGAGATCCGGGCTTCGGAGGCGGTATCTACCACAATACCCAGGGCGTCCTTGTACATTTCCTCCGGGACAGGCTCGTCCTCAGGGCCCAAAAACGCCAAATATGCGGCGGTATCGGAGTCAATCAGGTAGACCTCCTTTTCCGGGAAGGAAAGCTGGATAATGGCTTTCAGACCCTTGGAGGCACCAACACAGTCACCGTCGTTGCGCACATGGCGGAAGATCATAATGCGGTCATATTCTTTGATTTTTTGGAGAATTTTCTCCATAATTTCCTTATTCATTCTCATTACCTCCGAATTTGTCCAGATCGGCAAGCATGGCCATCACCGTTGCCTTGTCCGCAACGGTTGCGCCGCAGGCTTTGGCGTGACCGCCGCCGCCGTACTTTACGGCGATGGGCTGGATGTTGTAAACGCTGGAGCGCAGCTCACAGAGGATGCCGTTTTCACTCTCTGTAAAGTTTGCCCAAATATCCACGCCCTTCATATCCGCCATAGTGTTGGTCATTCCTCTGGATACGGTAAACAGATCCACACCCAGTGCCTGAAATTCCTCCCGGGTGGTGTAGATATATGCCACATTTTTGGGGGTAAACTGGATTTTCAGGATAAACTGGGCTTTCAGCTTTTTGCTTTCATAGCTGTCAGCGTACAGATTGCGGAATACCTGATTGGTGTCAAAATCCTGCTCCAAAAGCCAGGAGACCAGGCTGTGGGTGCGGGCGGTGGTGCCATCGTAGCGGAAGCGGCCGGAATCGGTGACGATGCCGGTGAACAGGGATTTGGCGGCAATGGGGTTCAGCCGCAGAGCTGATTCCTTGGCAAACTGTGCCACCATACCGCAGCAGCTTTCAAAGCTTGTATCCACCACTTCTTCATCGGCTATGGTCTCACAGAAAATGTGGTGGTCGATCCGGGCGGTTTGGGCGGCTAAGGTGTAGCGTGTGTCGCTGATCAGGGAAGAGGAGCCGCAGTCCAAAATAATGGAAAGGGCATTGTTAAACGCGCTGTCGGGGATCTCATCCATTTTAGAATCGTCCATAAACCCGAAAAACCGGGGGTCATCGCCAACGGCATAGATCTTCTTTTCCGGGAAATTCTCCATCAGGATGTGCTTCATACCGATCTGACTGCCCATGGCATCGCCGTCGGGCTTGTTGTGCCGGTGGAGAATAACAGTATCGTATTTCTTTATCAGTGTAAGAATTGCCTCAAACATGGTTGTACTCCTTGCGTATTTATATTATAATGGTATTTACAAAATACCGGCAGTTGTATAACCGACATATTAGTATACCATAAAAAGTATTGTTACGCAACGAAAAATATAAGGCACCTCTGAAAACTGATTTTTAGTCGGGTGCCACAAGATTTTGGCACAAATTAAAGTTTGGAAAACGCCGGAATACTTGGTGTATTTCAAGTTTTTCAAACTGAAAAGTTGGGTCAAAAGATTGGGCATCCCGGCAAAAAGGAGTTTTTAGAGGTGCCCATAAAAAAGAGGTACTGAAAATGGGTGGACTTTTAATCGTGGATGGCAGCAATCTGCTGTTTCAGATGTTTTACGGGATGCCGGCACGGATCATTGGAAAAAACGGAAAACCGATCCAGGGCACCCTGGGCTTTATTGGCGCACTGGGTAAGATCTTAAAAATGGTGAAGCCCACCCATATTGCGGTGCTTTTTGACGGGGAGTGCCATAATGAACGAAAGGATTTAGACCCCAATTATAAGGCAAACCGCCCGGATTACAGCGAAATGCCGGAGGAGGATACCCCCTTTTGCCAAATGCCGGATATTTTCCGGGCGCTGGCGCTGTTAAAGATCCCCTATGGGGAAACAAGCTGTTGTGAGGCCGATGACTGGATCGCGGGCTATTGCAAAAAGTACGGTGACGCAATGCAGGTTACGGTCGTTTCCCAGGATAGTGATTTCTTTCAGCTTATTTCCGATCGTGTGCGCATTCTGCGCTACCGGGGGCAAAATTCGGTGCTTTGCGACAGAAAATACATACAGGAAAAGTTTGGGATAGAGCCGGAGCAGTATGGGGATCTTAAATCGCTGGTAGGGGATACCGCCGATAATATCCGGGGCGCGGATAAAATCGGCCCGAAAACCGCGGCAGAGCTATTGCGGCAGTTTGGTAGTCTGGAGGGGATCTTAAGTCATATCGGGGATGTAAAAAAGCCGTCTGTTCAGGCATCACTTATAAAAAACGCGGAGCGTCTTCGCCGGAATCAAAGCCTGATCGTCCTTTCCGGCAGTGATGATCTGCCCTTTTCCTTGGAGGATATGGCCTACCGCCCGGACAGCCGTTCCACCACCCAGATCCTGCAGGCCATCGACCTGCGCTAAATTGGAATTTACCTTATTACACGCTCCCCCTCTGGGGGAGCTGTCAGCGAAGCTGACTGAGAGGGTGTACCAGCAAAAACCGCATATGTGCGACAGGACACCCTCTCCGTCAGCCCTTACGGGCTGCCACCTCTCCCATAGGGAGAGGGTGTGGTTGGTGCTATAAACAATAATTTACACCATCATATGAGAAGATTATTGATAGTACAATCTTGGCACTGGGATGGGCAAAAATAGAACGATTTTTTTAAAAAGAACGTTCTGTATTGAATTTTGACTGAAAATTTCATATAATGAGCCTGTAAATTGAATACATAAAGGAGAGAAATGTATGAAATCAAGATTTGTACGGATCGTTTTACTGCTTTTAGTCTTGACGATGCTTACAGGCTGCGCGCCCAAAAAGAATGAAAAATCCCTGAATGGCGTGGATATCTCCCTGTATACCATCGTATATTCTCAGGAAGCGCCGGATTACTGCCAGCGGGCTGCGGAGTATATTCAAGCACAGATCCAGCAGCGTACCGGCGTGGAGCTCCCTGTCTGTGAAGCCTCCTCCGGCAGCTATGACCATGAGATCCTGGTTGGTGATACAGACCGTGGCCTCTCCAAGGATCTGGATTCCAAGTCCCGGAAGATGGAGTTCTATTTCAAGGCGGACAGCAACCATATCGCAATGAATGCAGATTACTTCATCATTGCTGCTGCCGCGTACTATTTTGTGGAGACCTATATCCCCGGAAGTAACTTCCAAAGCAATATCCCGTCAGATAAAATCACGGTTTGCCAGCCCATTACAGAAAAGGCAAATAATTTTATCTTCCTGATCGGTGACGGTATGGGCCCCAACCAGACCAAAATGTTTGACTATTTCCCGATCCCCGAGGATGTGCCCTACTACGACGGTGAGGACATATTTTACGGCTACTACCTGCCCTATCAGGGCTATATCCGGACAGGCTCCCTCTCCGGCGTTACCGACAGCGCGGCTGGCGCTACGGCGCTTGCCTGTGGCTATAAGACGATAAACGGCTATGTTGGTAAGGATGCTTACGGCGATGATGTGCAATCCCTGACGGAGCTGGCGATCACGCTGGGAAAAGCCACGGCTGTGATGTCCACCGACCTGCAGACCGGCGCGACCCCGGCAGGCTTCTCCTCCCACGCAATGAGCCGGGATGATTCCAATGATATTTTGGAAGGTCAGGTAAAGCTGATGACCGAAAATGATACGATCTTTGAGTGTGGCCTTCATGCCACCGAAGAGTATCAGTACTATATCACAGAGGCTTTGGATCAGCTTGATATGTCGGAAAACGGCTTTTTTGTGATGTACGAAGAGGGTTACATTGATAAATTCTCCCATAATATGGACACGGAGGGCACATTTACCTGTTTGATACGGTTTAATCAGGCCATTGGCTTATTTATGGAATATGCCTTCTATCATCCTGATACCTTCCTGCTCATTACTGCTGACCACGAAACCGGCGGCCTGCATATTAACAGTGAAGGCAATATGGAATACGGTGTGTCCAGTCACACAGGCGCGGATGTTCCCATCTTTGCCTACGGTCAGGGCGCTGAGGTGTTCCAGGACTATGACGAGGAAAATAATGAGGTTCCCAAGGTCATTGCGGCCTTGTGGGGCGTAGAGGACTTTGGCGAATAAGCCTTTACCCAAAAATCAAGCTGCCCGAAAAGAGAGCTTTCTCTTTTTCGGGCAGCTTTGTTTTATGCTGTGCCGTAAAGCGCCATGGTAAAGCGGTATAACGCCTGATCCCGCTTGCGGTAGATGCTGGACTGCTCCACCCCAAGGTCAAAGCAAAGCTGATCCACCACACCCCGCTCCGGCGTCACATACATCCGGGTCAGGATGGTCTTTTCCTCGGGATTCAGTACCGACATTGCCTGATCGGTGGTATCGACCCAGATTTTGGCATTTTCATAGCTGTCACACAGCTCCTGCCGTTTGATGATATTGCCGATCAGCACATCGTCCCGGGGGCCGGGATTTTTGGCAGAGGGCGTTTTTGCCGGATCACAGCCCCGCAGCTGCTGAATGGAGCGCTCCAGCCGTGTCAGCTCCCTGGGGATGTTTTCCACGGCCTGAACCATGGCACGGTAGCGGCTTAGCCGGTCAATGGCTTCGTTTTTCCAGTTCATAAATTTCCCTCCTGCTTGCCGTAGGCTTCATAAAATCCGTTGATTAGCTTCCATTGCCGCAAAAACCAATTTCTCCATACGCCGCAGCACTTATTTTCACAGTTTCCGGGATCCTTTACCCGGGTACAGGTCTTACAGGGGCTCACTTGTTTTTTCATTGTCAATTATCCTTTCACATCTTCGGCAAAGCTCCCTGGCGGGATCAAACAATTCCCGCCGGCAGGCTATGCACCATCCCGCCGGCACCTCCTGCTGTGCATCCCCGATACAGACCACAGGACGGATTTTTACCGGCTTTCTTCCCTTTGCTTGCAAATACACAGTGACGCACTGCACCAATGCACCTCCCAATTTTTAAATCTGTCGCAAAGCTTTGTGTGCTTATAATAGTACTTGAACAAGTACTTGTCAAGGCGAGTAGCACAGGTTTTAATGGATTTGCGTACTTGTACAAGTACAGATGCAAAATTTTGGATAATTTCTACAATCCTGCCAGCCCCTACGACTCCGTAACGCCGAAAGCGTTGCTTCTAAATTTTTGTTTAGCGCACCAACCACACCCTCTCCCTATGGGAGAGGTGGCAGCCCGTAAGGGCTGACGGAGAGGGTGTCCTGTCGCACATATGCGGTTTTTTGCTGGTACACCCTCTCAGTCAGCTTCGCTGACAGCTCCCCCAGAGGGGGAGC
>JAFTTQ010000032.1 GCA_017466665.1 Oscillospiraceae bacterium
TAAGATATATAATCATAGCCATTAACTGAGAAACTATGCTGAAATGTACTTCAACCCTTATATTAGCAATTGGTTTCTTCGTAATTGTAATAATAGGTATTATTGATTGGATAAAGTCAAGAAAGCAAAAGTGAAGAACACCTTTGTTGAAAAAATCAGGGCTATTACTTGAAAAATCAGCTACAATGATATATAATATTGACAACACGATGACAACAAAAATCTTGATAGTCCGTATTTTACGGATAATCTGAACACTCCCGATAATATGAGTAAAAATACCCATACAAAATTGTTTAAGTTACAGTTTTCGGGAGCGAGTGGGAGTAAATATTTCATATATGGCGGCAGGGAGAAAATTCTCCTTGCCGCCATTTTTCTATTGACAGCAGTAATACTTCGTGTTACGATGTATTACACAAAAGGAGGTATTGGATGGATATACAATTAAAACGTGGGCTATTGGATGTATGTGTTTTGGCGGCAATCAGGAGCGAGGATTCCTATGGCTACAAGATCATAAAAGATATGAAACCCTATATCGAGCTTTCTGAATCCACCTTATATACCATTTTAAAACGCCTGGAAACTGCCAATATGCTGACTGTCCGAACCGTAGAGCACGGCGGAAGGCTTCGGAAGTACTACCACATCACCGATGCCGGGCAGAAGCGAATCGCGGATTTTAAGGAAGAATGGAAAGAAATGATGTCCATATACCAGTTTGTGACCAAGGAGGATGATGTTAATGTGTAAACAAGAGTTTCTTGCACAGTTGCGTAAAGGCTTGTCCGGCTTACCCAGGCAGGACATGGAAGAACGCCTCAATTTTTACAGTGAAATGATCGATGACCGTATGGAGGAAGGATTGACGGAATCCGAGGCAATCAGCGCAATCGGTTCCGTCAGTAATGCTATCACACAGATCCTGGCGGAGATACCGATTACAAAGCTTGTCAAAGCCAAGATAAAGCCAAGCAGGTCGCTCATGACTTGGGAAATCCTGCTGCTTGTGTTGGGATCCCCCATATGGTTGTCACTCCTGATAGCTGCATTTGCCGTTATTCTCGCTGTGTACATTGTTGTGTGGTCAGTCGTTATTTCCATATGGGCAGTTTTTGTTTCATTGGCAGCTTGTGCCTTTGGCGGCGTTGTGGCGGCTGCGATTATGGCACTTCAAGGCAACTGGCTTGCTGGAATTGCTGTTCTCGGGGCAGGTATTGTATGCTTCGGTCTATCCATTGTTATGTTCTATGGGTGCAAGGCCGCAACAAAAGGTATTCTATGGCTGACAAAAAGGATCACCTTGGGTATTAAAAACGGATTTATAAAAAAGGAGGCAGCATAATGCGTAAGAAAATATGGCTTATGATCGCAATTTCTCTGATACTTGCAGGATGTTTGATTTTTTGCGGTGTGATGACCGCACTCAAATGGGATTTTACCAAGCTTTCAACATATCAATATGAAACGAATCATTATGAGATCCGTGACCATTACGAAAGCATCTCCATCGACACCAGCACTGCCGATATTCAGCTTTTGCCCTCCGAGGATTCCCAATGCTCCGTTGTTTGCTATGAGCAGAAAAATATGAAGCATTCTGTTGCTGTAACGGATGGCACCCTTGTGATCAAACTTAAAGACACGAGAAAATGGTATGAGCACATCGGCATGGGATTCAGCTCCCCGAAAATCACCGTGTACATCCCCCAGGGCGAATACGGTACGCTTTCCATAAATTCAAGCACAGGCAATGTGGATATCCCGGAACACTATGGATTTGAAGGCATTGACATCTCAGTCAGTACCGGCAATGTGAATTGCCGGTCATCTGCCAAGGGGAATATCCAGATTAGGACGAGCACCGGCAATATTCACGCTGAAAGCATATCCGCCAAAAGCCTTACACTTTTCGTTTCCACAGGCCATGTGCAAGCTGAATCCATAACCTGTGACGAGGGGGTCACGGTCAGCGTGTCCACAGGAAAGACCAGTTTGACCGATGTAAATTGCAAATATATCACCTCCACAGGAAATACAGGCGATGTTTCTTTGAAAAATGTTATTGTCACAGAAAAGTTTTCTATTGAGAGAAGTACGGGTGATGTGAATTTCGACGGCTCAGATGCTGCTGAAATTTTCGTCGAAACCGATACGGGTGATGTTACTGGCACACTGCTTTCTGAAAAAATATTCATCGTCCAAACCGATACCGGCAGCATAAACGTGCCGAAAACCGTTACCGGCGGAAAATGTGAGATATCTACCAGCACAGGCGATATCAGAATCACCTGCGGAATGTAACGTTTTGACACATCTCTTATCTAATTGATGTAGGGTTACGGCTTTCATAATCCCCCTGACCAATTAGATAAAAGGAGATTGCCTATGAAAAAGGTGTTTATGCTTTTTAGTTACTTACTGTTTGTGTTAACCGCACTTTTGCCGGTTGGCGAGCTGCTTTTCTCCAGCCTGGGATATCATTTCCGGCTTTCCAGCTATCCGGCGCTTGCCGGGGTCACCGCCCTTGTTTCCGTCTCCACCGTCCTTTTACGCATCGGAACAAAGGAACAAATCAAGAATAAATTCCTTGGCGTGCTGCTCTGCCTGCTATCCCCTCTTTCCCTGCTGAATGCCGGCATCTGCATATATAGATGCAGTATAGACGTTCTTATCAGCGCTCTGATTTTTGCCGGCTGCAGCATCTGTTTGACGGTAATGCAGGGTACGCCCTTTCCATTGCAAATGATGGCGCTGTCCATCTTTCTTTTGGCTCTGATCCCTCTGTCTGTTTTTTGCTTCTTTGAAATGACCTTTGGCAGCATCGGAGTGGAAACGGTCATAAAATCAGTGGATTCCCCCAACGGCGAATACTTCGCCAATGTGATCGACCGTGATGAAGGCGCGCTGGGCGGCAGCACAAGAGTGGATGTATGCGAAAAGGGCGGGATATATACGCCGCTATTTGAAATCTCCAAGAAGCCGCAAATTGTATACTTCGGAAGCTGGGGCGAATTTGAGAATATGACGATTCACTGGAAAAATGACACCTGCCTGGTAATCAACGGCAAGGAATATGAAATCGGAAAAAACTGATATGATTCGGGGGGCGGCTGTATGCCGCCCCTTTTACTGTCCGCTTTATTGTACAGATTCCCTGATACCATAACATCACAAAAATATTTTAAAAAATCTTGATATTTCCATTGACAAGTACTCGTTCAGGTACTAAAATAGAAGTGTACACGATTTTTAGTACCCCAGCAAGTACCTAACACCCTTGCTGAATGAAAAACGCAGTGCCGGGAAGCCCCCTGCCCTGCCCCGGAGGAATTGTCTATGGATAATCTGTACGAGAATATCGAAGCCTTGTGTACCCAGCGGGGGATCCGCCCGGGCAGGCTGTGCAATGAGCTTGGTCTGAGCCGCGGTCTGATCACAGACCTGAAAATGGGCCGCAAAAAAAGTGTCAACGCGGAGACAGCCCAAAAAATCGCCGCCTACTTTGGCGTTTCTGTCGGGCAGCTCCTTGGTCAGGAGGATGGCAGCGATATTCTGCAGCAGGCAGATGTGGCATTTTACGGTGAATTTAAAGAGCTGAATGATGAGGAAAAGAAGGCTGTCCGGGATATGGTACGACTGATGCGTGAAAGGCGGGCGGCCCAGAGGGACTGACTGTGTTTGAAATATCTGATTTTTACGATTACTGCAAGGCAAATCAGGTGGATGTGATCCCCTATGCCGGGTGCCCCCATCCCGGTGCGACCATCCGCTATCAGGGTGATTATGCCATCTTCCTGGATTTCACCAAAATACGCTCCACCAGACTGCTGCGCAGTGTATGCCGTCACGAATTGGGGCATGCGGCCACCGGGGCACTGCACAAGGTGGACAGCCCCTATGAGCTTGTAGAGCGCAACGAATACCGTGCCAACCGTTGGGCTGCGGAAAACTACCTGACGCAGGAGGATTTCCGCTGTGCCTTTGCCGACGGCTGCACTGAGCTATGGCAGCTTGCGGAGTATTTCGACCTGCCAGAGGAGGATGTCCGATGGGCACTGGACTTTTGGCGCAATGCCAAGGGCGTGGATTTCAATAAGTCCACGAAAAAAGATCATAAATAATGGGCGTGCCGCAGGAGCTTGCAGCACGCCCTAAAACTATATCGCGGTACTTTTTTAAATTATTTCTTATTAACCGTAGGCGCCGATGCCCACATCGGCCCCTACGACCGTATTGTGATTGGTTGGTGCGCTAAATTCCAATTTTGCTGACTGGTATATGTGGTTTTTAATGCTATCCGATACAGGTAGCGCTTTTATGCCTTATAATAGAGCATACAGTGGCAGTAGCCGGTAAAACCGGAATCGGCAATCTGCTCACGAAATTCCTTGCAAATGCACTTATTTTCCTCGGTGCGCTCCGTTCTGCATGGGCAATATCCCCCGGTCTTTTTCAGTCCTTCCCGGATAAGCTTCACCATTTCCTGATCTTCATTCAATCTAACTGCCATATATAACGCTCCTTTCCATGTCACACAATATGCTTTAAAATAGGTATTTTCTTTACAACATAGGTCCCTGCAACACAGGCTGCAAACACAACCGGCGGCAGCAAAAAGCGATAAATATAATTGGATGATGGTAAATGGGTAAAGTAAGATACAAGTGTAATTGCCATAGAATGGGACAGCCATACACCCATACAGCAACCGGATACTATCCTTATGGCTTTTGCGGGTCTCCCTGTTCCGATTTTCACAGGCTTATCAAACAGATGCTTTACAAACACGAATATCGCCGCTCCCGTCAATGCCGAAGGGAAGTAGTTATAAGAAAACAGAGATTGCACTGTCTTACCTGCTGCTTCAGAGGCATTGACCGTGTAGCAAATTGCAAAAATTCCGCTGATCAAGGCAAGCAGATATAACACTGTCCGTTTGGTGCGGCCCCACTGCTCTGTACTGATTAAGTAGCCAAACACTGCGTACATCATATAACCGCCGCAAACCGGCATCATCAAATGGGAGTTGAATTGCACGCCTAAAAGACCGCACAAAGGTTTTAAGACCCAGTTCAAAATAAATGTCAGGTATACTGCAAACCACAGATATTTTCTATGATCCTTTACCTGCAGCACTAACGATATCACAGGTATAGCAGCATAGACCGCAAACAAGGGATAAAAGAACCAGTATCTTTCCTGAAACTGAGAATTCAAAAACATGGATACAAACTCTTTTACAGAATGGAACGATAGTTCCGGGGTCAGCACTCGCTGATAGGCTATGTAAAACAGATTCCAAAATAGAAACGGAATCCCAACTCTGAGCAATCTTTTCTGAATATATTGCTTCGTAGAATATCTATTACGGTATTCCATCAGCTTTGCTCCGGACAGCATAAAGAATATGGGAATAGCACTGTATACAATGCAACGCTCTATCACACTGATCTTCCAGCTTACAGTGTCAGAAAAAGTATACACGATCCCGTTCATATGAAAGAAAACAACCATAAGACAGGCTATGATGGTTAAAACATCATAACAAACATTATATTTCTTTTCCAATGTTTTCTCCTCCTTTGTTATACCCACTATATCATATGTTGTCCGTCAATTCAATGTATGGAAAATATATTTTCCTCTATCTTTTTGGGGAGAATGATGATATAATAGGTAAAACACATTCAAGGGGCTTTGTTATGGATTTTTTGCCTATTTGCAAACAGGATATGCTGGATCGGGGATGGCACCAATGTGACTTTGTTTACGTTATTGGTGACGCGTATGTGGATCACCCCTCCTTCGGTCATGCCATTATCAGCCGCGTTCTGGAGAATGCCGGCTACAACGTAGGCATCATCTCCCAGCCGGACTGGAAAAATCCCAAATCCATCGATATTTACGGCAGACCCCGCTTGGGCTTTTTGGTCAGCGGCGGCAATATGGATTCCATGGTCAATCACTATTCCGTTTCTAAGCACAAAAGAAAAACGGATGCCTTTACCCCCGGCGGTGTGATGGGCAAACGCCCGGATTACGCAACGGTGGTTTACTGTAACCTGATTCGCCAGACCTACAAGGATGTTCCCATCCTTATCGGCGGTATTGAGGCCAGTCTGCGCCGCCTTTCCCATTACGATTACTGGTCGGAGAGCCTGAAACGCTCCATACTGCTGGATTCTCAGGCGGATATTTTGATGTACGGTATGGGTGAACGATCCGTCGTGGAGCTTGCCGATGCCCTGAATTCCGGTATGGCTGTAAAGGACATCACCTACATTGACGGTACGGTTTTTAAAACCGCTCAGCCTGACGACAGCATTCCCTCTGTAACGCTCCCGGCTTATGAAAAGCTCCGGGAAAATAAGCGGCTATATGCGGAGAGCTTCCGCATTCAATACGGCAACTGCGATCCCTTTACCGCCAAGCGGCTGATCGAGCCTTGCGGGAAGGAATTTGTGGTACAAAATCCGCCCCAAAAGCCCCTGACGCAAGAAGAAATGGACGCGGTCTACGCACTCCCCTACTGCCGTACCTGGCACCCCAGCTACGCCAAGGCTGGCGGCGTGCCCGCCATTGAAGAAGTAAAATTCAGCCTGGTCAGCAACCGGGGCTGCTTCGGTGCCTGCTCCTTCTGCGCCCTGACCTTCCATCAGGGACGGATCATTCAGACCCGGAGTCACGAATCCATTTTGCGTGAAGCGGAAATGATGGTAAAGGACAAGGATTTCAAGGGTTACATCCACGATGTGGGCGGCCCCACTGCCAATTTCCGCCATCCCGCCTGTGAAAAGCAGCTTACTAAGGGTGCCTGCGGGGGCAGGCAATGCCTCTACCCTACTCCATGCAAAAATATGAAAGCCGCTCACAGTGATTACATTGCCTTGTTGCGGAAGCTTCGGAAGATCCCCGGGGTAAAAAAGGTCTTTGTCCGCAGCGGCATCCGCTTTGATTATCTGCTTGCTGATAAAAAGGACACCTTCTTCAAGGAGCTTGTACAGTATCATATCTCCGGGCAGCTTAAGGTAGCCCCGGAGCACGTTTCCGACGCTGTCCTCTCCCGTATGGGAAAGCCAAAAAATGCTGTATATAACCAATTTGTTGACAAATACTATGCACTGAATAAGCAGTATGGTATGAACCAGTTTTTGGTGCCCTACCTGATGTCCAGCCATCCCGGCTCTACTATGAAGGAGGCTGTGGAGCTGGCGGAATACATCCGGGATATGGGCTACAACCCGGAACAGGTGCAGGATTTTTACCCCACCCCCTCTACCCTATCCTCTGTGATGTACTACACCGGGCTGGATCCCCGTACAATGGAAAAGGTCTATGTGCCCACTGATCCCCACGAAAAAGCTATGCAGCGGGCTCTGATCCAGTACCGAAATCCTAAGAATTACTATCTTGTCCGGGAGGCCCTGCTGAAAGCCCACCGGGAGGATCTGATTGGCTCCGGGCCGAAATGCCTGATCCGTGCCATCCCACCGAAGCCGCAGAAATTTGTGCCGCCTCCTCCGGGGTCAAAAAAGCCCGCCGTCAAGCATCCCGGCAAAAAAACATCTGCCAGTAAACGCAGAAAATAAAGGAATTTTTTATGGCAAAACGCAAACGCAAAGTAAATACCCAGCCCTTTTGGCGGTTTTTGTTCGTTCTGTATCTGGCGCTGATGCTGTGGCTGCTGTTTGGGCGCTCCCCTGGCTGGACAGCGGGACTGACCTATCGGGAAATACTGAAAAACAACATCAGCTTAAAGCCCTTTTACACTATTGACAACTACCTCAATGTGATCAAAAATTACCCGGAATCCTCCTATTTCACCCAGTGCATTATTGAGCTTGCGGGAAATATTCTGCTGTTTATCCCCGCAGGCTGGCTGCTGCCAAGGCTTTTTAAGGCTATGCGGAAATTTTTCCCCTTCCTTTTGACCTGTGTGCTTTCCATCGTCTTTGTGGAAAGCCTGCAGCTATTTACTCTGCTGGGTCGATTTGATGTGGATGATATCATTTTAAATATTTCCGGTATGCTGATCGGCTATATCATTTACGCGATCACTGCCAAAAAATAAGAACCGCACTGACGGTTCTTATTTTTTATGCTTTCACATAAGCTGTTCCATATACTGCATATTTGAGGTGGTACTATGGAACATAACAGCATACTTCTCCGGGGCAGCTTGCAGGAGCTGCCTCAGTTTTCCCACGAAAATCACGGACGCCGGTTTTACCGCTTTATTTTGGAAGTCCCCCGCCTATCCGGGGCCATTGACCTTTTGCCGGTCATCGCCCGGGAAGAAACCGTTATGCAGATCGACCCCACTGCCGGGTCTATGCTGACTGTGGCAGGACAAATACGCTCCCACAATTTACGCAGGGACGGTCTGCGTCATCTGCTGATCTTTGTTTTTGCCACAGATATTTTGCCGGAGGATGGCGAGCCCATCAACGATGCCCATATTACTGGCCCTATCTGCCGTGCCCCCACTTACCGGCGTACCCCCCTGGGACGGGAGATCTGTGATGTAATGCTGGCTGTACCCCGGGCATTCCACCGGGCGGATTATCTGCCCTGCATCCTTTGGGGCAGGACAGCACAGGAGGTATCTGCCTGTCAGGTGCGGGACCGGCTGTCCATCCATGGCAGGCTGCAAAGCCGGATCTATACCAAGCTGACGGAGGAAGGCGCTGTGGAGCGCACTGCCTATGAGCTTTCTGCCCTGACGGCTGAAATTCTCCCCACGGAAGAATACGAATAAATCAAAGCCGGGGGCAGCGGTAAGCTGCCCCCAAAGCCACGCAGACGGTATGCGCCACACCGCCATACGGTATACTTCATCATATCCGGGGAGCACCGTTTTGTGAGAGATTTTTCTTCTTTTCAACAAGGATTTTTTATGATATGATAAGTGCAAGAGGTGAACACCGTGAAAGAGAAAGCACGATCTGTCATTGAAATTTTAAAAACACATTATCCCGATGCCCTCTGCGCCCTGCAATATGAAAAGGATTACGAGCTGATGATCGCCGTACGGCTGTCAGCGCAGTGCACCGATGCCCGGGTGAATCTGGTGACCCCGGCACTGTTTGCTGCCTACCCCACCCTGGAAGCCCTTGCCTGTGCCGATGTACAGGATATTGAAGGCTACATCCATTCCTGCGGCTTTTACCGGCAGAAGGCAAAGGACATTGTGGGAGCCTGTCAAATGCTCCTGCAGCAATATGGCGGCAAGGTTCCCGGAACGATGGAGGAGCTTTTAAAGCTGCCCGGCGTGGGGCGGAAAACTGCCAATTTACTCTTGGGTGATATTTTCGGCACACCGGGCAGTGTGGTCTGCGACACCCACTGCATCCGCATCTGCGGCCGTCTTGGCCTTTCCTCCGGCACTGACCCGGAAAAGGTGGAAACACAGCTTCGCGCCATCCTTCCCCCGGAGGAAAGCAGCGATTTCTGCCACAGGATCGTTCTGTTTGGGCGGGACACCTGTACCGCCCGTTCCCCGAAATGCAGCCAGTGTCCGCTTGCACACCTGTGTAACCAATGGAATGTATAACATAAATCCCCCCTTGTCCGCATATGGTATATGGGACAATGTGATGTCATTAAGTTAAGTGTCATTGCGAACCAGTGACCGCGTCACTGGTGTGGCAATCTCCAGGATATTGATACTTTGGAGATTCCCACGACCAGTTTGCGAACTGGTCTCGGAATGACATTTTTTCTTAACTTAATGACATTGAAAGGACAAGGAGGGATTTTTTTGCGTAAAAAATCACCTATATTCGTCAGTGCTCTGCTGCTAACCGGGGTCAATCTGCTGCTCAGGCTGGTTTCCACCTCGTTTCAGGTCTACATATCCGGCAGGATCGGCGCGGCAGGCGTGGGACTTTTGCAGCTTGTATTATCTGTCGGCGGTATGGCGATGACCGCCGGGATCGCCGGCATCCGCACAGCGACTATGTACCTGACCGCCGGAGAACTGGGAATCAAAAAGCCGGAAAATGTCCGCCATATCCTATCCGGCTGCACCCTTTACAGCATTGTATGCTCCTGCGCTGTGGCAGCGCTGCTATACAGCCTTGCGCCGGTCCTGGCAGGAAAATGGATCGGGGATACTCGCAGCAGCTCTGCCATTCGGCTTTTTGCCTGTTTTCTGCCCGTTAGCTGCCTGTGCGGCGTTATGAGTGGGTACTTCACCGCCGCAAACCGCATTGGCACCCTGGTAACAGTGGAGATCGCTGAGCAGCTTTTTTCTATGGCAATCACAATGTCCGCTTTGATATTATGGGCTGGCAATGACCCGGCTAAGGCTTGTCAGGCGGTGGTTTTAGGCAGCGGATTGGGGGCTTGCCTGACTTTAACATTACTTACCCTTCTGCGCCTTTTGGAACGGGCACCCAGTGGAAAACCCTTCCCAATGGGCAAACGGCTTTTGGACACCGCTGTCCCCCTGGCGCTGGCTGACGATCTGAAAGCCGGGATCAACACAGTGGAGAATTTGATGGTACCAAAGCGCCTTGCGCTTTTCCCGGGCACTGGCGACCCGTTGGCAGTATTTGGAACGGTATGCGGTATGGTATTTCCTGTGCTGATGTTCCCTGCCGCCATTGTATTCAGCCTGGCGGAATTACTGATTCCCGAAATGGCACGGTGTAGCGCCGCCGGGAGCCGGATCCGTACCCGCTACCTTGCCAAACGAAGCCTGCGGGTGGTATTGATTTATAGCTGCATTTTTTGCGGGCTTCTGCATCTTCTGGCACAACCCTTGTGCCAGAAACTATATAGCAATGCCGATGCCGGCAGGTATCTGTCCCTTTATGCCATACTGGCCCCTATGCTGTACTGCGATGCCATCATTGACGCAATGAACAAGGGACTGGGACAGCAAAAAATCTGTGTACGCTATAACATACTGACTGCGGCTATGGATGTGCTTTTTCTGTTTTTGCTGCTGCCGAAATACGGCATGGATGGATACTTTTTCAGTTTTGTCATTACCCATTTGATCAACTTTATATTAAGCCTCAGGCTTTTGATCCGAACCGCCGATTTGCAGATCTCCTTCCGTATACCACTGGCAGCACTGCTCAGCTTAGGAATCGCTATTTTCCTTGCCACATTGCTCAGCACGCCGTTTCTCCGCTGCGGTGCGTTTCTGCTGCTCTTTGGCAGCCTACTGACCCTATGCCGTGTCATCAGCCGGGAGGATCTTCACTGGCTGAAAGGTCTGGTGAAAATAAAATAAATTAGAATTTAGTTTATTAACCAATTACAACGCACTCGTAGGGGCCGATGCCCACATCGGCCCTACGGTTGGTGCGATAATCAATAGGGCACCTCTAAAAACTGATTTTTAGTTGGGTGTCCAAAGATTTTGACACAAATTAAAGTTTGAAAAACGCAGGAATACTTTGTGTATTTCAAGTTTTTTGAACTGAATAGTTGGATCAAAAGATTGGGCATCCCGGCAAAAAGGAGTTTTTAGAGGTGCCCAATAATTCGCATTATAAAACCGTCCATCCGGGAAGGATGGACGGTTTTACTTACAGCATTTTCAGCACTTCCAGCAGGAATTTCCAGGTGCGCTCTGTGGATGGGATATTCAGCCGTTCACGGCTGGTATGGATGTCTTCCATATCCGGGCCGATGGACACGCAGTCCAGTCCCGGCAGCTTTTCCGAAAGTAAGCCGCATTCCAAGCCGGCATGGATCGCCACCACCTGAGGTGCTTTACCGAACATATCACCATAGGCTTTTACCATCGTATCCCGCAGGCAGGAATCCTTTTTATACTCCCAGGCAGGATAGTCGCCGGTCTCGCTGTATACGCCATCATAGCATTTTGCCAGCGCCTCCAGCTTTTGCAAAAGCTCCCGCTTTTCCTGATTGACACTGCTGCGAACCGCAAAGGTCAAACAAAGCTCCTCGCCAAGGGATGCAACACCTAAATTCAGGCTGGTCTGCACCAAGCCGTCGATATCCCGGCTCCAGGCCTGAACGCCGTTGGGCACCTCATTGAGTAATGCGATCACCCTTGCCGTATCTTCTGTGCTGAGCGCATTGCCGCCCAAAGCATCCACATCATCCCCACGGATCACTGCCTCCGGCTCGTCAAATTGCTCTCTGACTTCCTGTTGCAATGTTTGGGTGATCTCATTGATCCGCTCTAAGCCAATGCCCATTGCCACCATGGTTGCCTGGCAGGAACGGGGAATGGCATTATCCTTGGCGCCGCCGGAAAAGCCGGTCAGACAAAGGGGCATCAGCTTTTGCACCCGCTCCAACAAAATGCCCATAATTTTCGTGGCATTGGCACGGTTTTTATGGATCTCTACGCCGGAGTGGCCGCCCTGCAAGCCCTCAACTGTCAGCTTGATGCAAGGGCCATACACGGCACGGCGTTTGAAGGGCAATGTGATCGTTCCCCTTGCGCCGCCTGCACAGGAAACAGTGAAAATGCCCTCGTCCTCGGAGTCAATGTTGATCATTGTCCTGCCCTTGAGCATAGAAAGGTCGATGCCTGCCGCGCCGTACATCCCCGTTTCTTCATCCACGGTAACCACCACCTCCAAGGGCGGGTGGGGTATGGTCTTATCGGCAATCAGCGCCATAGCAAAAGCAACGGCAATGCCGTCATCGCCGCCCAGGGTCGTACCCTTTGCGTAGACCCAGGTGCCATCACTGGCAACATCCAGTCCCTCACGTTCCATATCAATAGGGCATTCTTCATCCTTTTCGCAGACCATGTCCATATGCCCCTGCAGGATCACCGGGGGATGATCCTCATAGCCGCAGGTGCCGGGACAGAAAATGATCACATTGTTCAGTTCATCCTGAATATAACGCATTCCCTGCTCCTTGGCAAAGGATACCAGATAGTCACTGATGAGCTTGGTATTGCCGGAGCCATGGGGAATAGAACAGAGCTTTTCAAAATAGGCAAAAACCGACTGAGGTTCTATGCCGGATAATTTTAATGTTTCCATAAGAACATCCTCCCTTTTTTATATTTTACCACAATTAAAACGGATTGTCCATTAAACAAATTATTGTTTAGCGCACCAACCGTAGGGGCCGATGCCCACATCGGCCCTAA
>JAFTTQ010000005.1 GCA_017466665.1 Oscillospiraceae bacterium
CTTTGAAGTGCAGATCCGCACCTGGGAAATGCACGAGACCGCGGAATACGGCATCGCAGCCCATTGGAAGTACAAGCAGGGCAATGTGGGCGGCAGCGAAAAGGATTTCGAGTGGGTCCGCCGTCTGCTGGAAAGCCCGCAGGACACGTATGCGGAGGACTATGTTAACGCCCTGAAGATCGATATGTTTAATGACGAGGTCTTCGTCTTTACCCCCAAGGGCAAGATCGTAAATCTGCCCGCCGGCTCTACCCCCATCGACTTTGCCTACGCCATCCACTCCGGCGTTGGCAATGCCCTGGTAGGTGCCAAGGTCAATAATCGGATCTGCAATATCGACACCCCCCTGCAGAACGGCGACATTGTGGAGATCACCACCTCCAAAGCCGCCAAGGGCCCCAGCCGTGACTGGCTGAACATCTGTAAATCCAATCAGGCCCGCACTAAGATCAAGCAGTGGTTCAAAAAGGAAAAGCGGGAGGAGAATATTCTCCACGGTAAGTCGAGCTTTGAAGCGGAAATGAAGCGGCTGATGCTGCCCCTTTCTGCTCTTTCCGACCCGGAGCTGGAAGCACAGCTCCTGAAAAAGCTGTCCTTTGACAACTGGGATGATATGTACGCCGCCATCGGCTACGGCGGCTTGACTGCCGTAAAAGCTGTGGGACGGATCCGGGACGACATCAACCGTGCCACTAAGCAGACAAGCGACAAGAATACCAGCCCCCTGAAAACCGTTCCCGACGACAGCCGCCATAACCGCCACGCGGTCAACGGTGTCATTGTGGAGGATATTGATTCTTGTATGATCAAATTCTCCAAATGCTGCACCCCGGTGCCGGGAGATGCCATCGTGGGCTTTATTACCAAGGGCTTTGGCGTATCTGTCCACCGGGCAGACTGCGGCAATGCTATCCACCGGGACGATCCCAAGCAGGCAGCACGTTGGGTGCGGGTACGCTGGGCAAATCAGGACGAGCAGCCCTTTGAGACGACTTTGGAGCTGGACTGCATCACCCGTGACGGGCTTTTGCTGGATGTGGCTACCGCTATGACCACCGCCCGGGTGCGGGTGAAGGAGCTGTACGGCAAGGATCTGCCCGGCGGCAGAAGCATCTTTACTGTCCGGTTTGAGGTCAAAAACGTGGCTGAACTGGATGCTATCCGTACAAGACTTCTGAATATCCGGGATGTCACCGGCTCAAGACGGGGTCAAAACTGACCTTTCCGTAGGGGTCGATGCCCACATCGACCCTGCGGTAAAAGGTTATGTTTTTATATAAGTTTTCGGCATATTTGTAACATTTCCCTTAGGGCCGATGTAGGCATCGGCCCCTACGGATGGAGAATATTGATTTGATCAGCGTTTATTCCTAGTGGAAGGATGTGCGTTTTATGCGTGCGGTATTAACAAGAGTAAAGTCTGCATCAGTAGAGATTGGCGGGGAAACTGTCGGTCAAATTGGGCAGGGCTTTTTGATCCTTTTGGGTGTCGGCCCGGAGGATACAGAGGAAAAATGCCGGTACCTTTGCGAAAAGGCACTGGGATTACGGGTTTTCGAGGATGAAAACGGGAAAATGAATAAGAGTCTTGCGGATGTGGGCGGTCAGGTTCTGGTGGTCAGCCAGTTTACCCTCTACGGCAACTGCCGCAAGGGCCGCCGCCCCAGCTTTACTGATGCAGCTGACCCGGAGTTGGGCAACCGGCTGTACGAAAAATTTCTGGCGTACTGCGAGGAATTGGGCTACCCGCCCCAGCACGGTCAGTTTGGCGCGGATATGAAGGTCGCTTCCATCAATGACGGCCCCGTGACGCTAATTTTGGATACAGATCAATTGATGGATTCTCCTCGCCGAGGATAAAAATTTATTATTTAATATTTCTTATTTATTCTTTATTCTTTAACCAGAGGAATATCTATGAAAGAACAGAATGTACTATTAGATAAATCGTTATTTTTTGCTGTCCGCATTGTAAAACTTTATCACTATTTGTGCAAAGACAAGAAAGAAACTGTTATTGCCAAACAGCTCCTTCGTAGTGGTACCAGTATTGGTGCAAACGCAAACGAAGCAGTTTACGGGTTAAGTAAGGCTGATTTTGTCGCAAAGCTACACATTTCCTTAAAAGAAACAGCAGAAACAGAATACTGGCTACGAATTTTAGTCATGTCGGAGATTTTGAACAAAACAGAAGGGGATTCTCTTCTGTCAGACTGCCTTGAAATCAAGCGAATATTGATTTCTACATTAAATTCCGCAAAAAATAATAAAGAATAAAGAAAAAATAATAAAGAATAAGTATTGAGGTACAGATTATGCTTCATATTCACACACTTACCGTTGGCCCGTTGGAAACCAACTGCTACATTTTATATGCGGATAACTGCAGAGAGTGTCTTATAATCGATCCCGGTTATGAGCCGGATCGGGTACTGGACGCTGTCAAGGAATTGGGCAAAACGATTTCTGCCATTTTGCTGACCCATGGACATTTTGACCATGTAGGCGGTGTGCGGGAGATTTTCAGCCAGACCGACTGTGACATTTATCTATGCCCCGCCGACTGTCAAATGCCGGAGACTATGACCGCCGGCCCACTTTGCTACACAAACAGCTATCAGGACGGTGACAGCCTGAATTTGGCGGGTTTGACCCTTCAGGTGCTGCATACCCCCGGTCACACCCCCGGTTCCGTGTGCCTTTTGTGTGAAAACGCCCTCTTTGCGGGGGATACCCTATTTGCCGGCTCCTGCGGCAGAACGGATCTGCCCTGCGGTGACTGGGATACGCTGGCAAGCTCCCTTGCCCGGCTGAAAGCACTTCCCGGTGACTACACCGTCTATCCCGGCCACGGCGAAGCAACCAAGCTTTCCCTAGAACGGATCTACAACCATTATATGAGGTAATTATGGAAATCAAGCTAATCGGACACGACTGTCTTTATCAGGTAGAGCAGCTTCAGCAAGCGCTTTTTGGCGTGGATGCTGTGGGCAGTGCTGTCAGTGAGGTACGAAAAGAGGATGGTATCATCCATTTTTTCACCCAAATCACCGTTGGTGATAAGGTAACCTGTGGCAGCCGTCAGCTTCCTGCAGAAAATGAGGACATCCGTGCCTTTTACCGCTGCCTGCGGCAAAGCTATTTTGATGCGGCACTTCCCCACCTGCCGGAGCCCCCGGCGTGGGGCGCGCTGTCCGGCGTTCGTCCAACAAAAATCTCCACCAAGCATCTTTTGGAGGGTGGTACAGCGGAATCTGCCGGCGAGCTTCTGAAAAATGAATACTATGTAACCCCTGAGCGCCGTTCCCTTGCCATTGCCTGCTCAGAGTCTACCGTTCGTGCTGTCAAGCTTATGGAAAAACAGGATGTTTCCCTGTACATCGGTATTCCTTTTTGCCCCACCCGGTGCAGCTATTGCAGCTTTGTCAGCCGTACTGTGGGCAAAAAACCCGGGCTTTTGGAAGAATACCTGCAGGCTCTTTTGCAGGAAATAGAAATGACTGGCAAAGTTCTCCGGGAGAGCGGCAAAACAGTGCGCAGCCTGTACATCGGCGGCGGTACACCTACCACCCTTTCTGCCCATCAGTTAAAGAAACTGATGACAGCGGTCAGCAGCCACATGGATTTAAGCCGCTGCCTGGAATACACCGTAGAAGGGGGCAGGCCGGACACTTTGACCTCGGAAAAGCTGGCAGTTATCAAAGAAAGCGGCGCTGACCGGATCAGCATAAACCCTCAGACTATGATCGATTCTGTCCTTTCCGCCTGCGGCAGACCCCACACGGCACAGGATGTGCGCCGGGTCTACGGGCAGGCATTGGACGCAGGCTTTAGGGATATCAATATGGACTTGATCGCGGGACTGCCGCAGGACAGCTTCGACGGCTTCTGCCAAAGCCTGGACGAGCTGATCGCTATGAATCCCTCCAACATCACGGTGCATACTCTGGCACTGAAAAAGGGCGCGGATCTTTTTGAAAACCGGCAAAAACTCCCCTCCCGGCAGGAGGTGGCACGGATGCTGGATTACAGCCGGGAGCAGCTTGCAAAGGCCGGCTACAAGCCCTATTACCTCTACCGGCAGAAATATATGTCCGGCAATTATGAAAATATCGGCTGGAGCCGGGATAATCGGGACTGCCTGTATAATATCTATATGATGGAGGAACTGCATCCCATCATTTCCTTAGGGGGCGGCGGTATGACCAAGGTGAGTCTGACGGACATCAAATTGGAGAGGTTTCACAACCCCAAATTCCCGGAGCAATATATCCAGCAATTTGATAAAGTGCTTTCTCAAAAAGAAGAACTCTGTCAATTACTGAAAACCCTATAAATTGGAATTTATCAAATTAAGCACAAGCCAATCAAAGCCTCCCCTGTGTAAGGGGAGGTGTCAAAAATCTTGATTTTTGACGGAGGGGTTGTCCGTTCAATAGAAACAATCCCCCAGTCAGCCTGTTTGGCTGACAGCCCCCCTTTACACAAGGGGGCCTTTAGCATGTACTTCTAACCTTCTACTCTAAACAATGATAAGGAAGTGTTTTTTTGGATACCCTGATTTCAAATGTAACCGTGGTTACCATGAACGAGCATATGGATGTACTGTTTGGGGCATACTTGGGGATCAAGGACGGAAAGATCCTCTCCATCTCCAAAAATCCCCCAGAAAACCAGCCTGCCACCATCATTGACGGCACCGGTATGGTTGCCATCCCCGGCCTTGTAAACTGCCACACCCACCTTGCCACCACGGTCTTGCGGAATCTTTTGGACGACGAGACCCGGGCTGAGGCACTGCAGACCCAGCTTTACAAGGAAGACAAAATGGACAGCCGCATTGCAAAGGCTGCCGCCACCTTGGGGATTGCCGAGTGTCTGCGCTTTGGCATCACCTCTGTTTCCGATCTTTACTATTTCCCCGATGCCACCGCCCAGGCAGCCGCCGATGCGGGCATTAAGGCAAATATTGCCCTTTCCGCCTACCGTTATATCAGTGACACAGAGGATTTTGACTTTGAAACTGATGAACAATGCCGGGAATTTTGCCGCGTGGCAGAAAAATGGCACGGTTATGACGGTGGACGGATCCAAATTGACGGCGGCATCCACGCTCCCTACACCAGCAACCACCAGCTTTGGGAGGGCATCTCCGACTACTGCCGGGAAAAGGGCTTGGGCATCCAACTCCACTTGGCAGAAACAGCCTCCGAGGAAGAGGACAGCTTAGACCGCACCGGGCTCAGCTCTGCGGAGCTATTAAACTGCCACCGGCTGTTTGATGTGCCGGTCACCGCCGCCGGCTGCAATGCCCTGACCGAGGAAGACCGGGCAATTTTGGGCAAAAAGAAAGCCACCTGCGTAGTCACCCCCTTAGCAAACGCCAAAGCAGGTATCCCCACCACTCCCATTGCCAAAACAGTAAAGGCAGGGATGAATGTGGCGCTGGGCACCGGCGGCGCACTGGAGTGCGGCAATCTTGACCTGTTCGAAGTGATGCGGGGCGCGGCTATGGCAGAGCGCACCGTTTCCGGCGAGCCTTCTGCCATGCCCGCCTCGGCAGTGCTGATGATGGCAACGGTCTGCGGTGCCCGGGCACAAGGCAGGCAGGGGAGCTGCGGCATGCTCAAAGAGGGAATGGACGCGGATATTGCATTGGTGGACTTCTCCGCACCCCATCTGATCCCCTGTCACAATGTGATGAACGGCCTGGTTTTCAGCGCCAAGGGCGGCGACGTGGCAATGACCATGGTTCGGGGCAAGATCCTGTATCAAAACGGTGCATTCCCCACCATTGACCTGAAAAACGCCGTGGAAGAGCTGACCACCTATGCCATGGGGCGGCTGTTTGAGGAAAAGGAGTAAGCTATGGCTGATTCATCCAAAAAACAAAATTTCTTACAGGGCGCGGCGCTCCTTGCCCTGGCGGTGGCTATCGTTAAGGTCATCGGCGCCATATATAAGATCCCCCTCAAGCATATCATCGGTGATGTGGGCTTCAGCTATTTTAACACCGCCTATGATATTTACACCGTGCTTTTGACCATCTCCACCGCCGGTCTGCCCATTGCTATGAGCCGGATGATCAGTCAGGCCCACTCTCTGGGGCAGTATAACCGGGTGCGGCAGATCTACAAGGTCGCCAAAGCCATTTATTTAGGCTTGGGAATTTTCAGTACATTGGTAATGGCTGTTTTCTGCCTCTGGCTGGCAAACGCTATGGGTCAGCCCGATGCCTGGGCGACCATTTTGTGCCTTGCGCCATGCAGCCTGCTGATGGGCTATCTTTCCGCATACCGGGGTTTTTTCCAGGGTCAGGGCAATATGGCACCTACCTCATACAGTCAGGTTTTGGAGGCATTCTGCAAGCTGATCGTGGGTCTAATTGCCGCCTATGTAATTATGAAGACAACAGGCAATCTGGCATGGGCGGCTGCCGGTGCCATTTTGGGCGTGACCTGCAGCTGCCTGGTATCTGCTATCTACCTGAATTGGAAATTCCGCCCTGCCTACAATGCTTTGGAGGTTTCCTCCGAGGAGGTGGAGTCCTTCCGCCGTACAGCAGGACAGCTTCTTTCCATTGCCATCCCCATCACCATCGGCTCTGCCGGCTTGCAGCTATTAAATGTTGTAGAGATCGGCATTTATATGGATCGGCTGGAATCGCTTTTGGGCACTGGGCTGTACCGTCCTGACCTGCTGCCGGTTTTGGAGGAGGAAGTCAAAGCCCTGCCGGAATATACCGCCGGCAATCACTATGCTTTAATGGCCTCCAGCTTAAAGGGCGTTTACAACTTTGCCTACACCCTCTTTAATATGCCCGGAGCCTTTATCATCCCCATCAACACCAGTGTGCTGCCTGCCATCACCGCCTGCCTGACCTTGGGCGACCATAAGGGTGTGCGGGATACGGAGGAATCCGCCGCCCGGATCACCGGCCTTTTGGCGGCCCCCTGTGCCGTGGGTCTTGCAGTATTAGCACAGCCGGTTATGGGACTTTTGGGTGGCTATGAGGGTGCAAAATTGGCGCTCGCCGGGGAAATAATGACCGCCCTGGGCGTTGCCGTGTTCCTGTACTGTCTGGTGATGTTCACCAACGTTTTGCTGCAATCCCACGGAAAAGCCCATATCCCGGTGATCACCACCCTGGTTTGCGGCGTTGCCAAGCTGATCGCTATGTATTTCCTCACAGGAAATCCCGCGTTGGGTATTTTGGCAGTGCCCATTTGTTCTGTGGGCTGTTATCTTGGCATTGTGATCCTGAACCTGATCGCCATAGCCACGGTCGTGCCTCAAAAGCCGGCGCTGTTTACCAACCTGATGCGGGCTCTGATCCCCGCCGGCATTATGGGTGTGGCGGTGTATTTTACCCATTGGGCACTGGTCAGTATTGCCGGTATCACCAGTAATTTATTGCTGTGCGGCATACCCATTGTGGTTGGCGTTGCTGTGTATTTGGTAGGCGTGATCATCACGAAAGCCATCACAAGGGCAGATTGCCTGCTGCTGCCCAAGGGTGAGAAACTGGCAAATTTGTTAAAACTGTAAAAAAATTGGTAAAATTGCTAAAATTGCTTGCATTTTTACCAAAAGTATGTTATCGTAAAGTACCAAAACTTTGGAAAAGAGGTTATATAAACTATGAACAAGACTGAACTGATCGCAGCCGTTGCTGCAAAGACTGGCCTGACCAAGAAGGACGCCGAGAAGGTCGTCAACGCCACCATCGACACCATCACCGAGAGCCTGGTCAATGGCGACAAGGTGAATGTTTCCGGCTTCGGCATTTTTGAGGTCAAGGCTCGTGAAGCTCGCGTTGGCCGTAACCCCCGCACCAAGGAAACCATCCAGATCCCCGCTACCAAGCTGCCCGCTTTCAAGGCAAGCAAGACTCTGAAGGACGCTGTCGCGAAGTAAGATGCGCCTGGATAAGTACCTGAAAGTTTCCCGGCTGATCAAGCGCCGGACCGTTGCCAACGAAGCCTGTGACAACGGGCGCATTTCCGTCAACGGCAAGGTAGCAAAGGCAAGCTACGAGGTAAAGCCCGGTGACCGCATCGAGATCACCTTGGGCACCCGCACCGTAGCGGTGGAAGTGGTTCAGGTTGCCGACAATGTCCGTAAGGATGATGCCGGTGCCATGTATAAGGAGATCTAAAAAAGGACGCCATAGGGCGTCCTTTTTTATTCTGAATGCAAACTGCTAAATTGGAATTTATCTTACTAACCTCATTCAACGTATTCGTAGGGGCCGATGTGGGCATCGGCCCCTACGGCTGGTGCGATAAACAATAATTTAATTTTTCTTGACATTTTTGGCACTGTGGGTATAATGAAGTCAGCACATTGTAATTTTGTCTTCGGGGTGCCGGATATGACCGGCTGAGATAAGGCTTCCTTGCCTTGACCCGCGAACCTGATACGGTCAGTACCGTCGTAGGGAAAGATGCTCATTGAGATACGTTTTTCGTGTCGCATTGCACCTTGACGGGTTGCAATGCGACTTTTTATTTTGGAGGGTATCTCAATGTCAAGCAAAACCAAACGAATCACAGAAAGTGCCATGCTTTTAGCAATGGCCATCGTCCTGGAGCTTATCTCCAAGACCTTTATCCCGGAGCAGACCTTCGGCGGGCAGATCACCATTGTCAGTATGCTGCCGGTGTTACTGATCTCCTACCGCCACGGTATGAAATGGGGCTTTGTGGCATCCTTTACCTACGCCCTTTTGGAAATGGCGCTGGGAGCAAAAACCGTTTCCTCCGCATTTCTTCCCGGCTTCTTCGGTGACGATGCCATGATCGTCAATGCCATTGCAATGTGCCTGCTGGACTACATTGTGGCATATACCGTGCTGGCACTTGCGGGAATTTTCCGCAACCGGATCCAAAAGCCCGGTGTTTCCCTGATGGCTGGCTCTCTTGTGGCATTAGGGGCAAGGTATCTGACCCACATTCTTTCCGGCTATATCCTCTTTGCAAGCTGGGCAGAGTATTATTTCACCCAGGACGGCTTCCCTGCCTGGGGCGCAAAGCTGGTGGAAAGCCTGAGTCCTGTTGGCCTGGGCTGGGTGTACAGCATCGTGTATAACGGTATGTATATGATTCCCGAGATGGTCTTTACCGCCATCGTCGCCCTGGTGATCGCCAGGATCCCGAATGTTGTCAAAAAAATCAGCTGAATTGGAATTTAGCGGAGCAGTGCAATAATACCTTCCCCCGGGGGGAAGGTGGATTTTGCCATTGTCCCATAAAGACAATGGCAAAAGACGGATGAGGAACGGCGACAGCTGAAAGTCAGAAAAAAGTCTGTTTCTGCGCATAAATCGTAACTTTTCTGCCCGCATTCCTCATCAGTCACCGCCAAAGCGGTGACAGCTTCCCCCCGGGGGAAGCTATACGCCTTCGGCGTATCAGTAGTGCGATAAACAATAATTTAACGCTGTCCGCGGGTGCGGACAGCGTTATTCTTACTGCATTCTGAAAACGGTCATACCGGGGGCAGTGACGGAAAGAATGCTGATCTGATACAGCACCTCTGCCGCCTGGGCACGGGTCACAGCATTTTCACTGCCCAGCGCCACGCCGTACTGATTCATAACCGCCACGGAGTCCGCCGCCCACACAGGCAGCTCCTCACTAAGCTCGGCAGCCGTTTCCGTCATCGAAAGATCCAGGGCATTTTGCAGCAGCACTGCCGCCTCCAGCTCTGTAATGGGGCTTTCCATATCATAGCTGCCGGTTTCCGTCTGCGGCCAGCCCTCCAGAAGCCCGGATCGCAGCGCCGCGCCCACGTAGGGCTTGAGCCACATAGGCACATCCTCAGGAATGCCGGAATAGTCCATTTCCTCCACAGGGATATCCAGGGCTTTGACTGCCATCGTCAGAAAATCCCCACGGCTGACTGTCTTTTCCGGGAAGAAGCAGCTCTCACCGCCAACCTTTTCGCCGGTAAACAGGCCGGTGTTTTTCAGCCATTCCGCCTCAAACCGGCAATCCAGGCCCACCGTATCGGTGTACTGATTCTTGTCACTGGGCTTTAGGATCTGCACCGTCACCGTTGCCTGACGGGACACATTGCCCGCGGGGTCGGCAGCGGTATAGACAAAGGAATCCACACCAACCTTATTTTTCTTAGGGGTATAGGTGAAGCTGCCATCTGCCTGAATGGTGACCTCACCCCGCTTAGGCGCACGCACCAGGGTATAGGTCAGGCTCTCTCCCTCCGGGTCGCTGACCTTTAGGGTACCTGTATTGGGCAGATTCTTATAGGTTTCGATGGCAAAATCCTCTGCCACCGGTGCCTTATCCTCCTTGCCCCGGATGGCGATGGTCATGGTGGTGCTTTTTTCCACCCGGTTTTCGTAGATGGGCAGATAGGTCACCGTGGCTGTGGCATCCACCTGGGTGCGCAATGGGGCAAAGGTCATTTGGCTAACCTGCTCCGCGGTGAGGATATCCCCCTCCCGCAGAACACGCTGACCCAGCATCGCGGTGCCGGTATTCGGATCCGGCAGCTCGGTGATGCAGATGCCAACGATCTGCTCCTCCCCGGAAAAATCGGAAGCCGTAAAGCAATAGGTGGTATCACAGTCCACCTCCGCCGCCAGCGCACCGCCGGCAAGACCCACCACCGCCAGTGCCGCGCAGGCAAGGCTCACAACGCGAACAAATTTCATTTTCTGTATAACCTCCTGTAAATGGTGTCCGCAGGTATTGTTTGCCGGCTGTGACAAAAATATGCAGAGCTGCAAAAAACTTTTCCATTTTTCATGATCTGTGGTACAATGGAGAAAAACATTCAGGAGGTACCCCTTATGAAGACCTATGAAGTGACACACTGCTGCGGCAAACCGGACTGGAATCGGATCCCCACTGCCGCCATTGATACCCATTTATGGTCGGATGTGCCCGCCATTGTCCCCAGTGCCCAAGCCGCCTGGGACGAGGATGCCCTGTACATTCGCCTGCAGGCCATTGAGCCCAGCATCCGCCGGGAATATACCGGGGATTGGGATTCCGTGTGTGAGGATAGCTGCCTGGAATTTTTCTTCTGCCCGGAGACTGACGGTCAGCGCTATTTCAATTTTGAGGGCAATCCCAACGGATCCTTGTATGTCGGCTTCGGCAATCCCGGCGATGACCGCTGCCGCCTGCTGCACGAGAACAGAAGGGTGATCCAGGCAAAGCCCTTTGAGATCCCAGGGGGCTGGGGACTGGAGCTTCGGATCCCGGTCAGCTTTATCAGGATCTTCGTGCCGGAATTTAAGCTGTATTCCGGGCTGAGCCTGCGGGCGAACTTCTATAAATGCGGCGACAAAACTGAAAAAGAGCATTATATCGCCTGGAACCCGGTGGATCATCCCCACCCCTGCTTCCATTTGCCCCAATTTTTCGGAGAACTCAAGCTGTTGTAAATTGGAATTTATCTTACTAACCTCGATAATGCGTACACCCTCTCCCTATGGGAGAGGTGGCAGCCCGTAAGGGCTGACGGAGAGGGCTTTTAGGCATTTTGCCCTCTCAGTCAGCTACGCTGACAGCTCCCCCAAAGGGGGAGCGTGTAATAAGGTAAACAATTATTTACATCACAGCCCGGCGGGGAAATTCCCGCCGGGCTGTGATGTTTGGAATTACGTCTTATTAGCCGGTGCTATAAAATGCCTTGGATCGTAATATTTATATACTTCTCATCTTTTTGGGCCGTAATTTCATAACAGCGGATTGTCATTGAAAAATCACGATCAAGCACAATGATCCTTTTCTCATTTTGACTGTATAGATCAGCCAAAACATACCGTCCCGAATAAGCATTTAATTGCTCTCTGCATTTTTCACAAAGTGCCGGATTTGTTTCTTTCTCAGATATAGGAGCATCTATTTCGATTCTTTTCTCATTGGTTATTTTTGTCCCTTTTGCATTTCCTAAATGAACAAAGGAAAATGTGCTTATTTGGGGTTGGATATCTGCCAGCTCCGCTACTTTTGTTTCGTGGGGAAAATATAGATCCAGTTCTATCAATTCACCGTTTTTTAAATCTATCAGGCAGGGGGCGTGATAGCGAAAACTACTGCAAAGGCAGCATTCTTTTTGTTCCTCAGAACCGCAAGAAGCTGTAAAAAATATGAGCACAAAGACCAATAGAACGCTAAAAGTTTTCAGCCACGTTCTCAATGAAAACACCTTCCTTTTTTTCTCTTTTTTTGGCATATTCTAATAGATTTCTGGTATTTCCGATGTGATCTACATAGCAAATAAGGGTATCTGCGGTGTCAACCATATATTGATTTGCCCGAATGATGGCATAGGTTTTCGGAATATTTTTCAACGGGGGATAATAGGAATTATCAAAGTGTTCTGATAAATAAACAGGTCGTTCTGCCGGATGGTACGCCAGCAGCAGTAGCAAAGTAATATCGCTGTAACGCTGTTTCAGGTGCTTGATTGCAGTAGCGGCTAAGCTGTCAAATCTTCCGCGATTTCCAACATAAAAATAGCGAACATTGAAGTTTAAATAATGATTTTCGATAGTTTTCTCAATTTTTGGAAGCATAGTATCAGGACAGTCTGAATGACCAAAAAGAAAACAGGATTTCAAGTATATCACCTCATTTATGTATTGAAAGTACATATGTATTATTAAGTAATTTTAACATTTAAATTGTGTATTTACAATACAGATGTACAAATTTCTAAGGGTGATAATGTTATGGCAGTAGATTATGTTGATATTGGTCAGAGAATCAAGGCTAAACGAATAAAAAAGGGATGGACACAAGAAAAATTGTCAGAAATGATAGGCGTAGGCCCGAGTCATATGAGCCATATTGAATCTGGAAGTACTGTCCCCAGTTTTGACGTTTTTCTTTCAATTTTAAATGCACTTGAATGTTCCTCGGACGAGTTATTATGCAGAGAAGTGCAAACTTCCAAACCATTGTTAAATAGCTGGTTATCTGAGCTTGTTGCGGATTGTGACCTTACAGAAACAAAAATTATTTCAGACATTGTCAAAACCACAATTCAAACACTTCGGAAGAATAAACCCACTGACTAAAGCACGGGATGTAATTTACAATCATACCACCGGCCGTGCCGGTGGTATGCACAGGCCCCCTCTGACGAGGGGGCTGGATTTTGCGAAGCAAAAGACTGGGGGAGAGATTATTCTCTACTTTTTTCTCTCCCTCCGTCAAAAATCAAATAGATTTTTGACACCTCCCTCATCAGAGGGAGGCTTTCCGCTCCGGCGGGACTGGGCATAGCTAAAGCTTTTTGGATCCACCGGCCGGTGGTTTTCTTTGTACAAAAAGATCGGCTTGGTGTGACATTTCACACCAAGCCGATTGTTTATTCTTTATCCTCCGGGAAAACATATCTTGCCCGGTATTTTTGGAACCGCTCGGAGAACTTGGCGCTCTCCTGAAGCTGACCGCCCTTCAAGGCGTTAAGATATTCGTGAGCCTCCAGCTTGCCCTCTGCCACCTGTAGCATCTCGATTGCCACATTGGAGCAATGGTCAGCACTGCGCTCGTAGCTGGTCAGCAAATCCTCCAGCACAAAGCCGTACTCCACAGAGCAAAGTCCGTCCCGCAGACGGCGCACATGCCGGGATTTGACCTCCTTGACCAGTGCGTCCACAACCTGCTCCTGGGGCTCCACCTTCATTGCCTGGTAAAGATCCTGCTTCTGGAAGGCATCCACCGTACCCCGGATCACATCCATCACAGCCTGCTCCAGCACAGCCAATTCTTCCTGAGCCTGCTTGGAGAACTGAATGTTCTTTTGGTGCATTTCCCTGCCTGCCTTGGCAATATCCACGGCGTGGTCGGCAATGCGTTCCAGGTCGCTGATGGTGTAGAGCATTGTGTTCAGGATGCGGTTATCCTCCACAGACAGCTTTTGACCGGTAAGCTGCACCAGGTAAGAGCCCAGCGCATCCTCGTAAATATCGGTTTGATCCTCCAACTGGCGAACCTGCTCAAAGCCCTCTTCTGTAAAGCCTTTTGTCAGGCTGATGGCGGTTTCCATAGCCTCCTGAGATGCCCTTGCCATTTGACAGGCAACATCCATAGCTCTTTGAATTGCCACAGACGGGGTATTCAGCAGCAGCGGATCCAGCAGCACAGGTGCCTGGTGAACCTCCTGCCGGGGAATGGTCAGGTATGCCAGCTTTTCCAGCAGCTTATTCATCGGCAGCAGAATTGCCGTAGCAACCAGGTTGAAGCCGGTGTGGATCACGGCGATTTCCATAGGCCCTGCCTGCTTGGTCAGGATCTCCAGGGGGAAGAACAGGTTTACACCGTATACCAGCAGCGCCACAATCGCAACGCCCACAATGTTGAAATACAGGTGTACCAGCGCTGTCCGGCGGGCGTTGCGGTTTGCGCCCACAGTGGAGATCATTGCGGTGACACAGGTGCCAATGTTCTGACCAAGAATAATGGGCAGCGCATTGCCAACAGTAACGGCGCCGGTGGAGCAAAGTCCCTGCAAAATACCGACAGATGCAGAGGAGGACTGAATGATAGCGGTCAGCACCGCACCTGCCAAAATGCCCAAAATGGGGTTGGAGAAGGAGACCATCAGGTTGGCAAACCACTGCTCCCCCTCTAAAAATTCCATAGAGCCGCTCATCAGCTCCATGCCGGTCATCAGTGCCATAAAGCCCAAAAGGATGGTGCCTACACCCTGCTTTTTCTCGCTCTTTGTGAACATAAACAGCACAATGCCGATCACACCCAGCAGCGGCGCAAGCGTACTGGGTTTAAAAACCTGCACCAGGAAGGAGCTTCCCTCCAGGGCCGTCAGAGAAAGCAGCCAGGAGGTGACGGTGGTACCCACATTGGAGCCCATGATCACGCCAATGGCCTGTTTCAGGGTCATAATGCCGGAGTTTACAAAGCCAACCACCATAACCGTGGTGGCAGAGGAGGACTGGATCACAGCCGTGACCGCCAAACCTAAGAAGAAGCCCCGGAATACGGTGGAGCTCATTTTTGCCAAAACCGTTTGCAGCTTACCGCCGGCAAGCCGTTCCAGCGCCTTGCCCATAACGTCCATACCAAAGAGGAACAGAGCCAGTCCGCCCAAAAGCGAAATGATTTTTAACAGATAATCCGTAAATACCATAAATGATCCTTTCTTGTTTTTCCAAAAGCCTGTTTCCGAACATCTATGTTAACCCCGCAAAGTGGGGTAATTTTAAAATAAAATGCGCATTTTTTTTGCCAAATATGCGCACAGGAAGGGGTTTCTTGATTTTTCCCTCATCCTACCCCATTATAATGCTACTGTATTTTATAGCAAAAAGCAAGCCATATTTTTCCTGAAAATCGCCAGGAATTCTTTTATTTCGCTTAGCTATTTTTACCAGTTTCTCAAAGAAAACGGCTGTAAATTATTGTTTACCTTATTACACGCTCCCCCTTTGGGGGAGCTGGCACGGCGTAAGCCGTGACTGAGAGGGTGTACCTCAAACGATAGGAAACCCTCTCCGTCAGCCCTCACGGGCTGCCACCTCTCCCATAGGGAGAGGGTGTGTGCGCCATCCTGCTTAATAACATAAATTCCAATTTTGCTTTGTGATATAAAAAGAGCGTATCGCGGTTGCGATACGCTCTTAAAATGACTAACGATCCCGGATAGCATCGATGGGCCGTTTGGAGGCGATCTTCTTCACAGGCAGGAAGCTTGCCACCGCCGCTACCAGCAGGCACAGGAAAAGCAGCAGCACCACCTGGCGGAAGCCCACATTCAAGATAGACAGCAGCAAGCCTGTACTGCTCTTAAGCCACCTGTTCAGCAAGCCGCAAGCCGCCAATGTACCTGTCACCGACAGCACAAAATTGATCATAGCGATACAGAAGCTCTCCGCAAAGAAAATGCGGAAAACATCGTTACCCCGGGAGCCAATGGCACGCAGAATACCGATCTGCACCTTTTTGTAGCTGATACTCACCGCAATAAAATTGGAGAACAGCAAGGACGCAAACACCGCAAACACTATGCCGATCCCCAGAAATACCGGCGAAAGCACCGTAAAGACCTCCTCTATGCTCTGCAATTCAAAGCTCACAGGATTCATCAGCATATATTTGCCTTTGCTGCCGCTGCCGGTGCGGTACTCCTGATTGGAAAATTCCACGATCCGGCGGATCTCTCTGCTGCTTTCCGGCATTGCGGACAGGGTTTGGTAGACATTGATCGTATCTTCATTTCCCAGCGCCTGGATCTGTCCCGGCGCCACCATCGCCATACCGGCCAGAGAGTAGTCCCGGCAATAGCTCATTTCCTGCCGCATTGCCATTTTCAGTACTATCTCCGCAAAATCGTTGCTGTTGTCCAAGGCGGAATCCTCATCCCATCGCTCCTCATACCGGGTGAGATCTATGCCGGTATCTACAACGCCGCAGACTGTAAATTCCCGCTCCCCAAGGAGGATGGTCTTGCCCAGCATTGCTTCAGCATCGGCAACCGTCTGCGCCTCTCCGGGCTTATAATAAATTTCCCGTCCTTCCTCTACAAACCGCAGACCCGCGTCAAATTCCGCTTCTGTTTCGGTGTGGTACTCGCCCTCATCGTCGTAATAGTAGCACTCAAACCGATATTCCCCGTTATCCTCATAGTAGCCCCATTTATGATGCCAATTATAATTTTCATCATTATAGCCGAAATCACCGATATAGTTGCCGTTTTCGTCTACAAAACCATAGTCGGTGCAGTATTCCCCATTTGCGTTTTCATAGACTTTGTAGGCTTGGCCTTCCTCTATCTCACACTGGGCATAACCGCCTTTCAGGAAATCCTCCAAAACCACGGTGCTGATGGCAAGCTCTCCGTTTTTCTGCGGCAGTCTGCCTGCCACAAGCTTGCCGCTCAGCTCGTCCATTCTCTCCTGTGTGATCTCAAAATAACCAGCAAAGCTGTTGTCGTTGTAGCCGAATAAGGAATAATTGTACAATTCCTCCCGGTTGGGGATATGGTCACGGTAGCTGATATCCTCATATTGCTTCTTGTAGACCGGGTATACCGTCAGGCCGGTCTCCTCCTGAATTTGGGTGATATCTTTATCCCGCATTTCCTGATTGCTGTAATAATAGCTTTCTCCGCCGATCTTAAAGGCGGCATAGGATACCTTGCCCTCAGGCTGGGTCAGGGAGTTATATGCGGATCTTACATAATCAAAGGATGCCAGCGTATCCGCCAGACCAAACATAACAAGGGCAATACAGGAAAGCAAAACCGTCATTACCAGCCGGAATTTTTTATATTTCAGGCCGGACGCGCCCAATTTAAAGGCATATTTCATCGGCAGCCGGGATTTTATCAGGTGATAGCCCTCCTGGGATACCCGGATGCGCCGTTCGTCCGTAGGCTGGAAGGAGGCAGTATCTCTGCCCAAAATGGAGAATCTCGGCTCCTTGCCCACCGACACCATACTTTGAATATACTGGCAAATGGCAAATTTATCCGCTTCTGTCAGCGTATAGTTTTCCGGCAGGCTGACGGAATCCTCCATATACACCGGCACAGCACTGCCGGCATCCACACCGTCGTGGTGCTTTTCCACGTCCCGGATCACCCGTCCGTCAGAAAGCTCAATGATCCGATCTCCGTATTGCTCCGCAAATTCCCGGTCGTGGGAAACCACGATCACCAGCTTGTCCCGGCTGAGCTTTTTCAAAGTAGCAAGCACCTGCCGCCCGGTGGTGGAATCCAGTGCGCCGGTAGGCTCGTCCGCCATAATGATCTTGGGGCTTTTTACCAGCGCCCGGGCAATGGCCACTCTCTGCTTCTGACCGCCGGAAAGCTCATTGGGCTTTCGGTTGCCGTAGCCCTCCAAGTCCACATCCCGCAAAATGGCATTGATCCTTTCATCATCTGCCTTGTGACCCTGTAATTGCAGTGCCAGCGCGATGTTGGCACCTACGGAGAATTCGTCTAAGATATTATATTCCTGAAAAATGAAGCCTACATAGGTATTGCGGTAGGAGTCAAAATGACTCTGTGTAAACTTTTTTGTGGATTTTCCCTGGATCAGAATATCGCCGGAATTGTACCGATCCAAGCCGCCCAAAATATTCAGCAGGGTGGATTTGCCGCTGCCGGATTTACCCAGCAGGAATACCATACCGGTTTTGGGGAAGGTCAGGCTGACATTATCCAGCGCCTTCACCGGCACACCCTTTTTCGGTTTGTAGATCTTTACAAGATTTTTTACCTGTAACACCGCAAAATCCTCCTTATTCTATTTTACTTATGTAATTGTCAGTATAGCATAGACCGCTTTATGCCGTCAATGACCTTTTTCGTCGACTGATACCGTTTGCCATCCCCTTTTTTTGCTGCGTTATTTTACCGCAAATACTATAACCAGATACCCCTTGACAGTGCATCCATTCTGCGATATTTTGTATACTAAAAGCATACACTATTACATTCATTAAAAAATGTATCTTTTTTGTGTATACGAATTATGGATATTCTTTTTTGGATATTTATTATATAATCCTCACGAGGTGGTTAAATGTTTAAATTAGCTAATGATGAACAAATTGGCGCATATCTCAAGCGGGCTATTGGTAAAAAAGGATACCGGTCGGATCGACAATTTGGCAAAGCATGCTTAAAGGAAAGAAATATGCCGACAAATGATGAAGAACTGCGCAAAATGGCAAACAGACTTTCCCAAATTCTAAATGGGAAGAAAGGTGTACAGTTGGAAGATCTTCCTGCTTTCTCAAAGCTTTTAGATATGTCCTGCGAGGAAATATTAAGTGCGGGTAAGTGCTTTTCTGTTTCGTCCAGTCACGTCACGAATTACAGTATCGCTATGTCAAAGGACAAAAACGAATGGGAAGCATATATCAAAAGAGAAGATCAGTTGATATTGAACGCCGATGAATATGGAAAAACAGTAATTGACTATGCACTGGAGTTTGAAAACTATGATCTTCTTAAGTATCTGACAGAACATAATTATATTTGGTTTGTTGGAACAGATGAAAGCGACTCATTTCGTTATCCTTTTGGGGCAGGAACCAGCATTGAAAGAAACCCTATGCTGATGCGCAATTTGAATCTACTCGACGCCAAAATGAAAGAGCGTTACGATCTCCGAATAAAAATGATTACGCTTGCAATTAAGCAAAAGGATACAAAAATGTTAGCGGAGCTCCACGCAAGAGAACTCCCGTCCCTATATCAAGTTTGTTATTACTCTTGCACACCGGCAGAATGTGAAAAATATTTTGACAGTGAAATGATTGATGCACTAACCGAAGCCAGCGATGAGATATTAGCATACTTTTCAGAGGAATTTGAGATCACCGATCAAGTCGGTATTAAAAACCGATTTATGTTCCCTTTTATTAACAGACTCATTGAAGCTCTGATCAAAAAGAACAACGAATATGTTAAATGGATGCTAAAAGATGTAATCAAACACAACCAGTATGCTTTAGAAAAGCTTGCGCGGTTGCTTGATACGTCGGTGAAATACTACAAAGATCTTTATACAAACAGCATTCATATTGAAACAGTAAAAGCAGATATCACCAAAGGAATCCTGCGTGATATCAACTATTACGATGATGGTAACCTTGTTAGCTATCGAACTGTGGATGCTGCCGCCATCGGCTCCATCGGTGAGCAGTCTGGGCAGACCGCTGTAACCATCGTCGCCAAGGAAGTAGAGGACACTACCCTGACCACCGAACAGAAAGCCGCTCTGGAAGAAAAGGAAGTCCACATCATCCTGAATCTGGAAGCCTTTACAGGTGAGACCAAGATCACCGAGTTTGGCGGTGGCAAGGTTACTGTCTCCGTTCCCTTTGAATTGCCCGTGGGCAAGACTGGCACGGACTACTATGTAGCCTATGTTGCCGAGGACGGCACCATCACCGCTATGCCTACCACCTATTCTGACGGCATATTGACCTTTGAGACTACCCACTTCTCCAGCTATGTGGTGTTGGAGAACAAGACTGTTACCCCGGAACCCACTCCTGACCCCAGTAATCCCCAGACTGGCGATAACAGCCCCCTGTTCCTTCTGGTTATGGTGATGGTCGTTAGCATCGCGGGTATGACCGTCTGCTTTACCAAGCGTCGTGCCATCTGAGTCAATCACCCAATAAAGAAGTGAGCGAGTTGCGCCTGTGCGTAACCCGCTCACTTTTTGCACAAAGAAATCCCCGCGGATTGCTCCACGGGGATTTTATTAGGAGATATTAGCCCTTGATGGCAGATTTTTAGCTAAATTGCTGCCTTATGGCAGCAGCGAAATTACTTCGTAGCGAAATTGTTGCTTCGCAACAGCTAAATTATATTCGCCCCCAGCTGCCCGCAGGCAATTTAGCTTGCGAAGCAAATTTAGCTGGCGTAAGCCAATTTAGTTCGCCGTAAGGCGAATATAGCTGGCTGCAA
>JAFTTQ010000033.1 GCA_017466665.1 Oscillospiraceae bacterium
GGCTTTTTGCCGTTCTTTTGCTCTTCCGCAAGAACTAAGGCACTCAGTTTTTTTAAGTATTCAATCTCCATACGAAGTCGCTGATGTTCGGCAATGAGATCTTCTTCAACCTTTGGATCCAGCTTCGGTGGTCTACCTTTTCTGGTGCCGCTGGCAGAATTGGCCTTGCCCCGTCTTTCTTTCATAAGGCCCTCGGCTCCTTCTTCCAAGAATATGCGTTCCCACCGTTTCAATTTTTCTCTTGCATTTCCTGTTTCCGTTTTTCCAAGGTTATACTTCCTTACGGTCTCGCTATAACTCAAACGATGCTCACGCATATCCATTATAACACCTATTTTGAATTCTGCACTATAACTCCTATTTTTTCTTCCTGTTTTGCCCATAAAAATATACACCCCAAAAGTGTCTAACTTTTGGGGTGCATATCATTTCGCACAGCCGCTTTTGAAAACACTTATTCCAAAACCGCCTTGATCGGCAGCAGAGGCTCCAAATACTTAACAACATCCTCTTTTGCCTTATCAAGAGCGACCTCATAGGTATCCACCAGTGCCTGAGCCAGGGAATCCACGGTCTGCTCCTGCTCCAGCAGATCCCACAGGAACTTGCCGGTAGCATTCATCGTGATCATTCCAGAGAAGGTCTTCACAGTGTCGCCTACGGGAGCCAATACATAACGGCCGGCAACCTGCCGCATTAAAAATCCAGCGTTTCTTTTCATTTTTCCTTCGTTCCTTTCGATTCAGTTTGATTGGTTACAGGCTTTTCACCGGCATTTTTTCTACCGGAAGCCACATAAGCATATTTGCTTTGATATTTGTATTTGTAGCGGTAACGGTATCTGTATCTGTATTTGTAGCTCTTGCTGCCCTCATCCATAATGCCGGTCATTACAAAGCCCAGCAGACGGGAATTGGAAAGCTCCAACTGCTTGATGCCCCGGATCACAGCATCCTTTTCCGTAGAATTCTGCCGCACCAGGAACAAAACGCCATCGGTCACATTCGCCACCTCACAGGCATCGGATACGATACTGACAGGCGGGGTGTCGATCAGGATGTAATCATACCGGCTGGACATATTGTCGATCAAAGCCTTCATTCTTGGGTGCCCCAGAAGCTCCAGGGGGTTGGGGGGAATCTCACCGGAAAAGATCATATCCAGATTGGGGCGAACATTCTTATGGATCGCCTCCTCTGCCTCTACCAGGCCTGCCAAAACATTGGAAAGTCCGGGAGATGCCTTTTCGATCAAAAGCCTTGCAAGGCTGGGGCGGCGCATATCACCGTCGATTAGCAGCACCTTACCGCCTGTATCGGCAAAGGAAATGGCAAGGTTTAAAATCGTGGTGCTTTTACCCTCACTTGCCAAGCCACTGGTCAGGCACAGCCGCTTGCAACCCTCACCGGGAATGGCAAAGCGGATGTTGGTGCGCAGTGTGTTGTAAGCCTCCTGAATGTAAAAGCTGCTGTTGGAGTTAAGAAGCATTCGGCGCTGGGCGGCAAAGCTCTGATCCGGCTCTTTGGGGGTCTTCTTTTTCATCACGCTCATGCTCCCGCACCTCCGCTTCTGGAATGACTGCCTTCCCGTTTATACCCGTATCCGTATTCGCCGTACTCACCCGGATCCTTGCTGTCCATCGCCAGGTCGGGAATCAGGCCCAAAACAGGGGCATCCGATATTGCCGCCAGATCCTCCTCACTCTTGACACGCACATCCAGCAAAGTCTGCAGCACAATAATGCAGACTGCAATGGCAGCGCCGGCAACCATACCAACGATGGTATTACGGGATTTATTGGGTGAATAGGGTGCCTTGGCGGGCTTAGCCCAGTCAATGATCTTTGTGGAGCTGCCCACGGCAAACTCCTCGATCTTGCCGGGAGCCACTCTGCCGATGGCATTGGCAATATCACAGGCAAGCTGAGGATCGCTGCTGGAGACCACGACCTCAAAAATTTCCGTCTCCTCCATAGGCGCGGCGGTGATCATTTTTTCGATCTCCTCCGCTGTGGGCTTTTTGCCTGTGGTGCCATTTTCGGCGACCTCCTGGGCAACCAGCTCCAAAACGCTTTCACTTTTTACCATTTCAATGTATGTAAGCACCAGACGCTGAGAAGTAGCCAGCTCAGTAGCGGTAATATTGACCGTGTTATTTTGATTGCTGCTATTGACATAAACGGAAACACGTGATTTATACAGCTCAGTCACAAAGTTTGCTGTGTACGCATAAACCAGCGCACCGGCGATCACCGCACAAAGGACGATCAGCCAGATCCTGCGCAACAGTGCTGACAGCAGCTCCGTTAAATTTATCTCCTTTAAGTTTTCCATTCAGATGTGCCTCCTTGATCCTCTCTCCAAACAGACTGCGCCTACTATACCAATATTCTGGTGAATTATAGCATATTTTTTCGTTGCCGTCAACAGCTTGTTGTATGAAAAAAATCCAGCTTTTTTAAAATTTTTTGATCCCCCGCAGATAAACAATTGACAATTGAAAATTGACAGTTGACAATTATGGTGTGCGCTTTGCGCACTATTTAAAATTATTTTCAGAGAAAATACCTTAATTTTCAATTATCAATTGTCCATTGTCAATTGGCGCTAACGCAGGATATGTACGCACAATAATTGGAGCTTTTTCTATTTTTCTTCTGTTGCATTTTGTGGCGCAATATACTATAATGGCTTGGAATTTGAAGAAACGAGGCATTTCCCCATGTCCCAGGTTTTTATGGCTACCCTCTCCCCTATGCTGATGATGTTTGCCTGTATGGTCATCGGCTTTATTCTGAATAAGAAAAAACTGTGCCCGGATAATACGGTCACTGTGCTCTCCAAGCTGGAGACCTATGTGCTGGCACCGGCGCTGACCGTCAATACCTTCAGCAAATACTGCACTGTGGCATCCCTGACTGAGCAGTACAAAATGATCCTCTACTGCCTGCTGGCCCTGGCGGTTGCCATTTTGCTTGCCTTTGGGCTTGCCCCCTTCTTTACAGGGAAAGGCTACAACCGCAATATCTACCGCTACGCCCTGACCTTCGGCAACTTTGGCTTTATGGGCAACGCCATCGTACCGGCAATTTTCGGTGAAGAAGCCCTGTATTCCTATATGCTCTTTACCCTGCCCCTGAGCCTGGCGGTATACACCTGGGGAATTGCCAGCCTGATCCCCCAGGGAGAGGGCAGGCACAATCCCCTGAAAAACCTGCTCAATCCCTCTGTGTTTGCCGTTGCCATTGGCGCGGTGATCGGTCTTACCGGAATTTACGACTATGTGCCGGATTTTGTATTCAGTACCCTTTCCGGCTTAGGTGCCTGTATGGGCCCCATCGCCATGGTGCTGACCGGCTTTTTGATCGGCAATTATTCCTTTAAAACCCTGCTTTCCGATAAAAAGGTATACATTGCCGCCGTATTGCGGCTGTTCATCCTGCCTGCCCTGTTCATCCTGCTGTTAAAAGCTTTGGGGGCTGACGAGACCAGCCTGGTGATGTGCCTGTTTGGCTTTGCCACACCTTTGGGCTTAAATACGGTGATCTTCCCCGCAGCCTACGGCGGTGATACTGCCACCGGCGCGTCTATGGCAATGATCTCCCATACCGTCTGTGTGGTCACCATCCCAGTAATGTACCTGCTGCTGACAGCTTTTGTAATATAGTTCCGAAGGGCTTGCCATCCGGCAAGCCCTTTCAAATTATTTATTCAATCTTTTTTTCGCTATCCGGCGAATATCATCATTGCTGTCGTACAGGCATTCTTCCAATATTTCTTTCGTCAGCATCCGATGTTTGGACATATACTGCACTGCGGATTCCCGGCAAAAAGAGCAGGGATCATACGTATACAGAAACAGTAACAAATGCTTCGGATGCGGGATCTGGCTGTCCTCATAAAAGGCCCGGAAAATATCCATTCCTGCTGCATGGACACCGTCCCAATCCCTTGCCGCAATCAGCTCACATAAGAGATCTTCTAACAATTTCCCATCCTCGGGTATATAATTGGTCACCAAAAGCGCGAAATTCTCAGGTGTGCAAATACCCTTTGCAGCATTGGTCAATGCGAAAGTCCGTACAGCAGGATGCCGCACATTCTCCAGTGCCTCCCAGGCGGTATTTCGTAATTTTTCGCAGGCAGATTGCGCATCCTCGATAACAGGCTGCGGATCATCAGGATACGGGCAGCTCACAAATGCCGCCAGCGCATCCGCGCGCAGTTCCGGCTGGGTCTGCTCCCGATACGCAAGTACGTACCGTTCTATCATCTCCTTATCCGCCTTTTTCGCGAGCCACCGAGACAGTCGAACACCTGTCAGCTTTTCCTGTGGATTTGCCTTTCTCCGTTCCCAGTTTGCCTCCATCGCAGCTATACTTGCCTGTTCTCTTTGCAGAAAACAAGCTATGTTCTCATTCTTTTGAGCAGCCCGTTCCATCGTCTTTTTGTATTGATCGCCCTTTGATGCGAAGAACCAGGCAAAATCCCCATCCTGCATATATTGTTTTTCCTGATACAGACGGCCAAAATCCTCTGCTACACGAAGAAAAGATGCCCGATCAACCGTCAGTACTAATCCCAACTGCTCCAAATCTGAAAGCGTATGGAACACGCGGTTTGGTCTACGCTTTCGGTTACGCATAGCGATAAGCAGTTCATTGTATTTTTCCTCTACTGCCTGCCGGGCAAATTCGTCCCCATCCAGCGCAAAAAACATCAGCAATTCGCTTAAATGCAGCAAATCCCACCCACCATTGGGGCGGTATTTTTTCAGAGCCTCTGCCGCGGCATTGATAAAGGGTTTCTTGTCAGCGTATGTATTCACCATTGTGTAAACATACCACGAACGTGTCCCCTCGCATTGAGCATCATAGGCGATATCCCTTGTGCAAGCCCACAAAACAATATCCCGATACTTCTCCGGCTGCTGCCGTACCGCCTTGACACACCTGCCAAGTCCACGGAGCATCGACGCTTTAAAGTCTTTTTTTGTCATATTTCCTCCGGTCTAATTTTTATTTAGCCGGATCTCCTCCGGCGGTTTCCTGCATATTGTGTACAAGCATAGAAAACACCTCCTTAAAAGCTGTGCTTTGATTGTACCACAGAAAAAAGCACACCGCAACTGTTTTGGGACGCAGGATGCCATCTGTTGTCTTTCCCCCATTACCAGGCATTTACAACACCGCCAAAACCTGCTAAAATAAAAGAGAAGGTGATAAAAAATTATGATTATTATTACGATGCTTTTATATTCTGTTGCGGCCAGTTTCATTGCCAACAGCTACATCTTAGTTAAGCAAATGCCCCAAAGCCTGTTTGTTTTGCTGCCGGTTTTTCTTTTTGTAAACCTGTTTGCAGGTTGTTTCATAATCAAAACACGCAGTAAGACCCTCAGGATTTGTTACCACGGAACCGTATTGTTAGCGTCCTTTTACATATCCGTGATTCTATCCATTATTTGTCAGATCTTGCTTGCCATAAATCCGAATAATAATTCGCTGTTTTGGGAGAGTCTGGTATTTTGCATAGGTGTGAATTTTATTATATTTTGGAACGGGATCCTGTGTGTATACCTGACCTCAGCACAGTTAGGCATTAAACTAAGGATTATCGGGATCATTTGCGGTATGATTCCCATAGCGAATTTAGTTGCTTTATTTTTCATAATAAAAACCACCACCCGGGAATGCCTGTTTGAAGTCAAAAGAGAGCAGCGCAACCGGCAAAGATATGGCCAAGAAATTTGCTCTACAAAATATCCCATTCTTATGGTACACGGGGTCTTTTTCCGTGACACAAAGTATTTTAACTACTGGGGCAGGATTCCTAAGGAATTGGAAGCCAACGGCGCAAAAATATTTTACGGCAATCATCACTCCGCATCCTCCGTTGCCGACAGTGCCGCCGAATTAAAGGCGCGCATTACCGAAATACTATCTGAAACGAAAGCAGAAAAGGTCAATATCATTGCCCATTCCAAAGGCGGGCTTGACTGCCGTTACGCAATTTCCAAGCTTGGCCTCAGCGATCAGGTGGCATCCCTCACGACCATAAACACCCCCCACAGGGGCTGCTTATTTGCCGATTACCTGCTAAGCAACATATCGCCTGACATAAAAAACAAGGTAGCAAATGCCTATAATTCCACACTGAGAAAATTGGGCGAGCCTGAGCCTGATTTTCTCGCCGCGGTCAACGATTTGACCGATGCCAGCTGTAAGCAGCGCGATCCCGAAATGCCCACACCCAAGGGAGTTTACTGTCAAAGCGTGGGTTCGGTGCTGACGAAAGCGTCAAACGGCAAATTTCCTTTAAATCTGTCATACCACCTGGTCAAGCATTTCAGCGGTGAAAACGACGGGCTTGTGGATGAAGCGTCCTTCCAATGGGGAGAACACTATATTCTTTTAAGACCGACTGGGGAATGCGGCATATCCCATGGCGATATGATCGACTTAAACAGGCAAGACCTCAGCGGCTTCGACGTCAGGGAGTTTTATGTAAACTTAGTAAGCGATTTAAAGAATAAGGGACTATAATGTTGCGTAATAAATTTACGAAAAGGAGCCTTTCATATGAAACCGTTTTTAGGAATTGATTTAACAGCTAATAAGAAAAATGAGCAGTTTCACGGCGAGGAATTTTTGGTTCTTAAGCCGTCAGCCGCATTGTCCAGCTCACTGGAATCCTCAACCGAGAAGGCAGAGGAAACCGTTGCCCGCGCAAAGCTCCCCTTGCCGTTTCGCATCATCCAATATGTCTGCGGTCTTGCTGCCCTTTTGCTGGTCAGCGGCATATTGAGAGGTGAAGTTTCCTTTGCGGAAGGATACCGTAATGCCCCCTGGATCTATTGGGGTGCCGGTATTTGCGCTGTGATTTGGTTGATATTGTGGCTTTGGAGCAGGCAAAAATCAAACGCTGTTTTAAGCACAGAAGAAAGCACACAGACCCTCTCCCATTTGGAAAGCGTTTCCGATTCTATTTACACGGAATTGTCTGTTCCTGGCGATGCCAAAGAGGTGGACATTCTGTCCTTCTTCTATAAGGTAAAAGACGGCAAGATCAAGGTTTGTGAAAAAGGTTTGCAAATCGCTCAGTATTTGAATCCAGTATTCAAGATCTTTTCCAATTCTGAGAATCTGTACCTATCAAATTTGGAAGGAAAATACGCATTCCCCTTATCATCCATTACATCGATCCACACAGTAAAAAAGCACATCCGTATGATCGGTTGGAATAAGGAAGAAGCCCTCAACAAGGGCATCTACAAGCAGTACAAGCTTACAGCCGATGATTATGGCTGTGTTCATTGTAAGTATTACCACATTTTGGAGATCAATCACCAGGGCGACGTATACGGTATCTATTTCCCCTGCTATGAATTACCGGTTTTTGAGAAACTCACAGGCTTAAAGGCCCAGCAGGAGGCATAGCCTGGTAAACCCAAAAAATCGGGACTAAGAGGCTATTTCGAGGATTATGATTACGCCACCCCTGGGGCATATTTCATTACAGTCTGTGCCATAAACCGTGAGAAAATCTTCTGAGACGGTGTAGTACTTTGTAATAGCTAAAACTTTGTGTCATTGCGAGCCCCTTTAGGGGCGTGGCAATCTCATATAATAAGCTGTACTTTGAGATTCCCACGCCAGTTTGAGAACTGGCTCGGAATGACAAAGAAAACTTTAAGCTGTTGCAAAGTAGTAGGGGCGGTTATCAACCGCCCGTCAGAATCATGTTGTTATCCAATAAATCAGCCCATACACCACACTGGCAGACACACCATACACAATAACCGGGCCTGCTATTGTAAACATCTTCGCGCCCACGCCTAAGACGAAGCCCTCGGTTTTGAACTCGACTGCTGCGGAGGATACGGCGTTGGCAAAGCCGGTAATGGGCACCAGGGTGCCAGCCCCCGCATGTTTGGCGATATTATCGTAAAGGCTCAGTCCCGTCAGTAGTGCAGAAAGGGCTACCAGCGTCATTGACGCCGCCGTAGCACTGTTTTCCTCGTCCAGTCCCCAATAGCCGTACAGCTCCAAAAGTGCCTGACCCAATGTACAGATCAGTCCACCGATCAAAAACGCCTTCAGGCAGTTTTTCCATATAGGCGATTTTGGTGCCATTTTATCTACCATTTTCTGATATTGCCGCTGTGTCATAACCGATCCCTCCGGCAATACTTTTCCCAAGAAAATCAAAAATATACAAATTGGATTTTATCTTAGAAAGTGTAGGGAACGCTGCCCTCAGCGTTCCGCAAATATTTTCGATCTCGATGGTCGAAAATATTTCAATTTTATAATTATTTAGAACAAAATCAGCCCATTGAGGTCTGATTTTGTTGCGGAACGCTGAGGGCAGCGTTCCCTACGCATTAACGATAGTTAGTAAGCTAAACAATAATTTGCCTTTCCTATATAAGAAAAACGGGATGCGTAATGCATCCCGGTTTCTATTAGGGAATGATGCGGTCCATCAGACCGATCAGGTAGCTGCTGCGAACCATACCGATATGATTGGCAAAGATAATATCGGTTGCGCCCACCTCACGGGCAAACTCCACCAGATTGCCTTCCCAGTATCGGTAGTCCACCTCATAGACGGTGCTGTAATGATCCGGGAAGTAGGGCATCATAGCGTTGCCGAAGGATTCCTTTACCACGATGGCAACAGAGCCGTCAGTCACCTTGGGGTTGGTAAACTCCGCAATGGGCTGGTCACCTGCGGCAAAGATCAGGTACTTGCCGCTGGAGCCATAGGTATCGCCATCGGCGATCACGGGCCAGGAAATACGGTTGCCATTGGTATCGGTGAATACCATGGAAACATCTTCATAGAAGTAAGGCTCATAGGCATAGACGGTATCGGGGGTTGCGGCCACCGCAGATGCGCTGGCGAAAGGCCCCTTGTAACCCTCATAGACACGCTCGATCCGGTCATCCATTGTGTAAGGAGCAATGCCCTTGACCTCACAGAACTTTTCGTAGCCGTAGTATGCGCCGATGGCACTCCAGTGCCAGTCGGAACGGTAGTACAGGTACTCATCCCGGTGCTGCATCAGCTTTTCAAAGATATTGACCGGGATCACCGTATCATCCATATAGCCAAAGATCTGATCCAGCCGTGCGCTCTGATCCTCATAGCCGGGGTAGATCTCTGCCAGATTATCGGGGAATACAACGCCTACAGCGGTGGGGATCACCAGGCTGTACACATTGACTTCACCCTGCAAGGCATTGGCAACAGAGCTGACAAGCTTGGCATAGCTCTGCGCAGCGGAATCGCTGTAGCCATAGTACTCGTAAGCCATATTGTCCACGACCATAAAGGTTTCATACTTATGCCAGGTATCCTCAGTGGTGATCGCAGGGTAGCCCTTGGAATTTAAGGGTGTATCGTCAGGCTCTGTGGGAGGATCCGTTTCCGGGGGCTCTGTGGGGTCAGTGACCGCAGGAGGCTCGGTGGGATCGTCCGTAACAGGTGCTGTGGTCTCTACCGTCTGATTATCACCGGCAGGCTTTTGGGGCACCTTGGAGGGATCGTCCATAATAGCCTGGGCATTGGTATAATCCCCGGTGATGCACAAAATAATATTGGTATCATCCTTCCAGATGGGAGCACTGCTGATCTTGGGCACCTCATCGGCATGGTAGCTGAGGAACTGATCGTGCTTTTCATCCAGGTGCGTCTCCACGATCTCCATAGCCGCATCCATATCGGAGGCATTTGCCAAAACGATCCAGCTAAGCTCGTCCGCATAGCGGGCGTTGCCGGCATACATGGTCACCTTTGCGCCCTCCGGCAGACCGATGTAGGAGATCTCCGCGCTGTCGCTGTAATCGGTCATATCCGTATCGAACTGCACATTTTCCAAAAGGGCGTTAAAAACATCCTGCGCGCTGACACTGCCAGCGTTTTTGCCGCCTTCCTCCTGATCGCCGCAGGCTGCCATCGGCAGAACCATACACAGCACCAGCAGCAGAGCGGCGAATTTCAAAATGCGATTTTTCATAATTCACCTCATAATTTTCCGGGTTTTGACGAAAATCCCCGAATTTTGTCTACTGTGTTATGGTAACCCATAAACGGAATATTTTCAAGAGGTTTTTATAGAAATATTTATATTTACAGGAATCCTGTTCCCTATTTTCCAATTTAATGGCTATCCTGACCTTGGTCAGAATATACGTTTTTGTAAGGCTCTGCGGTAAATGGTATAGTAAAGTGCAGTACCCAAGGTCAGCAGCACGGCCGCCTCACCGATGGCAACAAAAATGGCGTTGATCCAAAAACCGCCGCCAATATAGAGCTCCAGCTCCCAGCCCACCAAAAAAGCATTGAAAACCGCCGGCAGCAGCATACCCAGCAAGGGGTAGCTTCCCACGCGCCATTTCCGGGTCAGGTACATTCCGCCGGTGGCAAGCAAGGTGGCAAGACTTCCCGCCAGCATATCCAGCGGCAGCGAGCCGGCAAAGGTAAGATTGAATAAAAAGCAGCCCAACGTCAGCCCCCAAACCGCCGAGGGGGTAAAAAACGCCAGTACGCACATTGCCTCCGACACCCGGAACTGGATGGCAAAGGATGCGGAATCGGGCACCAAAATATTTTGCAGGTGGGTCAGTACCACATACAGCGCCGCGATCAGCGCGCCGTGGGTCAGGTTTCTGATTTTTTTGTTCATAGCGCTAAAAATGGGCGCAAAAACTGCACCCATATCCTCCATAGTTTTGTTTTTCGACAGGATGGTTGCGAACTGTCGTTTATTAGGTTATCCAAAGTATATCACAGTATTTCTCAAATTTCAACAAAATATTTCCTGATTATTTACCTTTACAGCCATAAAAATTTGTGACATAATGTAAATTGAAACTTATCTTACTAACACAATGTATCGTATTTCTGTGTCATTGCGAGCCCCTTTAGGGGCGTGGCAATCTCATAGTAGGCAGTTACTTCTATTGGAAGCTTACCTAAATATGAAACATTGTACCAAGAGATTCCCACGCCTGCTTACGCAGGCTCGGAATGACACCCGGTTCGGTAGGTTTTCAGTAGGGGGCCGATGCCCACATCAGCCCCTACGGTTGGTACGATAAACGATAATTTATAGTAATTCACGAGGGAACGATTATGAACAAAAAGATTCTTTGGATCACCGAAACCGCCGTTATGCTGGCACTGTTGGTGGCTTTGCAGGCACTTACCAAGCCCCTGGGGCAGCTTGTCACCGGCTCCTGCGTCAATGCCGTTCTTGCCATCACCGCATTGGTGGTGGGACTGTCCGGCGGCATCACCGTGGCGCTGATCTCCCCGGTGTGCGCTTTTTTGCTGGGCATCGCCCCCAATTTTATCACGGTGCTGCCCATTATGCTGGCAAACGCCTGCTTTGTGATCATTCTTCATTGGCTCTTGGGCAGATCTATGAAGCCCCTGTGGAAACAGCCTGCGGCACTGGCAGCAGCCGCCTTTTTCAAATTCGGTGTGCTGTATGTGCTGGTGGTGGAGGTCATCTGCGGTCTTGCATCCGGCGCACTGCTTGGTAAAAAAATCGGAAATACGGTTTTGCTTGCCCCGCCTATGCTGAAAATGCTTCCTGCTATGTTCTCCTGGCCTCAGCTTTTCACCGCCCTGATCGGCGGCGCTGTCGCCCTGCTGATTGCCCCCATTCTCCGCAAAGCCTTGCACAAATAATGCCCAAACCGCCTAACCATATCTTTCTACGATGAATTGGAATTTATCGTACTAAGAGCAGTGGAAAACCTCCCTCTGATGAGGGTAAGCGAAGCGCAGTCGCGGTAGTGAATGACAGCCCAGCGGGCTATCAGAGCCGCGACCGGGCTCGCCGCAGCGAGTGGCACGGCGTTAGCCGTGACGGAGGGAGAGAAAAATATTGGTATTTTTTGTTTTCTCTCCCCCAGTCACGCTGTTCGCGTGACAGCCCCCTCGTCAGAGGGGGCTGTTAAAGCGGTGCGCTAAACAATCATTTTCCGTTGATTTTGTAGTTAAAATGGGGAGTATCTCTTTTCGAGATACTCCCTTTCATTTTTACCTTTTCTCAAACCGGCACATCCAGAGAAAGCTGGCCGCTCAGGCGGCTGCGCTGCTCATACAGGTCATTGAAGTAGCCGGTATATTCCACATAGTAGCTGCTGCCCGGGAACAGATAGCGGTGCAGATCGATCAGATAGTCGTCGGTCATACTGGCAATGTAATCCACCACGATCTGATTGGGTTCCGTCTTGCCATAGAGCACCGGGCGGTGGTACTGGGTGTGATTGACATAGTCGATATGATGCCGGAAAATGGGGGAATTTACCTTATCCTGGGTAAGATCCTCCAAAAGCTGCTCATAGATCTCCTGCATCATAGGTCTTACCACCCGGTTCAAAATGGCTCTGCCCGGCTCATTGGCGTAGATCATGGCGTAATTCTCTTTTTTGTAGGATTGCACCGCCTTGAAATGGCTTTCATCCAGCTTGATATAGGGATGGCCGTAGCTGTTTTCAATGATGTTGACCACCAGATTGTTGATGATCTCCGAATTGATGCTGCCGATGCCGGAATCCAAAAACGCCCGGTTATCCACCATCTGAATACTGGCGGCATCCTGCCTGTCCTTGCCCAAATACGCGATAATATCCGAGATGCGAACCACATTGCCTTCCAGTGTGGAGGGCTGGAGCTTATTGGCATAGCCTGGGATGGTGTAGCACTTTTCAATCTCCTGGTCAAACTTCTCAAAGCTGTCCATAGGCACAGGATGATACTCAGACAGCTCAATTTCACCGTTGTGACCGGCGATGCCGGACAAGGTCTGCAGCGTCAGGTTCAGCGGAAATACCTGATCCAGCACCCGGGCAGAATGGATATTGTGGTTAAAAAATCTGCCGGTATGGGCGCTATACAGCTCGTTGAGGTACACCTCACCGCAGTGGGCAAAGGGGGTATGGCCAATATCGTGCCCCAGGGCAATGGCTTCGATCAGATCCAAATTCAGGTTCAGCGCCCTGCCGATGGTACGGGCAATGCGGGACACCAACTGGACGTGGAGGCTGCGGCGGGTAATATCGTCGTTTTTCGTCAAAGAAAAGACCTGGGTCTTATCGGTATAGCGGTTATAGTATGGGCTGTACAGGATCCGGTCGATATCCTTGGCAAACTTGGGACGCCAGACCGGAGCAGGCTTGTCGCTGCTGTGGCGGCGGATCGCCTTGGGATCCGGGAAGGATCGGTCAATAAAGGTGCGGTTCTCCTTTTCCTGTTCCATGCGGACAGACAAAGCTTCGGAAAGCTGCTCTTTTGCCATAATCAAGACCTCCTTTTTCTTTTATCATACCATAACACAGTAAATTTTCAAGAAAAATCGGACGATTGAAGCCCCAATGTTATTAAGTTAGTGTCATTTTTTATAAAAAATCTCCGAACCGGGTGTCATTCTGAGCAAGCGTAGCGCGTCGAAGAATCTACACGTCTTTTTTAATACTCCGCTCAGGATGATATGTAACTTGCGATATTTTAAACAAAAAACGGAAGCTGCAGCAAACAGCTTCCGTTAAAAATTATATTTGATAATATCGGTGATATCACAATCCAGGATATAACAGAACCGGGCAAGAACATCCGAATCAATCCGTTCCACCGTGCCGGAACACCACTTTTCCACCACCTCAAACCGGGTATCTGCCAGTTTGGATAGACGGTAACGGGTAATACCTCTTTCTTCAATCAGTTCTTTTAAGTGAATCGTTACATTACCATAGGAGTTTAAGTTTACCACGCTACGCAGTTCCTTCATAATTATCACCCAAATTATTGTAACCAAAGGATTACATATTGACAATTACTTCAAACAGTGTTACTATCTATATAGTATATTTCGATATGATGTATACAATATTTCAACAAGTTCTATCTACCAAAAGAAAGGAAGAGAGAGAATATGGCATATGATTTTGTTCCGATGCGCGTGATCGTGAAGGGCGAGGAAAACAAACCATTTGATTTTCTGCCGAAGGGTAACTACATTACCATCAACGGTGTGGACAGCCCCTTGAGTCACTGCGGTACTTTGGAAATGCCCCTTGGCTATTGTGATGTGATGGTGCATACCCCGCCTCCCAACACAAAATACCATGTTGAGGCAACAACAGAAATGAATCAGTTGTACTACCTGGAACTGGAACTGGATTCTCAAAGAAATATCGTAAACTCCAGCTTTGGTGTGGAAACGATCACGGAAGACCCCTTTGGCTTGTATGAGCACGATTTCAAGCAAGCGATCGAGTACCGTTCCAAGGTGACGGTGTGGAGAAGTACGCACGAAGGTGAGCCAGAGCCTAAACCGGAAAGCTATGTTGTACCTGAAAGAAAAGGCGGCAAATTGATTGGCTGGGGACTGATACTGTTTCTGTTTTTCGGACTTGGTGTGATTCTTTGCTGTACCGGCAACATTGAGATGGAAACCACGACCATTACTGACGGCTTTGAGCTTTCCAATATGGCCATATATATTGGCGGTGCCGTGATTGGTTTGATTATGTTTATTGCGGGCTTGATTCGGAGAAACGCCGACGCATAAATCCGATAAACATATTTTGTTTTTAGAAAGGAGAATACCTATGCACTTGTGCCCTTATTATGATGAAGCTACTAAGAAGTGCAAGCTTTGGGATACGTACCAAAGCGCTTACATCATCAGCACCTATTGCTGCGGCCCTTATTGGGATTCCTATAAGAACTGTGAAAACTACAGAAAGTACTAATTCCCGGTTTGCTTAAGACAAAAAGGCACATAAGCTACCCCTAATGTGGGCAACTTATGTGTCTTTTTTGTCGTGGAATTTAAGTTCTTACATTGTGCCATTGGCAAGGCTTGCCACAAGGCTGTGCATTTCCCGCTCTGAGCGGACATTGTGCGCCTTGTTCAGAATGTCCTGCTTTTGGGATTCAGTCAAATGGGCATAGCGGTTCATAGCTGCTGTGTTTTGCGCCAATGCCATACCAAACCCAATCGGAACTTTGTAGAAATCCATAATAATTCTCCTTTCCTGCGTTTTATACCTTCCCCCGGGGGGAAGGTGCCCCCGAAGGGGGCGGATGAGGAATGCGGGCAGAAAACTCACGATTACAATCCACCCTCCCCCCTTGGGGCAATGTCATTAAGTTAACCTACCTTGTCATTCCGAGCCAGCTTTGCTGGCGTGGGAATCTCTTGGTAAAAGGTTGTTAGTTGGAGATTGCCACGCCCCTTGCGGGGCTCGCAATGACAACAAGGGAACGGCGGGCAAACATAAATCGCCCGTCAAAGGCCCCCTCTGACGAGGGGGCTGTCGGCAGGTTATAATTCGAAGTGCAACACTAAAAATAAAATGAGACAATATGCGAACCTTAGTGTAAAATGTAGTTGTCACACAATCAAACTACACGGAGGTAA
>JAFTTQ010000034.1 GCA_017466665.1 Oscillospiraceae bacterium
ACAGACCGGCTAAAAACGTTGCCTAAATGGGTAGCTAAGGCATGAAATAACAGCACTTAATCCAAAGCTTTTGCTCAAATTGTTTAAAAATTAACATCTTTCAATTTATAAACCATTTTAGAGTAGTTTTTAGAGGTGCCCTATTGTTTATCGGCCCCTACGAGTGCGTTGTAATTTGTTGGTAAGATAAATTCCAATTTATATTTTTCGATGAAATCACCCCTTGGCGAATACCGCCAAGGGGTGTAGCTTATTTTGCGGAAAGGTCAACGGCCTTTCTTAAAATTGTAAAATCGGGGACTTGCTGCGGTAGCTGGAGCTTAAACAGCATTTCAGGCTTTCGTGGCTCCTCCAAAGCATTTCCCTCCATATCCTCCATCACAGGAACGGTGAAGGGGAAGGGGCGCAGATCAGGGCCAACGGCTTCCAGTTCTTCCCCAGCGGAAAACTTATTCCGCAGGGAGCAAAGTGCCAGACCGTTTTCGTCACAATGCTCGACGATGGCAGCCACCTGATACTCCCGTATGTACCGGGAATTTTCTGTATACTGGCCGGGATGACCAAAGTAGAAGCCTGTAGAATAAATGCGGTGAGAAACCTTGTCCACTTCATCCCGCCATACAGGGTCAACAGGTTTTCCGGCAGCCAGATCATCAATAACGTGACGGTAAGCACCGGTGACGATGGCGGCATAGTAGGCAGATTTTGCACGACCCTCGATTTTGATGCAGTCGATCCCCGCATCCGTCAGCTCCTGCAAATGGTCGATGGTGCACATATCCCGGGAGTTTAAGATGTAGGTGCCCTTTTCGTCCTCAAAAACAGGGAAGTATTCCCCAGGCCGCTTTTCCTCCATCAAGGTATACTGATAGCGGCAGGGCTGGGCACAGGCACCCCGGTTGGAATCCCGCCCGGTCATATAGTTGCTGAGCAGACATCTTCCGGAATAGCTGACGCACATAGCGCCGTGACCAAAGGTTTCGATCTCCAGCTCTTTGGGAGTCTTTTGCCGGATTTCTATGATCTCGGCAAGACTCAGCTCCCTTGCCAGAACCACACGCTGGGCACCCAATTCGTACCACGCCTTTGCGCATTCATAGTTGGCAATGGACTGCTGTGTGGAGATATGGCGATGACAGTTGGGGGCATATTTCCCGGCTAAGGTGAAGGCACCTAAGTCCGCTAAGATCAGGGCATCCACGCCCGCGTCCTGCAACCGCTCCAAATAGGTAGGAAGCTCGCACACCTCGTGATTGCGGGGCATAGTGTTCACCGTAACGTGAACCTTTACACCCCGGCTGTGGGCAAATTCCACCGCCTTGGGCAGCTCCTCCGGGGTGAAGTTTCCCGCAAAGGAGCGCATACCGAAATCAGTTCCCGCCAGATAGACCGCGTCAGCGCCGTACAGCACTGCCATTTTCAGCCGTTCCATATCCCCGGCAGGGCTTAATAGCTCAATTTTTTTCATAGTAACCTCTAATTTGTAGGCACCTCTAAATGTTTAGAGGTGCCTAAATATCAATCAAGGGAGTTGATATACTCGATGGCGTAATCCTGATCGGATTCCGTTTCGGAGAAGATGTGCACACCGTCGTGGGGATTGTACACATAGTAGTATAGCTCATAGGAATCGGAATCGGCGGATTCAATCTGCCGGATCCGTCCATTATAGCATACATAGAAGGGGTAGGAGTGCTGATCCGGGGTCAGCGCTGCATCAATGGAGTTACGTCCGGGGTTGGAGATCGCTCCGGGAGGCAGTCCACGGTTCACATAGGTGTTGTAGGGATGATCCATTTCCAGGTCTGCTTGTGTCAGGGGCTTGGGCAGACCGGTTTCAGGATCAATATTGCCGCCCAGTGCATAGTAGATCGTGGCATCAATGTTCAGATACCAGTACTTGGAGTTGTCGGTCAGACGGTTATAAATTACGCTGGAGATCATATAGCTGTCGTCAGTGCCGGCAGTTTCCTTCTCGATCATAGAGGCAATAATGATGATCTCCCGAATGCCATAGTCAAGGCCTGTTTTTTCCTGGAAGGATTCCAGCTTTTCCTTCATCACGTCGGTAAAACGGAAGTCAAAGCCGTCCAGGAATTTCTTTGCCACATTTTCCGGCTCGTCGTCCAGGTAGAACCGGTAGGTATCCGGGAACATATAGCCTTCCATCCAGTATTTATCTGCCCGGGGAGCACCCTCTAAGAACCAGTAGCCGGAGAGGGGATATTCCCCATCCTGGCCATCTCTGCCCACCTCGATCATATACGCTTCCATATCGGCAACACTGCAAACGCCGTTTTCTTCCAACAGGGCAAAGATCTGGGCACAGGTGTAGCCCTCGGGAATGAGGATCTCCACTTCCTTCCGTGCAGAAGCGTAGCTTTGCATATTGTTGATCAGGGCGTTGTAGTCGTATTTGGTGTTCAGGGTGTAGGTGCCGGGCTCAATATCGTATGCCTTGTCGGTAAGGGTATCGGCAAAGATCTTAAACCACTCAGGATTCTTGATCAGTCCCGCATCCTTCAGCTTGTTGGCGATCCCGTCAATGTCTACCACCTTGGTGCCATCTGCCAGGATCTGCACATCTGCGTCGGTAATGGTAATGGTGATCTGCTGGTCAGGCTTGCCGAATGCCATCAGATCCGTGATACCTGACCATAAGGTGTGCCCCAGGGTCAAGCCGATCAGCAAAATGATCACAAGCCAAATGCCGGTGGCAAGGATATGGGGAATGCCGAAAAGACCGTAGCCCTTTTTGGGCGTGGGACGGATCTTACGAACCCGTACCTTTTCTTCGGCGGCAGGCTCCTCCGGCTTGATTTCCTCAGGCTGTTCCGGCTGGGGATTTTCCACAGGTGTAAAAAATACGGTGGCATCCTCAGAAACAGGTGGCTCAGCAGTTTGCGCCTGTTCAGGAAGCTCTGTTTCCGGTTCTGGCTGTGGGATGGGTTCTTTTAACAGCTCTTCAATAGAAGTCTGCTCCTCAAAAACAGGTTCTGAGTCAGCGACTTCCGTGGCTTGCTCCTGGGTGATCTGCTCTAAGTCGGGAACGGAGTCCCAGTCTTCAGAGAGGATCTTTTCCAGCTCCAAATCGTCGGGATGGGTCAGGCCTGCAGCCTGAACAGCCAATTCATCCGGCCCAAGCTCCTTGGCAGTTTCCGAGGTTCCCAGGATATCATCCAGCCAGTTGCCATTTTCTTCCGGGAGGTTCTTTTGTTCATTATCCATAGGGTATACCTCCTTATCAGCGGATCACGATCTGTTTTTCGATTTTATCCGCAACATCCTTGCCCTTTAGTGCGGCGATCAGCTCCAATGCAAAAGCAGTTGCACAGCCGGCAGAGGTACCGGTGATCAGCTTGCCATCCCGCACAGCAGCCTTGCCGGGGAGCATATTGGCGCTGCCCATCTGATCTTCAAAGCCGGGGTAGCAGGTAGCGCATTTGCCGTCGGTGAAGCCCTGCTTTGCTAGAACGGTAGGGCCGGCACAGATGGCGGCGACATATTTATCGTTATCATAGGCAAAGCGCAGTGCTGCCATAGCTTTTTCGCTGGCGCTTACAGAGGCAACACCGCCCAGACCGCCGGGAAGTACGATCATTTCAAGCTCTGTCAGATCCATTTCCTCAAGGGTGATATCTGCCTCAATGCCGATTTTGTGGCTGCCATAGACAATTTTTCCGTTGACACCAACAGTTAAAACCGGGATATCGGCACGGCGCATCAGATCAATGGGGGCAATGGCTTCCATTTCTTCAAAGCCGGTTCCAAGCAAAACATAAACCATAATCAGTCCTCCAAACAGTTATGTACATAGCGGTAGATCTCTTCATGGATATCCTCGATGGTGCGCATCTGCCCATCCTTGACACAGGAGATCACAGTCCAGCCGTAGAATTTGGCGGCAGAGCGGCCTGTTTCCCGGCAGGTGGAAAGATACTGCATATCCTTTTCGTGAATATCCGCTGTTGTGCCGGTGGCAGATTCTCTGCCCCGCATCAGCTTTTCGGTAAAGTCAGTGGGTACGTCCAAATAGATGATAAGATCCGGCTGAGGCAGCCCCAGCTTGTCGTATTCAAAGTCGTACAGCCAGCTCCAGAATGCCTGGCGGTTGCCTTCCGGCTCCTTGGATGCCTGATGGACAGCATTGGAGGTGGTGTAGCGGTCAGAGAGAATGGTGCCGCCGTTTTCGTACCAGGTGCCCCAATCCATCTTGTAGGATGCATAGCGGTCTACCGCATAGAAGGAGCTGGCGGCATAGGCATTTACATCAGAAGGGTTGCTGCCAAACTGACCGCCTAAATACATTCGGATCAACGCGGAGCTCTCCTCACTGTATCTGGGGAATACCAAATGCTTAAAATTGACACCTTCTTTTTCCAGCCGCTCAGAAAGAAGACGGAATTGTGTGGATTTGCCGGAACCGTCGGTGCCTTCAATGACTATTAGCTTACCCATTTTTTGAAACTCCCCTCAGCACATAACATTTCAATATAAAATATATCACATTTTTTTCGGTTTGTCCACTGCCTGCTGCATAAGCTGATGAAATTTTTAGAAGTTGCATATTTGGTAAAAAGCTGATAGAATAAAAGAGAATATGACAAAATAAAGGAAATCGATTTATGACACAGAATAATTTGACCTTTCAGGATTTAGGACTGTCAGAGGCTATGCTGAAGGCATTGGAAAAAAAGGGCTATGGCTATCCTACAACCATTCAGCAGCTTGCCATTCCTTCTTTTATGCAGTGGAAGGATGTGATCGCTAAGGCACCCACCGGCACAGGTAAGACCTTTGCCTTTGGCATTCCTATGATCGAGCATATCGACTCGGAGTGCACCGATGTGCAGGGACTTATTTTGGCACCTACCCGGGAGCTTGCTATCCAGATCGGTGATGAGCTGCGGGGACTTCTTACCTATTATCAGGGTATCCGTGTGGCGGTGCTGTATGGCGGCGCGGGAATTGTAGGGCAGGCAAAGCAGCTTGAGAAAAAGCCACAGATCGTGGTTGCCACGCCGGGCAGACTGATGGATCACTATAACCGTAAGAATATCCGATTGGATAAAATTCAGACCGTTGTGCTGGATGAAGCCGACAGAATGCTGGATATGGGCTTTTTTAAGGATGTGACCAAGATTATTGAGAAGGTGAAAAACCGGAAAAATCTTGGCCTGTTCTCCGCAACCATCTCTCAGGAGGTTATGACGGTATCCTGGATGTACCAGCGGGATGAGGTAGAGATCACCGTAGAGCCCCGAAAGGAAGACCGCCCGGATATTGACCAGTATTCCATAACCGTGACGCCCCTCCAAAAGGCAGAAACTACCCTGCGGCTGATCCGCAGTCAGGGCTATGAGCGTGTGATGATCTTCTGTAATACCAAGCATATGTGCCAGCGGCTTTCGGATGATTTTCAGCGTGCGGGGGCAGATTGTGACTGCATCCACGGTGATATCCGTCAAAGCCAGCGGGAAAGAACGATGCAGAAGTACCGGGATGGAAAGCTTGCGATCCTGATTGCCACCGATGTAGCCTCCCGGGGCATCGATGTGGACGATGTGGATTGCGTAGTCAATTTTGACATCCCTGAGGAAAATGAGTACTATGTCCACCGTATTGGCAGAACCGGCAGAGCCAAGCGCAAAGGTGTGGCCTGGTCTATTGTAGGCAACTTCCCGGAGAAGGCAAAGCTGGACGAGATCGCCAAATTCTCCAATTATAAAATTACACCTATGGTGCTGGGTGACGACGGCAGCCTGACCCCGGAGGAGGTCAAGGCACCTGTTGTGAAAAAGAGGTTCCGTTGAGAGCGGCAGAGCGGGGATTTCTCCTGCTGACAAGCCACCTGGGAGATCCTGAATGCAAGCCCTTGACGGTGGCACAGTTCCGAAACCTGGCAAAGCGCGTGCAGGAAATGGAAAAGCCTGACGGTGACCGGGAGCTGACCGGGGACGACCTGATGATGCTGGGCTACGGCGGTGATATGGCAGAGCGTATTCTATACTTGCTTTCCCGGCAGGAACAACTGGATTATTATGTAAACCAGGCGGCCCAAAAGGACTGTTACCCCATATCCCGCATCAGCCGGTTGTATCCTGAGCTTTTGCGCAAACGGCTGGGGATGGATTGCCCCGGTGTGCTATGGGCGAAAGGGGACAGCAGTCTTCTGAAACGGCCGGCGGTTGCCCTGGTAGGCAGCCGGGAGCTGCGTCAGGATAACCTGCGTTTTGCGGAGGAAGCGGGAAGGCAGGCGGCAAAGCAGGGGTATGTACTGATTTCCGGCAATGCCCGGGGTGCTGACCGTGCCGCCCAGGATAGCTGCCTGCAAAATGGCGGACAGGTCATCAGCATCGTGGCGGACAGCCTTGCCAAATGCAAGGATACGCCCGGTGTGCTGTATTTAAGTGAGGATGGCTTTGATCTAAGCATTTCATCGATCCGTGCCCTGAGCCGCAACCGGCTGATCCACAGTATGGGACTTGTCACGCTGGTCGCCCAGTGCACCTGCGGCAGAGGCGGCACGTGGACAGGTACATCGCAAAATCTGCGCCATAATTGGAGCCCGGTGTTTTGCTTTCAGGATGGCAGCGATGCTGTTCGGGAGCTTATCCAAATGGGCGCGGATGCCGTGGATGTTTTTAACTTGACAGACCTGCCAGCCTTGCAAAAACATAATATTTCCTTCTTTGATTAAAAAATCACCGAAATACACTGTATTCCGGTGATTTTTGTCAATTATTCGTTATCCCAGTTGTGCCAGATATTTTGCACATCGTCATCCTCTTCCATGATGTCGATGAGCTTTTCCATCAGTTTAATATACTCCACGCGCTCAACTGTATTATTCACGAAAATCAAACAGATTCTTTGGACTAACAGATAGTGCATCACAGATAGCAAAAACAACATCCAGAGAAACAGCGCAATCCGCAATTTCAATACGGCTCATATGGGTGCGGCTTATGTCGATTATTTCTGCAAGCTCTGTTTGAGAAAGTCCTCGCTGCTTGCGGTAATATGCAATATTAAGACCTAATTGACGGTATTTTTTGTATTGCTGTTTAGTCATTACCTCACCTCAATGATAGTATAAGCCTTTGCGTGCAGATAATGAACAACTTGAAATACTACAAAAATAACTTGACAGATAGCAAAAGTTGTCATATAATTTGCAAAGTGGCATTTAGCTGCTATACCGTATAAAAGAGGAGAAATAGATAATGTATTGTGTTCGATGTGGATCTCAATATGGTGATAAAGCTAATTTTTGTGGACGCTGTGGAGCCCAATTATCCCATAGAAGTGTAACAGAGCCTTCTATTACAACACAAATGGATAAAAAAACACAAGGGACATTGGGCGGAATATTAAAAAATAAGAAAGTAATAGCTGTGTCAGTCGTTGCAGCTATCATTCTATGTCTTGTTCTTCTTGTAGTTGTTGTGGTGAATAATTTATCTGAGTCTGTTAGCTCAAGTGGCGGCAAAGGATTTGATGTTGAGTTTTCTGAAGAGGGTATAAGTGACTTCTTGGAAGATGTGTGTAAAAGGGTTGATGGAAAAGCAGAAGTAACAGATCCCAATTATAATAGTCCTGCATCCATGTATGGTGATTGCATTGTTTCCACTATTGATGTGAAGCGTGATGGAAAAGTGGCAGAGGAAGTACAAATTCGATTTTATAATGAAAAGTCTTCTGATAGAGTAAGTAAGGCACAGAAGATTTTTTACAGCTTTGAAAGCGGTGGATTTTCAGCCAGAGATTACGAGAATCTGTTTGAATGTGAAAAGGAATTTCTTGTTGCTCTCGAAAAAACAGTGGTAGGTCGTTCATGTGTAGAAGATCATATATCCAGCTATGAGGAGATGTTGCGGGCTATATCCAATTGTGAGGAAGGAGAAATTGAAGAAATAGCTTCATATGAATTATCTGATGATATTTCGGTTTTGATCGAGGTTGAGAACAATTATTCGTGGGGGAGCGACAGAATTTATTATACGCTTGTAAAAGATGAGTCGTAAAATATTGGATAATAATTTGCCTCTATAAGAAAGAAAAATCCGGTGTGCATTTTCACACCGGATTTTGGCTATTCATTGTCCCAATTGTGCCAGATATTTTGCACATCGTCATCCTCTTCCATGATGTCGATGAGCTTTTCCATCAGCTTGATGTGCTCCTCGTTTTCCAGCTTCTGATAGTTCTGGGGAACCATTTCGATCTGTGCGGAAACAAAGGTGTATTTCTTAGCGGTCATTGCGTCGGCAACGGCGTTGAAATCGTCGGGATCGGTGTAGATGGTGAAGCAGTCTTCCTCTGCCTCAAAATCGTCAGCACCACAGTCCATAGCGTCCATCATAACGGTGTCTTCGTCGTAATCGCCGTCCTCGTTGTCAATGACAAGAACGCCCTTTTTGTCAAAGCTCCAGCTCACACAGCCGCTGGCACCCAAATTACCGCCAAACTTATCAAAGTGGTGGCGCATAGAGCCTGCGGTACGGTTGCGGTTGTCGGTCATGGTTTCCACGATCACAGCCACACCGCCGGGGCCGTAGCCTTCGTAGGTGATGGATTCGTAGCTGTCGCCGCCGCCGGCACCGGCAGCCTTTTCTAAACAGCGCTTGATGTTATCGTTGGGCATATTGGCAGCCTTTGCTTTGGTAATGACGGTAGCCAAACGGGAGTTGTTGGCAGGGTCGGTAATACCGCCGCCTTCCTTCACAGCCACGATCAGTTCCTTGGCGATCTTGGTAAAGGCAGCAGCGCGCTTAGCATCCTGCGCGCCCTTGGTTTTTTGAATGTTATGCCATTTGGAATGTCCGGACATAAATATCTTCCTCTCTGCGTATTAAAAATTCCAATACATTTTAGCACATAATACCACAAAAAATCAACAGTAATTCATAGTATCCGTGTGATTTTTTGAAATAATTACAGTTATCTCGGGAAAAGCCTTGGAAATTGTTTCCGCCAAAACGGCGCAAACCGGGTTTTCCGTGTGGAAATGACCGGCATCGATCAGGTTGATACCCAGATCCCGGGCATCCCAGAATTGATTGTAGCGCACATCCGCTGTGACAAAGGTATCACAGCCGGCGCCGACTGCCTGCTGTAAAAAGCCTGCACAGGCACCGCCGCCAACGGCCACTTTATGTACCGGCTTGCCGCAGTTTACATAGCGCAGACCGGGACAGCCCAGCTTTTCTTTAACCGTTGCCATAAAGCAGTCCAAGGACTGCTCCATAACCTCGCCCTGGCGCAGCAGACCGTAGTCGCGACCCTCCTCGTCAGTGCCGGCAGGGGAAATGACAGAAATGTTTGTCAGACCAAGCGTCTGTGCCAGGGTGTCGTTGACACCGCCGGGGGCACAGTCCAAATTGGTATGGGCATTGATGTGTGCAATGCGGTTTTCAATCAAATAAAGGGTGTTTCTGCCCCAGACAGTTTCGTCTGTGACAAAACCGGGCTGCCAGATCAGTGCGTGATGGGTCACAAGAAGCTGGGCACCCAGTTCCTTTGCTTCCTTGCAAACAGCCTCAAAGGGATCAAGGGCAATCATAACCTTGGTAACAGGGGCATCCAGATGTCCACAGTTTAAGCCCACCTTGTCCCAGCTTTCTTTCATATATGTAGGCGCAAACGCCTGCACGCAATCCAAAATATCTTTAACCGTAGCCATATTTTTACTCCTTTAAAAATTGCAAGTCAGGATTTGTTGCCAGCTCCTGCAAAGCCTGAACCATCACAGGGTTTGCGTTTTCCTTCTGCCCGGTAATAGCCCGGGTTAAACGGAAAACTGTCTGCCGATAGTATTCCGGCAGCTCCTTTGCAGGATTTTCCAGCAGGGCAGGGGGGAAGTACCACTGACCGGGGGTCAGTGTGTAACCCGGCTGGTAAACCACTTCCATCACGGTGTATAAAAACCGCCCATCCCGCAGAACGGTTTCCTCAGTAATGCGCCAGCCCTGCTCGGATAAGTACTTGCGCAGGTAGTGGATCTTGGACTGGCATTGCAGGATCAGCCTGTAATGGGGATCCTTCAGCCAGGGGGCGGCGTCCAGAATGGAGACCATGGTGTCAGCCCCCATACCGGCGCAGACCATCGTGTCAAAATCACGGGGGAAATTCCCAACGCCGTCCGAAAGGAAAAAAGAGATCTTGTTCTGAACGTTGTACTTTTGGGAATTGCGGACAGCACTTTGCAGGGGAGCCTCGTTCACATCCCCGGCATAGACGAAGCTGGCAATGCTGTTTGTCAGTAAATGAATGCCAAGATAGCCATGGTCGCAGCCTACATCCGCTACCCGGTCGCCGGGAGCGACAAAACCGCAGCAGGCCAGGAGTCTTGGAGAAAGAGAGCTCGTCATAAAAACCTCTTAAAAAAAGAATCCCTCTCGGTCATAGCGCACACCCTCTCCCTATGGGAGAGGTGGCAGCCCGGATGGGCTGACGGAGAGGGTCTTGAATTGATCGCTACTGATTCTTTTCAGCCTGGTCAGCCTCGTAAGCCTCCAGGAAATGGTTCAACTGAGCCAGGAAAGCATCGCAGTCGATGCCATGTACCTGACAGGCTTCTTCCACGGTCTCACCACGGGAAGAGGGGCAGCCCAGGCAATGCATACCGATGGCAAAAAACAGAGGTGCGCTCTGAGGCGCAATGTCCAGAACATCACCGATAATGGTTTCTTTTTCAATCTTAACAGCCATAATATGACCTCCTATATGTTATCTTTGGCTATTATAACCCTATCTATCTAAAAAAACAAGACCTAAATGCTGGTAAAGGAAAGGATGATAGAAAATATTTCCGAAAAAACGAAAAAAACACTTGCAATTTGAAATGTAGTGTGCTATTATACTGGGGCGCATTGATGAATGCATGGTATGCGCCGGTAGCTCAGTTGGATAGAGTGACTGACTACGAATCAGTAGGTCGGGGGTTCGAGTCCCTTCCGGCGTACCATTAAA
>JAFTTQ010000035.1 GCA_017466665.1 Oscillospiraceae bacterium
GCAAAGGCGGGAAAAGCATCCTACCCTTGTACCGACCTCTATCGCAACCATTCCTCAAATTCGTATGACACGGCGGATCTTGGGCGAATACACGATGGTAAATACCGATGACCGTAAATATATGGCGGATTCTGTGGGGATGGTATCAGATTGGCGCAGGCGTGGACCTGTTTATGAGGTGCCCTTTGGATCACTGTATTCAGCCAAGGTCAAAAACCTGATCTGTGCCGGACGCTGCACCAGTGCCACAGAGGATATGTGGGATCTGATGCGGGTGATCCCCTGCTGCGCCGTGACTGGTCAGGCGGCAGGCACAGCGGCTGCGCTGGGAGAGGATTTTACTGCGCTGGACGTGGCGCATTTGCAAAAAATATTACAGGAAAACGGCGTGATCCTGCACGAACAGGAACTACCAAAACAGGAGTAATGATATGAAAGAACGTACCAATGAAATGATCGCCGGGTTTTTCACCCAGCACGAGAATTTAGTGCCTTTGCGTGAGCAGATCCTGCAAACGGGAAATCTGCTTTTGCAGGCATTCCAGGGCGGTAATAAGCTGCTGCTTTGCGGCAATGGCGGAAGCTGCGCCGACTGTGACCATATAGCCGGTGAGTTTTTAAAGGGCTTTTTGCTGAAACGTCCTGTTAATTCAGATTTAAAGGCTTTCATGGCAGAAAAGTATGGGCAGTGGGGTGCGGAAATTGCTGAAAAGCTTCAACAAGGACTTCCGACGATTTCCCTGAATGCCCACAGTGCGGCTATTTCCGCATTCGCAAATGACGTAGATCCGGAATTGGTTTACGCCCAGCAGGTGCTTGCCTACGGTAAGCCCGGGGATGTGCTCATTGGAATCAGCACCTCCGGGGGAGCCAAAAATGTGGCGGCGGCGGTTATGACAGCCAACGCTATGGGGATGCATACCGTTGGTCTTACCGGTAAGGATGGGGGAATGCTGGCAAAGCTGGCAGAAATCGCTCTCATTATGCCCCAGTGTGAAACCTACCGCATTCAGGAGGAGCATTTGGCGGTGTACCATTTGCTTTGTGCAATGGTGGAATCAGAATTATTCTGCCAATAATTGCTTTGGATTGACTTTTCTTAATATGGTACATTGCGCGAATATAAAAATGATGCTATACTACAAGAAGTAAATTCCTGCAAAATATGATTTAGGAGGAACAGATATGAAAAACCGTTACATTGGCGATTACCCTGTTATTGGCATTCGCCCCACCATTGATGGCAGAAGAGGCCCCCTGAAGGTTCGTGAGAGCCTGGAGGATCAGACAATGGCTATGGCTCAGGCAGCCAAAAAGCTGTTTGAGGAGAACATTCAGTACAGTAATGGCGATCCTGTTAAGGTGGTCATTGCCGATACCACCATTGGTCGTGTGGCAGAGGCTGCCGCCTGTGCAGCTAAATTCAAGAAAGAAGGCGTAGACATCACCCTGACTGTCACTCCCTGCTGGTGCTACGGCTCTGAAACTATGGATATGGATCCTATGACCATTAAGGGCGTGTGGGGCTTTAACGGCACCGAGCGTCCCGGCGCTGTGTACTTAGCATCCGTGCTGGCAAGCCACGCACAGAAGGGTCTGCCTGCTTTTGGTATTTACGGCCACGATGTGCAGAATTTGGACGAGGTGGACAATATTCCTGCCGATGTTCAGGAAAAGCTGCTGCGCTTCGGCAGAGCCGCTGTGGCTGTGGCTACTATGCGTGGTAAGAGCTATCTACAGATCGGCTCCATTTGTATGGGTATCGGCGGTTCTATCATTGACCCTGCCTTTATTGAAGAATACCTGGGTATGCGTGTGGAATCCGTGGACGAGGTAGAAATCATCCGCAGAATGTCCGAGGGCATCTATGATGCCGAGGAAGTGGCAAAGTGCCGCGCTTGGATCAAGGAAAACTGCAAGGAAGGCTGGGACAAGAACCCCGACTTCGTGAAAACCTCCGACGAGAAGAAGGAAGAGCAGTGGGATTTCCTGGCCAAGATGTACTGCATCATCAAGGATCTGATGAACGGCAACCCCAATCTGCCCGAGGGCAGAGAGGAAGAAATGGTTGGTCACAATGCCATTGCTGCCGGCTTCCAGGGTCAGCGTCAGTGGACAGACTTCTATCCCAACTGCGACTTCCCCGAAGCCCTCTTGAACTCCACCTTTGACCACAACGGCGCCCGTGAGCCCTACATTCTGGCTACCGAAAACGATGTGCTCAACGGCTTGGGTATGCTGTTTATTAAGCTCTTAACCAACCGGGCAGCTATGTTCTCCGATGTGCGTACATATTGGTCTCCCGAAGCCTGCGAGCGCGCTTCCGGTTACAAGATTGACGGTAAGGCTCTGGAAAACGGCGGCTTTATCCACCTGATCAACTCCGGCGCAACCGCACTGGATGCCTGCGGCGAATGCAAGGACGAAAACGGCAACGGCATTATGAAGAAGTGGTGGGAAGTCACCGACGAGGACATCAAGAAGATGTGCGAGGCTACCACTTGGCCCGCAGCCGACAACGGCTACTTCCGTGGCGGCGGATTTTCTTCCTCTTTCACCACCCGTGCGGAAATGCCTGCTACCATGATCCGTCTGAACCTTGTTAAGGGCTTGGGCCCCGTGCTGCAGATCGCTGAGGGCTGGACTGTCCAGCTGCCTGACGATGTGACAAAGATCCTGATGATGCGTACCGACCCCACCTGGCCCTGCACCTGGTTTACACCCCGCTGCGACGGCAAGGAGGGCAGCCCCTTCAACACCGCTTACGATGTGATGAACAACTGGGGTGCTAACCACGGTGCCATTGCCTACGGTCATATCGGTGCGGATTTGATCACGATGTGTTCTATGCTCCGCATTCCTGTGTGCCTGCACAATGTTCCTGAAAAGGATATTTATCGTCCTGCTGCCTGGAATGCCTTCGGTATGGACAAGGAAGGCCAGGACTACCGCGCCTGTGCCGCCTATGGCCCCATGTATAAGTAAGGTGGCCGTATGCTGAAAAACATTCCTCCCATTCTTTCCCCGGAGCTTTTGAAGGTGCTTTGTGAAATGGGACACAGTGACCGCATCTGCATCGGTGACGGTAATTTCCCCGGCACGGCTATGGCAAAGGCAGAGGGTGCAATCCTTCTCCGGGCTGACGGTCACGGCATTCCGGAACTGCTGGATGCCATTTTGCAGGTATTCCCCCTGGATGCCTATGTGGAAACACCGGCAATGCTGATGGAAAAAATGGAGCGTGACAAGGATCTGGAGATCCCGGTGTGGGAGCAGTATAAGGATATCATTGCCAAGCACGACAGCCGCGGTGAAACCGCTGTGGGTGCTTATGAGCGCTTTGAATTCTATGAGCAGGCGAAGAAATGCTACTGCATCCTGCAGACCGGCGAAACTGCCATTTACGCCAATATTATCCTTCAAAAAGGCGTTATTTAGTAAAAAATGGTGCAGGTTATCTGCACCATTTTTTATATAAGATACACCCCGATTCAGTCCCCCAATGGGGCCTAATCGGGGTGTATTCTGTATAATGAAAAATTTAATGTCCCTTTAATTCGTTTACAATTAAAGAAATGGCTTCAATTTGTGTATTACTGAGACCGTCAACATTGATGGTTTGATGACTTTGCAGTCCCAATAAATAATCCGTGCTGACATCAAATAATAGAGCAATTTTGATGAGAACATCATAGGGGGGCAGGTGAATGCCATTTTCATAAGAGCTGACGACAGATTTGGACACTCCAAGCTGTGTGGACAGATCGATCTGTGAAATACCCCGCTGAGTACGAAGCCGCTTGATCTTTTGCCCGATTTCCGGCATATACAACGCAAAATCACTCCTTATCCGTTTTTTGTTATTGTACTGAAAGGATGGACTGATATGTAGGAATAAATCCTGAAATAGTTGACAAATTGAAATTGATATGATAAACTCAAGATCACAATATGTTTTCTTATTTTCAAAAAAGAGAGCGGGAGAAGAATGTCGATAAATGATTTGTTAGATAGCGAATGGTTTTTAATAATAGTATTGGTGGGAATAGGGATTGGTATGCTTGTTGCTATTCCGGGAATGTATGCTGGTATTTCCGCAGGGAAACAAACTACTCGAAATATTTACGGTGACGATGAATACGGCCCAATATTAGAAGATCGAAACGCAAAGATAATTGCAAGACGAACGACTCCACATCCTCTAAACCAGGCACTAATGGTTAATAGGGTTGTATTTGAATTGGCAGACGGTAATCGGATGGAATTTGCAATTAGAGATTTGAATACATATGCCATTATGGTTGAAGGTGATCGGGGCACACTGAGATATCAAGGTAAGAAGTTTATTAGCTTTGAAAGGGATAGATAAAATGAAGAAAGTAATAGCAATCATTTGTATTATAGCAATGCTAACAATGGCATTAAGTGGATGCTTACAAAAACAATGTGCTTTGTGTGAAAGCACAGATGTCGAATATGAAGCACTTTTTGTACCATCCGGAACAAGCGAATATCTTTGTGAAAAGTGTTATCAGAAAAGAAATGAGAATCCAACATTTGATGATTTTTGGGTTGTTGAGCCTGTTTGAATTGCAGCATTACCCGTCACATACTTAAGGGAGGAATATTATGGATCAAAAAATAAATGCTATTAAAAATGCCAAGCATCCATATTCTGTTGAACTGAATAAATTGGTGGACTTGTTAGATAAGGTCTTTTATGTTTTTATTGTTTTAATAAATGTTGTGGGCTTTATTATTGCCGAGGTTGCAACAAATGGATTAGCAGATTGGGCAGAAAAATATAAAGGTGATGTAGTCAGTTTTCCGGTAAACTTTTTCGGGTTTTTCATTGAAATGGAAAGCGATTCGTTTGGCAGTTCGCCACTTTCGCTACTCATATATATTATTCTTATATGTGTTATTGTTTCACTTGCAATCGTGGGCATCAAGCTTGCTGTCACGGCTGCCTTGAAATCGAAAATCAACGCTTTAGATACACTATATCGCACGGAAAAGCTGACAGAATTACTGTTAGAAAATAATTGTGATCTGCAGCGGGAGCATAGTGCGTCCTAACTATTTCTAATATTATCCTTCAAAAAGGCGTTATTTAAAATTTATCATATTTTCTTAGCCCCCTCATTGAGCAATGTCATTATGTTAAGTGTCAGTGCGAACCCGGGACCATGTCACTGGTGTGGCAATCTCCTATGTATCGATGCGCTGGAGATTCCCACGACCAGTCTGAGGACTGGTCTCGGAATGACAAATTCGCTTAACTTAATGACATTGCTCATCAGAGGGGGCTTATTGTTACCACCGCCGGTGGTTGTGATTGCGCAGAAAACTGGCTGAGGAAGGCAGGGCTCCTGACACTAACAGAAACAGGGGACGAAAATTCTACTTTTTTAACCATTTCCGAAATACTGTTAAAATCTTTGCCCTTTCGTTTTTGAGTTTGTTGTGATACCATAATCCTGTAAAATGACAGGGAAAGGATGTCAGGATATGGCGATAACCGTTGAAAATGCCGATGCTGCCGTTGTGTGTTTTACCAAGCAGCTCAATGTTAATGATGATTTATATGTTACAGCCTGCCATACACCCGGTAAGCCCTTGCGTATTTGCCGTGACGGAGATCGGGCAACGGTTTTTTACGGGCGGCGTGTGGAGCTGTTCCGGGGGCTGAGCCTGCTGGCTCAGCACAGCGGAGATATGCACTTTCAGCTTGAACAGCCGGTGCGTTTTTCTATGAACGGCGTGATGCTGGACTGCTCCCGCAATGCGGTTTTGAAGCAGTCGCAGGTAAAAAAGCTGGCGGACTATATGGCTGCTATGGGCTTAGATACCCTGATGCTCTATACAGAGGATACCTATGAGGTTTCGGAATATCCCTATTTTGGGCATATGCGCGGGCGCTATACCCAAGAGGAATTGCGGGATCTGGATGACTACTGTGACAGGCTTGGCATCACCCTGGTGCCCTGTATCCAGACCCTTGCCCATTTGAATCAGGCAATGCGCTGGCAATGCTTCGATGAGGTGCGGGATTGCAATGATATCCTTTTGTGCGGTGAGGAAAAGACCTATGCTCTGATCGAGGGTATGCTGGGTAGCTGCCGGGCAGCTTTCCGCACAGATCGCATCCACATCGGAATGGATGAAGCGCTGATGCTGGGCTGCGGGAAATACCGTTTGCATAATCCGCCGGAGGAAAAGGCGGAGATCTTCTGCCGGCATTTGGAGAGGGTCGTTTCCCTGTGCCAGCAGTACGGCTTCCGGCCTATGATATGGAGCGATATGTTCTTCCGCATGGCAAACGGAGGAGAGTATTACGGTACGAACCCGGTTGACAAGGCCATAGCAAAAATGGTTCCTAAGAATTTGGAGCTTGTCTATTGGGACTATTACAGCCCGGATACAGCCCATTACCGTGCCCTGCTGGAGGCACACAGCACTTTTGAAAACCCAATTATATTTGCCGGTGCCGCATGGCGCTGGCTGGGCTATGCCCCCGCTATTGAAAAGAGCCTTGCCTATTCAAGAAGCGCGCTGGATGCCTGCCTGGAAAAAGGTGTTCAGCAGATTTTTGTCACAGCCTGGGGCGATGACGGCAGCGAAGCCACATTTATGGCCGCACTGCCGGTGATGCAGCTTTATGCCGAGTACGGCTATTGCGGTGGCGTCACCGACGCAGAGCTGGACGACAGGCTGTATGCCTGTACCGGGCAGCGTCTTGCCGATATGCTGCTTTTGGATTCTCCCAACAGACCGGCAGGCAAACTGCCGGAAGATATTACTGCCAACCCTTCTAAATACCTGCTGTATCAGGATGTGATGGGCGGTCTGTACCAGTATCACAGCCAAAGCAGCTACTCCCGGCAGTATGCCGCCTATGCCGCGGAATTGACAGCCGCCGCACAGCGGTCAGGGGAGCTGGGATATGTGTATGATACGCTGGCAAAGCTATGCGCTGTGCTGGAGATCAAAAGCACAGTCGCCGGGGATATCCGAAACGCCTATCACGGAAAAAACAAAAATGGGCTGGAAGAACTGGCAGGGGAAACGCTGCCGGTGCTTTTGGAGCGGACAAAGGCATTCCACAAGGCCGTAGCTTACCAGTGGGAGCAGGAAAACAAGATATTCGGATATGAGGTGCTTGACCTTCGTTTGGGTGGGCTGGAAGCAAGGATCCAATCAGCCATCTGCCGCATCAGCGCCTATCTGAATGGAAGCCTGCCGCAACTGCCTGAGCTGGAAGAACCGATCCTGCCTGCCGACTGTGTGCCGGGGGCATCGGAAAAAGAGATCTGCCAGCCGGTCTGGCAGAATATATGCACAGCGTCGAAAATATAAAAGGACGGAAAGCAGGGAGGCATTATGCTCCAGTTACAGATGGATCAGGGCAGAATTGCCGGGATCTATGACCGCCGGTACCGGGAGCCTGTGGATATCACAGACGGAACAGGGCGGTTTGGATATTTGGCGTATACCCTGTGTGATCAGGATATCAACAACGAGGAAAAGCCGGAATTTGTACCCTTTCGGGAGCAGTATGCAGGCAATTATGAATTGGATTCCCATATCCACGCCCAGCAGACACAAAGCGGCGTGGAGCTGGCGCTTTTCTGCCGGGACAGCAATGTGGACGGCACAGGTATGTTTCTGCCCTTTAACTTTATCAGCCGGAAAAACGGCGTTTGGCAGCAGCAGTTTACGGTGTCCTCTCCCTGCCGCACAGAGGATGGACATACGTTTTTCTTTCTGAAAAGACCGGACGGCAATCACCTTGTTTGTATTGCCCGGGAGCCCATTGACGGCTATCAGATCCATTACTCCGACTATTTAGCAGGACACTTTATCCGCGGCATTACCCTTTGGATCCAGAAGGACAGAGCCTACGGTACACCCCGCCGGGAAAAGCGGGAGCTTCATGTGCTGATTGCCCCGGCAGAGAGCTATTACCACGCAATGCAGCAGGCCGCCCAGGTGTGGGATATGCCTGGGTTGACCTACACCCGCTCCGCAGTAAGGGCGGGGGAGACATTTCGGTTTGACACTGTGGGCCAATGGGATGAGATCCGGGTAACAGCTCCGTCGGGAAAGACAAGGGTACTGACAAAGGAGGAATTTATCCCCCGGGAGTACGGATTCTACCGGGCAGATATTTACCGGGACGGCAAGGCGGGGATGCCCTGCACACTGTTTTGCTATGATGATCTGAAAGCGGTGTACGGACGGGCGTGCCGAAGCATCCGGCAGGATAAAACACAGGTCATCGGCGTTGCCCGGGACGGTACACCTGTCTATAAGCCGCCCTTTTGTTCTTACCGTGGCTATGAGGATTTCAATCTTTGCGAGCACGCGATGTGGGCGTGGGCGGATTTGGAATACCTGAACCGCTATGAAAACGATCCCCGCCTGGATGGGGATGTGCAAAACCTGCTGCGGATCATGATGCCGGAAAATGCCATCAATTTGCCAAGAGCCACATACGATCCTTTCAATCATTACAACACGGTCACCGACCACCGAATACAGGAGGCATACAACGGCGTCAACATTCTGCTGGCGGCATACCGCCGGTATCAGGATGAAAGACTGCTGGAGCTTGCAAAGACAGTACTGACCCATCGGATCCGGGCAGACCGGCATATGGATGGGGGCTTATACCGTCACGGCAGTGACGGTGCTACTGCGGAGGTGGCAAACTACACAACGGTGACGGTTCTGGCGTTCCCCATCGTTGACCTTGCCTGCCTTCTTGCACAGAAGAATGACCCGGATGCCGGGTGGTTCCGTCAGGTCGCCATCGGGATGGCAGACCATTTGCTCCGCCGGGGGCTGGATTTTCCCACAGAGGGCGGTGCTAATGATGATGCCGCTGCCGAGGTGGAGGAGGGCTCTATGAGCTGCAGCGCGTTAACGGTGCTGTATGTGGCCGCTAAGCTGGAGAAAAAATCGGAATATCTGGATTTTGCAAGGGATGTGCTTGCCCTTCACGATGCCTATACAGTCCATACGCCCCATAGCTGTATGTTCCGTTCCAGCCTGCGCTGGTGGGAAACTGTATGGGAGGGCGATTCCGATGGCCCTGCGGTATGCTACGGTCATGCCTGGTCGATATGGCGGGCTGAGGCAGAGTACTGGTACGGGGTTTTGTGCGGTGACGATGAAAGACTGCTGGATTCCTGGAACTGCTTTATGTCCAATTTCTCCAAAACCGATATTGACGGCAATATGTACGCCATTTACCAGTATGATTCCATTTCCTGCGGCGCGGTGAATACCCACGGCAGAGATATGGACCGCTCCGACCGGACAGGCTTTCCCCACCGCCGGGATCAGACCCTTTCCCGCTATGCCTGGGCAAGAGCCGCCCATACCTGGTTTGAAACCGTGGCGATCCTGCCGGGCTGTGTGCTTGGCGCCTATGAGGAAAACGGCGTGCTCAAGCCATACTTTGAAAATGTGAAAACGCTGTATATTGGCGATGTTTCGGGGGATTTTCAGATAGAATTGCCTGATTCAGTCAAGATCCTATCCAAAAAACCGTTTATGTTTCAAAATCATATTTTGACAGTGGAGAATACATATGAAAACAGGCTATTTTCATGAAAAAAAGTATATTATCAAAGATATGGAGCCGGTCAGACCGCTGGTGAACTATATCTGGAATGAGGAATTTCTGATTAAACTGGATCACAATGCCAGCGGCTTCAGCTTTGCCAAGGTGGGCTATAATACCCGCCGCACGGTGATCGCCGACGGAGAGGGCTCCCGGCTGGTGTACCTGAAGGATCGGAAAACAGGCGAATATTTCTGCGTCAACCGTCCTTTTACAAAAGAACCCCACGATAGTCTGCATACAGAAGTAGGCTGCGGTGTTCAGACTGTGATCGGTGAAAAATACGGCCTAAGGGGCACCTTCACCGTAACCGCACCGATGCAGGGCTATGGGGAGCTATGGCGTGTAGAGGTGGAAAATACGCAGAACGCGGAAAGAGAGTTATCCCTGTATGTCCACGCAATGCTGGGGATCGACTATACCGGGCATTGCTCCTACAACCTGTGCCGGTGGAGCGACACGGTAGGCGGTCTTTTCTGCTCCCACGATATCTACCACGAGGGAGGCAAGAAGCTGCACGATTACCCCCATGTCTATTTCTGTGCCGATCAGCCGGTCAATTCCTTTGCCACCTCCCAGACCGCCTTTAAGGGCTTGTACCGCACCTATGCCGAGCCGGTGGCGTTGGAGCAGGATAGCCTGAATAACCACGGCGGTTCCTACGATGATTACCCTTCCGGCGCACTGGAGCTGCGGCTGACTCTGGCACCCGGCGAGAAGAAGACAGTCTGCTTTGCCGCGGGCATCAGCCGAAATGAGCAGGAGGCGGCACAGCAAGTCAAAATGTTGTTGAAGCCAGGTGCCTTTGAGGAGGTGCTGACCCAAAGAAAGGCAAAATCCCTTGCAGCAGAGCAGGTGTTCCAAATGGAAACCGGCAACACCTATATGGATACCCTTGTCAATGTATGGCTGAAAAATCAGATCGACCTGGGCAAGACTTGGGCGAGAGTCTATGGCAAAGGCTTCCGGGATGTGATGCAGGATGTGGCGGCGTTTGTGTCCTTTGATCCCAAAACCGCGAGGGAAAAGATTCTGCTGTGCCTGTCCCACCAATTCCCCAATGGCAATACCATCCGTATGTTTGAGCCGTTTTTGCGCTATCCCTATATGGACGGCGCTGCCTGGATTCCGGAAACGGTGTTGGCGTACCTGAATGAATCCGGAAATCTGGACTTTTTGCAGGAAAACTGTCCATATTTTGAATGTGATGAAACGGGAACCGTTTTGGAGCACATCCGCCGGGGAATGAAATTCCTCACTACCCAGTTGGGTGAACACGGACTTTGCTTATGGGGCGGCGGTGACTGGAACGATTCCATCAATGCCGCCGGCTTGTTGGGCAAGGGAGAAAGCGTGTGGCTGACCATTGCCACAGTCAAGGCTCTCAAAACATTTGTGGAGATTCTGGGGCTTTTGGGAGAGCGGGAAGAAGCCGAAATGTGGCGGGGGCATATTTGCCGCCTGACCAATGCGGTGAATACCTACGGCTGGGACGGCGACCATTATATTTACGGCTATACGGATCACGGTGAAAAGGTAGGCTCCAACGAAAATGCCGAGGGACAGTTTTATCTGAATCCCCAGACCTGGGCGGTGCTGGCAGGAATCGCCACAGGGGAGAAGGGTAGTAAGCTTATGGATCAGGTGGAGGCACGGCTGCACTGCCCCTACGGATATGTTCAGTGTACCCCCTCTTATACTAAGGGCGATCCCCATATTGGCAGAGCCAGCTACTTTATTCCCGGCTGCGTGGAAAATGGCTCCGTGTACAATCACGGCGTTACCTTCAAGGTGGCGGCGGACTGCGCCTTGGGCAGAGGAGCGGATGCGTACCGCACAGTCTGTGAGATACTGCCGGATAACCCGGAGCTGGAGTCAAGCGGCGTAGAGCCCTATGCCATGACCAATATGTACTTAGGGCCGGAAAATCCCTATTCTGCCAAATTCGCGCCCTGTTCCTGGATCACAGGTACGGCAGGATGGATGTACCGGTGCATTACAGAATATCTTTTGGGTGTGCAATCAACATTTAACGGATTGCGTTTGAAGCCCTGTATTCCAGCGGAATTGGATAATACAAAAATTACCCGGCAGTACCGTGGAGCCACCTACCATATCCACATATGCTTCGGTAAGGGCAGTATGGTATGTGACGGACAGGCGGTACAGGGAGATATCTTACCCATCTTCCCCGCCGGCACGGAGCACTGCGTCACGGTTTATACAAATTAGAAAAGGAAGAAGGAATAGAATATGAAAGATATTGTACGCCTTGGTGTGATCGGCTGCGGTGCCAGAGGCGATGTGCTGATAAACGGTGTTCTGATCCCACTGCATAAGGAGGGGGTTGAGATCTCCGGCATTTGTGATCTGTACGGGGACAGAACCCAGAAGCTTGCGGATCAAATTGAAAAGGAAACCGGCAGCCGTCCCTTCTGTACGGACGACTATCATAAGATCATCGCAATGGATGTGGATGCCATTCTCATTACAGCCGCCTGGGAATACCATGTGGAGATCGCTTTGGCTGCGATGGAGGCAGGAAAGTATGTGGGTATGGAGGTCGGCGGCAATTTTGCTATGGAGGATTGCTGGAAGCTGGTGGATACCTCCGAGCGTACCGGCATACCCTGTATGATGCTGGAAAACTGCTGCTACGGTAAGCGGGAGCTGATGGTGCTGAATATGGTCAAAAAGGGGCTGTTCGGTGAGATCGTGGCCTGTGACGGCGGCTACCATCACGACCTGCGTGAGGAGATCGCCTACGGTGAGGAAAACCGCCACTACCGCCTGCGCAATTACCTGCACCGCAACTGTGAAAATTACCCCACCCATGAGCTTGGCCCCATCTGCAAGGTGCTGGGTATCAACCGGGGAAACCGTCTTCTGAGCCTGACCTCTATGGCAAGCTCCGCAAAGGGACTGCACGAATATATCGTGGAAAAGAAGGGGACTGAGGACAAGCTGGCAAAGGCACAGTTTGCCCAGGGAGATATCGTCAAAACGGTGATCCGCTGTGCTGGCGGCGAGCTGATCACCCTGACCTTGGATACCACCCTGCCCAGAGCATACAGCCGGGGCTTTACCGTCCGTGGCACGAAGGGCGGCTACTGGGAGGATATGGACGCGGTATTCCTGGACGGCAAGGATAATGAAAACGATTTTGAGCCCAAGAAGCTGTGGGACAATGCCAAGGACTACGAGGAGCAGTACCATCATCCCCTGTGGAAGAACTATGTCCCCGTTGGCGGTCATGACGGTATGGATTTTCTTGTGCTGCAGGCGTTCATTGAGGCGGTTCGCAAGGGTACACAGACACCTATTGATGTGTATGATACCGCAACCTGGATGTGCATCAGCACATTAAGCGAGCAGTCTATCAGTACCGGCGGTATGCCTCAGCCGATCCCGGATTTTACCCGGGGACGCTGGATGGAGCGCAAGGATATTTCCCAGCTTCATTATTCTCTGGATCAGATCAGTGATTAAAAACGGGCGGTGACTCATTGTACTGAGCCACCGCCCTTTTTAACAATTCATAAGTAAAAATAGATTATTTACCGCACTATCCGTAGGGCCGATTGAGGCACATCGGCCTCTACTACTTTGTAACAGCTTATTATATGAGATTGCCACGCCCCTTACGGGGCTCGCAATGACACAAAGTTTTAGCTGTTACAAAGTACTACGACTGCGTCGATGATATTGAAAAATTTAAGCGGTAGGAATGGGAGTCCGGATATCAACCGGCGGGAGAATTGGTCATTTTGTTAACAAAAAAGAGCTGCATTTGTCATTTCTGCACAAATAGATATAGCAAAAGTAGAAAAAAGTTACCGGATTAGTCAAAAAATTGGGGCGACAAAAGTTAAAAAAACCGATATACTAAATTTGACTCTTTAGAAGATGGGGAAGTTTTACCCATTTTCCAAAATTATAAGGAGGAAAATTTATGAAGCGACTTATCAGTTGGGTACTTACTCTTGTAATGATCCTGGGTATGGTACCTGCAGTAGCTTTCCTGGCAGTGGAATCCTCTGCTGAGGAATCGACTGCATACACCTATGTTCAGCAGAAGCCCACAACCATTGCTTCTTCTGATACCGGCACAGTAGGTGCCTGGTACAACAACGGCTCTACCTTCGTGACTACCGAGGGTGCTGCCAACTATTTTGAGATCGTGGAAGACGGCTGCAAGGATGCCGGCGCGTTCCATGTGTATCAGGATAATGTGACAAACAGCGATATGTCTATGGGCGTGTTTATTGGCGGTCAGGCTGCCGGTACATATACCCTGAAGCTGCAGGTCAAGGGTGATCTGGGTCTGAGCGGTCAGACCTGTAAGTTCTATCCCTATGGCTGTTTCGATTTGGTGGCAAATCTGCACGACGCCTTGGGCAACGCCGATGTGGCAGATTGGACAGAGGTGACAATCGAGAATATTGAAGTCGCCTCCTCCTTCTACTACCTGATCTTCTCGTTCAGCAAATACAACTGGGCGACCGATATGTATGTGGATAATATCCAGCTTATCAACAGCAGCGGTGTGGATGTATTGAATGGTGCCGGTAATTTCTGCACTTTGGAAGAAGTTGCGGCAGATAGCACCGATACCAACCAGTGGCCGGATGCTTCCAAGCTGGATACTGCTACGGTTGCCAATGCCTACGGCGGTTCCCTTTCCGGCGTGTGGACACCTATGTACCCCACCGGCGGCCCTGACAGCGGTACCTGGCCTGCTTGGGATGATGTCCACTATGCTGAGATCACAGCCAACGGCTACAAGGATGCAGGCTCTTTGCATTTGGTGAGCTGTGCCGGCAAGAATACAGGTATTGCCATCAATGCCGGCATGACAGCAGGTGAGACCTACACCCTGGGCTTCTATGCAAAGGGTACCGTCAACACCGGTAAGGTTTTGGGTATGTATGCCAACGGCGACGGTACCATTATTTCCGATACCGCCTCCTTTGGTGCAGGTTGGAACTACTATGAGCATACCTTTACTGCAGAAATGAGCCAGATCAATCTGGTAGCCGCTGACTGGGGCAGTGTGGATATCTATGTAGATAATATCACGCTGGTTGATTCCAATGGAACAGACCTGCTGGCTGGCTCTGGCGATTTCTATTACTACGAGGAAAAATTTGAGATCTGTGATTCTGACCCCGGCGAGAGCTATAAGTGGTACAATGGCAATGGCTATACCGCTTCCGACGCAATGTACATCAGCCTGGTAGAGGAGGGCGCTGACGACGAGGGTGCTCTGCATATCTATCAAGCTGACGGTGTTGCAGCAGCGGAGGATATGCGCCTGCATATTCGGACTGGCACGATTCCAGTAGGCACCTATACTCTGCAGTATAATATCAAGGGCAGCGACCTGGGTATCACTACCCTGAACGATGCCTGCCGGTTCTACCTGGATAAGGATTCCGGTCTTACCACGCAGTTCCGCAATCTGGCTGGTGCCAAGACGGTCAGCGACTGGACAACACTGTCTGAAACCATTACCACCACAACCGAATCCAGCTATATCGTATTGGGCATCAGCAAGTATGTCTGTGGTATTGACTGCTATGTGGATAATGTGAAGCTCCTGGATGCCAATGGTAATGACCTGCTCCACGGTGCCGGTAACTTCTGCATTTATGAGCCTGTCACCATTGCCGAATCCAACCCCGGCACCAACTACGAGTGGTTTAACCACAACGGATTTGTTAACAACGATACCAAGATCATGGAGATCGTTAGCGAAGGCGCAAACGATGCGGGTTCTGTTCACGTCTATCAGCCTGACGGGCAGACTGCCGATGCGGATATGGTAATCGGCATCCGGGTGGACTGCGTTCCCACCGGAACCTACACGATCCAGTACAATATCAAGGGTACCGATTTGGGTAATACCGATAATAACTCCAACAAGTTCTACCTCTATGGCAATGATACCCTGACCAATCAGTTCCGTGTTGCCGCAGGTGCAAAGACCCTCAGCGACTGGACAACTGTCACCGAGAGCTTTACCACCACCAGCGATGTTTACTATATTTACCTGATGGTCAGTAAGTATGTCAACGGTGCGGATTACTATGTGGATAATGTAAAGCTGCTGGATGCTGACGGCAAGGACTATCTGAACGGTGCAGGTAACTTCTGTGTGGCGCCTGGTGCTGAGACTCCGGAGCCTGAGCCCACGGAACCCGAGCCTACGGAAACAGATCCGCCTGAAACCGAGCCCACTGAGCCTGTTGTAGAAGGCTTGGCTACCATCAGCAGTGAGCTGGAGCGCGCGTTCCGCTGGTACTGGAACGGTATGACCTATGAGGCAACCGACCACAGCACAGTGGATATTTCCGGCCAGGGCGCAAATGATTCCGGCTCTCTGCATATCTGGCAGAGCAGTGCAGCGCCTTCGGACACCAATCTTTGCCTTGCAACCACTATGGCAAGCGATCTGGAAAGCGGCAGCTATACCCTGTCTATGAATGTCAAGGGCACCTTCTACAATACGGAAGGCTTCTATGTATATCCTGCTTATTGCACCGACAGCCAGTTGGCAGAGTTGAGCGTGAACAAAAAGCTTGCGGCGGCTGACGGCGTTAGCTTCGTTGACGGTGCATATGTGACCGACGGCTGGATCAACCTGACCTGGGAGCTGCCTACAAGCGCCGATGGTGAAGGAAATGGCTTTATGTTCCTGGCTCTGTCGTTCTCTAAGTACAATGTAGGCGAGTACTACATCGATAACATTCAGGTTCTGGATCCCAACGGCAATGATGTTCTGGGCGGTGCTGGCAGCTTTATGGATTCCGGCTCTGAAGCCTGGCCTATCATCCTGCCTTCCACCGGCGCGGAGATCCTCAACAGCAATACAATGTACTATCAGATCTATACAGGCAAGAGCAATGTAAGCGTTTCCAACCATGTGGAAATGGGCGTGACCGCCGGTGACCAGAACTTCAGCGTGACCCATAACGGCGTGACCCAGTCTGCAAGCAATAAAAATGTGACCATGCAGATGGCACCTGCGGCAGAGGGCGAGCCCATCGTCTTTGCCATTACCTCCAATGCCGGCAGTATCGATATTCCCAGCAGTGATTTTGAGTTAATGCAAAGAGCAGACGAGTTTAACTTCTATGATATTGCCATTACCGCACTGGAATGCGATCACAGCTATGAATCCGTAGTGACTGCGCCGACCTTGTCTGCACAGGGCTACACCACCCATACCTGTACGCTTTGCGGTGAAAGCTATGTGGACAGCTACACCGACGCATTGACCGATGTGGAAGGCTGGAGCCTGACCTTGGGCGGTGACCTGAGCGTCAACTTCAAGATCGCCATTGCTGAAGAAATTCAGGATACTGCACAGATCGTGCTGAATGTTGCAGGCGAGAGCATTACCTACAATGCCGCAGAGGTTGGTGTCAACCCTGATGACAACTGCTTCTATGTTTCTGCCAATGTTGCCGCCGCTCAGATGGGTGCTGCCATTACCGTGCAGGTCGTCAACGGCGAGGATGCCAGCGCGGTCAAGAGCTATTCTGTCCTGCAGTATGCCCAGTATGTCCTGGCCGATAGCAGTATGAGCAGCTACCACCAGCTTTTGAAGGATATGCTGAACTACGGTGCTATGGCACAGGTTTACTTCGATTATGATGCGGACAACCTGGTCAATGCCGGCATTGAGGGTGTAGGCACAGCCGAGATCCCTGCCGATGCAGCCGCGGAGATGGAGATTCTGGATGAAGATGCCAACATCAATTTCTACGGTGCGACCCTGCTGTTCCGGGATAAGATCGCTATTCGCTACTACTTCACCGTTTCCGGCAATGCGGAGGACTATACCTTCACCGTTAACGGCACAGAGTGCGAGGCTGTTCAGAAGGGCGAGTACTACTATGTAGAGATCGCGGACATCAATCCCCAGGATCTGGATAATACCCTGTGGGCATCCGCAGGCGGTGTGACGGTTTCCTACTGCCCGATGAACTACATCGTGCGTATGAGCCAGAAGGGCACTGAGAATCTGCAGAACCTGATGAAGGCACTGTATAACTATCATGTGGCAGCAGAGGTTCTTCGCCCCGATGCTGTGTAATTGACGAAAAGAGAGCTTCATAATACTTCGCAAACCCAAACCCGGGGCTGCCGCAAAAGCGGCAGCCCCTTATTATAATGCAATCGTAGGGGCCGATGCCCACATCGGCCCTTACATCAGCAAAAAAACCGAATAAAACGGTAAAAAAATTGGGCAGACAAGGCTATTTCCATTTGATATAATAACAAAAATAGGAAATTCTATCTATTTTGGGAGGAAGATATATGCGGTCTAACGGGAAAAAATGGACTGTCCGTTTGCTTTGTTTGCTTTTAACAGGAATCTTGTCGGTTTCGATGGTTCCCTTGTGTCCGCTTTTGGCCAATGCAGCAGTGGAAACGGAAGCTGTGACCAAAACCGTGCCGGTATCCATCGATCCATCGCAAAAGACCAGCGCCTATGAATGCACGGATCCTGACCACTGGATCCCTATGTATCCCACAGGGCAGCCGGACAACAGCAGCACATGGCCGGAATGGGACGATACCCATTACGCCCAGATCCTGTATGAGGGCTATAAGGACATTGGTGCGCTGCATATGGTAAGCGCGGTTCAGAAGAATACGGCGGTTGCCATCTATGCCGGCTTGACTGCGGGAACAAGCTACACCCTGGGCTTGTGGGTCAAGGGCAGCACCAACAACACCAACAAGGTTTTGGCACTGTATGGCAACGGCGACGGTGTTCTGATCGGTCAGCCCGAGTACAGCCCGGATGGCACAGTGAGCAGCTCTGCCATTACAGAAGACTGGATGTATGTGGAAAAGACCTTTACCGCAACAGGCGGCCAGTTGAATCTGCTTGTGCCCGATTGGGGAAATACGGAGCTGTATATCGATAACATCACTTTGAAGCGGAATTCTATAAGCAAAGACCTTTTAAGCGGTAAGGGTGATTTTTACCATACAGCAGAGGTTCCTGTTACCTATGAGCCGGTCACGCTGAATCCCTTGAAGACCTCCGATGCCTATA